>CBDUOH010000001.1:0-103684 GCA_965368815.1 uncultured Acidimicrobiia bacterium
GTGCTGCGGGAATGACCCATTGATGTGGTGCAGCCGTTGCGCCTGACGGTGCCATGGTCCGGTTGGACGGTGTGTGCCCCAGGCAGGATTCGAACCTGCGCACCCGGCTCCGGAGGCCGGTGCTCTATCCCCTGAGCTACTGGGGCGCGAGCCGATTGTAACCTTGGCGCCACTGGCACCACTCGTCCGATATGACGACGAGACTCCCAGTATCCACCGTCCGCGAATTCAGATAGAGCCACCATGTCCCTCCAGTCCCGACTCTCGATTGTGCTCGGCTCTGCGTTCAGGAGCGTCGGGCTCGACGATGCATGGGGCGAAGTGGTTGTCTCACAGCGGCCCGAGCTTGCCGACTACCAGTGCAATGGTGCCCTCGGAGCGGGTCAATCGGTCGGTCGCAATCCTCGTGACCTCGCACAGGACGTGATTGCTGCGGTCGATGCGGATGACCTGATCTCGTCGCTCGACATAGCCGGCCCCGGGTTCATCAACATCACGGTGGCTCCAGCTGCTCTCACGACCTCGGTCGATGCGATGGCGGCATCGGACCGCATCGGTGTCGACCTCGTGGACGAGCCGAAGACGGTCGTGGTGGACTACGGCGGTCCGAACATGTCAAAGTCGCTGCATGTCGGCCACCTTCGGGCCGCAGTCATCGGGGAATCGGTCAAACGACTCTTCCGATTCCTCGGACACACCACTGTGGGCGATATCCACATGGGTGACTGGGGCATGCCGGTCGGGCAGCTGATCATCGAACTGCAGGACCGACAGCCCGACCTCCCATACTTCGATGAGGCATTCTCAGGGCCGTACCCGACGGAATCCCCTGTCGATCTTGATGACCTCTCCGACATGTATCCGGTGATCACCGCCCGGTGTGCCGAGGACCCCGAGGTGGCCGAACGTGCGAGGGTCGCGACCTTCGAACTCCAGAACTCGAGACCGGGCTATCTGGCGCTGTGGCAACACTTCCGCGATGTCTCGGTGGCCGGTCAGCGTGAGGACTTCGAGGCGCTCGATGTCGAGTTCGACGTCTGGTACGGCGAATCGACCGTGCACGATCGCATGGCTCCGATGGTCGAACGCCTCCTGGCATCGGGAGACGCCCGCATGTCGGATGGAGCTGCTGTCGTCGACGTTTCGAGGCCGGACGACGCCAAGGAACTCCCGCCGTTGCTGCTGACGCGATCAGATGGGAGCTTCCTGTACTCGACCTCGGATCTCGCAACCGTCGAAATGCGTGTCGAGGACATGCACGCTGATGTCGTGCTGTATGTCGTGGACGTGCGCCAGGGCCTGCACTTCGAGCAGGTCTTCCGTGCGGCTCGACAAACCGGGATCGCCCCCGACACCGTCGAGCTCGAACACATCGGTTTCGGAACCGTGAACGGTCCCGATGGCAAGCCATTCAAGACCCGCCAGGGTGGCGTGCTTCGTCTTGCTGATCTCATCGATCTTGTGACCGAGAGCGCCCGGGCCAAGCTCGACGACGCACACATCGCAGAGGACTACCCCGACGACGAGCGGCGACGCATCGCGACGCAGGTCGGTCTCGCCGCGTTGAAGTTCGGTGATCTGTCGAACCACAGGACATCGAACTACACGTTCGATCTCGATCGGTTCGCATCGTTCGAGGGCAAGACCGGCCCGTACCTGCAGTACTCGGCCGTGCGGATCAAATCGATCAAGCGTCGGGCCGCCGAAGCCGGGATCGTCGCCGGTGCGATCATCGCCCCGACGATCGATGCCGAGCGCAATCTCATGCTCCGACTCGTCCGGGTCCCTGAGGTCCTTGAACGAGCGGCAACTCTGAGGGCACCGAACGTGATCGCGGAATACGCGTACGAGCTCGCTGGGGATTTCAGCCGGTTCTACGAGAAGTGTCACATTCTGAACGAATCCGATCCCGCCCGGCAGTCATCGTGGCTCGGACTGGTCGACGTCACGCTTGCGGTGCTCGAGCGAACGCTCGACTTGCTTGGCATCGAGATCCCGGAGCGCATGTGACCACGAACCCGATACCGCAGGCGCTGTTGCCTGATTCCGCCAAGGTTCTCGACGGCGCTCTGAGCATCGGTGGGTGCGGTGTCGCCGACGTTGCCAGCGAGTTCGGCACCCCGGTCTTCATCTATGACGAACAACAACTGATCGATCGGTGCGAGGAGGCCGTGGCGGCGTTCGATGGGGGAGTGGCGTACGCCTCGAAGGCGTTCCTGTGCAAGGCGATGGCCAACATCGCTGCGACCGCAGGGATGCACATCGATGTCGCAACTGGTGGTGAATTGCAGGTCGTGCTCGCCGCAGGCGTCGACGCAGGCTCCATCGTGTTCCACGGCAACAACAAATCCGGGGCCGAACTCGAGATGGCACTCGCGGCCGGGGTCGGGACCATCGTGGTGGATTCCGATGATGAACTCGACCGGATCGAACACCTCTCGGGCGCCGGGGAGTACGCGATCCCCGACGTTCTCATCCGCTTCAACCCCGGTATCGAGGCCCACACACATGAGTATCTCCAGACGGGGATCCCGGATTCCAAGTTCGGATTCCCGATCAACGGAGGCGGCGCAGTCGCGGCCATCCGGCGTGCCCAGTCATCCTCGGTGGTTCGATACCGAGGTGTCCACGCCCACATCGGGAGCCAGGTGTTCGATGTGGCCTCGTACAAGAAGGCGATCAGCACCCTCGCCCCGTTTGTCAATGAATCGGGTGCGGAGGAGTTTTCCATCGGCGGGGGTCTTGGGGTCGCCTACGTCGAAGGCGAGACCGAATCCACGATCACGGAGTGGGCCGACATCGTGCGAACCGCAGCGGCCGACGCAGGTATCACAGCCAGGGTGACCGCCGAACCCGGTCGATCCATCGTTGCCAAAGCTGCGGTCACCGCGTACACCGTCGGCACCATCAAGCGGGTGCCTGACGTCCGCACCTACCTCGCTGTTGACGGCGGCATGTCGGACAACCCGCGTCCTGTGCTGTACGACAGCGGGTATGAGGCGTTTCTCGCTCGCGCGGTCGATGCTCCCCGTGACGGAATATTCCGGATCGTCGGGAAGCATTGTGAGAGCGGCGACGTGATCGTCAAGGACGCCAATCTCCCACGTTCCACGTCCGTCGGTGACATCGTGTGTACGCCGGTCACCGGTGCGTACGGCCATGCGATGGGCTCGAACTACAACAAGGTGTTGCGACCGCCGGTCGTCTTCGTGCGCAACGGCGAGGCACGGCTGGTCGTCCGTCGCGAGACCTACGCTGACTTGCTTGCTTCCGATCTCGGCTAGGAGCCAGTTGGCTACTTGCTCTTCCAGATCGGCATCTCGTTGGTTTCGGCGAGGGACCCGAGGAACGCAAAGGTGCCTTGCGAGGCCATGCGCTCGGTGACGTACGCATAGCCGGGTTCAGGGGCCGTCCCATCGGGTGGGGTTCCGATCCATCCATCGCCTGTCCACCACCAGATCAGGGATCGGTCAGCGTATTTCCCGGGGCTCGAGGAGGATCGAAGCCCAAGGTTGCGTTCTGCGTACTGGGGCGAGTCGAGAACGATCGATCGGTGCTCGAGAGTGAACTGGTGGAAAGCTTCCTGACGACTCCGCCAGATCTTGGGGGTGAGACCGGCAACGACGGTAGCAAATCGGTCCCGCGGATTCGGTGCGACCACCGGCATCTGCGTCGCGTCCGGAACGAATTGGACGGATTCGGTCTCGAACCGGGGAAGGGGGACGAGGTCGACGACGAGCGTGCTCTCCGCAAGTTGATTCCTGAGCCATCGGATGTCGAGATTGGACATGAGCACGATTGCGCGCGATGCGAGTCTGTGGATCTCGTCAAGCGCCGGCTGCGGGTTGTCGAGGTCGACGGCGATCACCGGAGCATCGAGCCACATCGATTCGAACTCGCTCGACATGAGCTGATCCGACTCCTGGGTCGTCACCACGATGGTCGTCGTTGCACCCCCCGGTTTCGCAGCCTGCGCGATCAGTCGGGTCGCCACCGAGAAGTCGTTCGGCAGCCATTCGAAGGTCACCCGTTCTGCGGCTTTGAGCGACTTGTACGGATCCACCGGGTGGCCGTTGGGCATCCTGAGTTCGAAGTGGAGGTGGGCCGGGGTGTTCTCGGCGTTTCCGCTGTCACCGATGTAGCCGATGAGCTGGCCGGCCTCGACCTCGACACCAACTTCGATTCCTGGCGCCGGACACGGGTGCCCGACCTCGTCGGTTCCGGGCACATCGTTGTTGAGGTGGAAGTACCGCGTTTCCCACCGGTACCGGTCCTTGATCCTGACCGAACAACCAGCGTTTCCCTCGTCGTACGTCACGGCTGTGACGGTCCCCGCCGTCGCGGCGACGACCGGAAGGCCCTTCCACTCCCATGTCATGATGTCGATACCGTGGTGTTCGCGGGTGCAGTTGTCCCTGCATCCCCCGAAACCTGAGTAGAAGTACGTCTGACCAACGACCGGGAACACGATGCGCTTCTTGACGTTGTAGCGTTTCACCGGATTCGGAGGCGTCTTGACCGGCTCTGCCGGGTCCGTGCCCTCACCTTCACCCGGGTTGCCGTCGTCGGGTGGTGCCGTCTCGGTGGTGGCGGTCGACGGAGGAGCGGCACCGTCGGCGGCGAACGCGGGCGCGGATGTTCCGACGAGTGCAAGCAGCATGACAAGTGTGACGATGTAGTTCCGGCGACCCATGGCTGTGGCTTCGGCATGTACCGCCTGATGCTGAAGGAGTACGTCCGATTCGTGGTGGCAGGGCTGGGCTATCGTCGCGAGACGATGGAACGAACAATTGGAATCGGATTACTCGGAGCAGGGACCGTCGGCGGCACCCTGATGCGTCGCCTGGTGGGCGAGTCGGACGCGATCGCCGCCAAGACCGGCCTGGTGTTCGATGTGCGGAGGATCGGCGTGCGTGACCTCGATCGGCAGCGGGACTTCGAAGTCGCCGACGGGATCCTCACGGACGACCCCTTCGACGTCGTCAACGACCCGTCGATCGACATCGTTGTCGAGGTGATGGGGGGCAAGGATCCCGCAGGCGATCTGATCCTCGCTGCCCTCAGTGCGGGCAAACCCGTGATATCGGCCAACAAGGAACTGATCGCCGCTCGCGGACCCGAGCTGATCGCCGCCGCTGAGAGGTCCGGCGTCCCCTTCCTCTTCGAAGCCGCCGTCGGTGGCGGCATTCCCATCATCCGTCCGCTGTCCGAGACGCTCGCAGGCGAACCGATCGACAGGGTCCTCGGGATCGTGAACGGGACGACCAACTTCATCCTTTCCCAGATGTCGGATTCGGGGGCCGACTATGCCGATGCGCTCGCTGAAGCACAGGCGCTGGGGTATGCCGAACCGGACCCGACGGCAGATGTCTCGGGAGCCGATGCAGCCGCAAAGGCGGCAATCCTCGCGTCGCTGGCCTTCGGGACATGGATCGGCATGGACGACGTGTATTACGAGGGCATCGAGTCGATCACGTCCGAGGACATAGCGTTTGCGGCAGGTTCGGGATACACGGTCAAACTGGTCGCCGTATGCGAACGGTCCGATGGCGGTTTCAGTGCCAGGGTGCATCCGGCGTTCGTCCCCTCGGTACATCCGTTGTCCGCGATCCGGGGAGCTACGAACGCAATTTTCATCGAGGGTCCATCGATTGAATCATTGCTCTTCGCCGGACCCGGAGCGGGAGGAAACCCGACCGCAACGGCGGTGCTCGGCGACATGATCGACGCAGCCCGCGAAACGCTCGCAGGCGCCCAGGTCGCGCCGCGGATCCGGTTCTCGGAGGGATCGGTCATCCCGTTCGATCAGGTGCGGACCGAGTGGTACATCCGCTTGATGGTTGACGACAAGCCGGGAGTGCTGGCCAAGATCGCCGCGGGGTTCGGTGAAGCCGGTGTGTCGATCCGATCCGTCTGGCAGGAAGGGGTGGACACCCAGGCGTCGTTGGTGGTCGTGACGCACAAGGCGAAGGAATCGAATCAGCGCGCTGCACTCGACACGCTCAGTCAGATCGCCGAGGTACTCGAGGTCGCCCCACCCGTCCGAGTCCTGGAAGTCGATCGATGAGGTGGCGGGGGGTCATCGAGGAACACCGTGACCGGTTGCCGGTGTCGGAGGCAACGCCGGTGATCACACTGCTCGAGGGAGGGACGCCCCTGATCCCTGCTGATGCGGTGTCCGAGATCGTCGATCGCGACGTGTTCCTGAAGTTCGAGGGCATGAATCCCACGGGTTCGTTCAAGGATCGAGGGATGACCCTTGCCGTGTCGAAGGCAGTCGAGGACGGTGCCAGGGCGGTGGCCTGTGCTTCCACCGGCAACACGTCGGCTTCTGCCGCAGCGTATGCCGCCAGGGCGGGGATCGAATGCATCGTGGTGCTCCCGGCAGGCAAGATCGCCGCAGGCAAATTGGCGCAGGCCCATGCGCACGGTGCGACGATTGTGCCCATCGACGGCAACTTCGATGACGCCCTGGACATCGTCCGGGCCCTCGCTGAGGATTTCGACGTTGCGCTTGTGAACTCGGTGAACCCCTACCGGATCGAGGCACAGAAGACGGCCGCGTTCGAGGTCGTGAACGATCTGGGTGAAGCCCCTGCGGTCCACGCGCTTCCCGTCGGCAACGCCGGCAACATCACGGCCTATTGGAAGGGTTACACCGAGATCGGACATCGCCCCGCGATGTGGGGTTTCCAAGCGGCGGGGGCTGCCCCCATCGTCACCGGCGAGATCTTCGACAACCCCGAGACCATTGCCACCGCGATCCGCATCGGCAACCCGGCTTCGTGGGACGGCGCAGTCACAGCACGGGACGAATCGGGCGGGCGAATCGATGCCGTCACCGATGCTGAGATCCTCGAGGCGTACCGACTCTTGTCGTCGCGTGTCGGCGTTTTCTGCGAGCCTGCGTCAGCGGCCGGCGTGGCCGGGATTCTCAAGTTCCGTGATGCGTTGCCCGACGGCATCGTCGTGTGCACCGTGACGGGACATGGTCTCAAGGACCCCGACACAGCCACCTCCGACATGGTCATGCCCGACGTCGTCTCGGCCTCGGTGACCGCCGTGGCCGAAGCGCTGGGATGGGAACCGCCGTCGTCCTCGTGACACCCCGCTCGGCACGGGTCCCTGAATCTGTCACACCGGGTGCCTACGCTCATGCATATGACGGATGTACCAACAATGGCCCGATTCCCGGTCACACATAGGCGGCGATGATGGAGTTTGTCGTTGCCGCACTCGTGGTTGCCCTTGCAGCTCTCGCCGTTGCCGTGATCGTGATGATGCGCAAACTGAGCGGGTTGCGACAACCGGACTCGTCGGGCCTCGAGGACAAGGTCGAGGCCCTGCTCCAGACCCAGTATCAGTTGGCGGGGCAACTGCAGGCCGTCGGTGAAAGCCAGGTCCAGACGTCCAAAGCGTTGTCCGAGACGGTGTCGCGATCCCAGGCCGAGCTGACCAAGGAAGTGAACGCGCGGCTCGAGCGCGTGAACGAGCGCGTCGGGCTGACCCTCAGCGACACGGCAGAAAAGACGGCCAAGTCGTTGGGCGACCTCACCGCGCGGCTTTCGGCGATCGACAAGGCGCAGCAGAACATCGTCGGGCTCGCGGATCAGGTCGTGAGCCTCCAACACGTGCTCGACAACAACCCGGCGCGTGGGGCATTCGGCGAGGTGCAACTCCGTGATCTCGTCGAGGCGATGCTCCCCAACTTCGCATACACGCATCAGAAGACGTTGGAGAACGGCAAGATCGTCGACTGTCTCATCGAGCTGCCCGACCCACCCGGTCCCATCGCCGTGGATGCCAAGTTCCCTCTCACGGCATATCAGAACATGTTGTCAGCGGAGGACGCCTTCGGCCGCGAGACAGCCGCGAAGCAGCTGACCGCCGACACGCGCAAGCATGTGCGTGACATCGCCGACAAGTACGTCGACCAGCCGATCGATGGCATGCGTTCCACCGCAGAAACGGCGCTGATGTTCATTCCGTCCGAGGCTGTCTATGCCGAGCTGCACGCCCACCACCCGAATGTCATCGAGGACTGCCAACGGTTCAAGGTGTACCTCGTGTCTCCGACGACGCTGATGGCGACGCTGACCACGATCCGGGGCATCCTGCGCGATGTCGAGATGCGCAAGCAGGCCGGTGTGATCCAAGCCGAGGTCGGCATCCTGCTCACCGATCTCGGACGTCTCTCGACGCGGGTCGGCAATCTCGACAAGCACTTCGCGGCCGCGGCGGCTGACATCGAACAGATCAAGAAGAGCGCTACGAAGATCGAGAAACGTGGGGGCAGGATCGAATCGCTCGACCTCGATGAACCCGACGAGCTTGGGGGCTCGGCCCAGGATCGTCTTCCGCTGCTGTAGTGCGATCGCTCGGGCACTGATCACGTCGGCTGGGGAGTGACGTCCCGACGCTCCCGGAATACAGCGCGTATCGAGCGGCGTTGCCTATACTCAGATTCGTTCCCGCCCCGATTGCTATCCAGCTCGGCGTGGGAGTTCCCTCAGCGAATGCATCGCTTCCGTGCGATGAACGCTATTCCCAGGTCCATTGGACCAGCCACATCGACCATCTCGAAAGGGGCACACCCGGGATGAGTACACCAAGAGCCAGGCTGCAGGAGCTCAAACTCCCAGCATTGCGTGACATGGCCAATGCCGTCGACGTCGAGCATGACGGACTACAGAAGTCCAAGCTCATCGCAGCAATCCTCGACGCCGACAAGTTCAGCGAGTCCATGCTTCCAGCCGAGACGGTCCCGACCGAGGCCAAACCTGCCCAGTCGTCCGAAGACGGTGGTCGGTCGGATGATTCGGATTCGTCTGATCGCTCCAACGATGACCGTGGTGACCAGCGGCAGGGTGGCCGCAACAGGAACCGCAACAGGAACCGCAACCGCAGTCGCAACCGTGAGCCGATCGACGAGTCCGAGCTCGAGGTCCGCGAGGGCATCCTCGACATCCTGCCCGAGGGCTACGGTTTCCTTCGCTGCACCGGCTATCTGCCCGGCGACAAGGACGCCTACGTCGCAGCCAATGTGGTCCGCAAGTCACGTCTCCGCAAAGGGGACATCGTGTCGGGTCCTGTCCGCCCAGCGAGGGCCCAGGAGAAGTTTCCAGCCCTGGTCCGCGCAGCCAAGGTCAATGGTGTCGACCCCGATGAGGCCGAGGAACGACCGAAGTTCGCAAAGCTGACGCCTCTGTTTCCCGATCAGCGGCTGAGGCTCGAGATCGACGGAAAGCCGGATCTCATGATGGCGAGGATCATCGACCTGATCGCTCCGATCGGCAAGGGCCAGCGAGGACTCGTCGTGTCACCACCCAAGGCAGGGAAGACAACCGTCCTCAAGGACATCGCCAACTCGATCGCCACCAACAACCCCGAGTGCTACCTGATGGTCGTGCTTGTGGATGAGCGCCCCGAAGAGGTGACCGACATGCAGCGGTCCGTCAAGGGCGAAGTGATCTACTCGACGTTCGACCGCCCGGCAGAGGAGCACACGCAGGTGTCAGAGCTCGCCATCGAGCGTGCCAAGCGACTCGTTGAAGGTGGTACGGACGTCGTCATCCTTCTCGATTCGATCACCAGGCTCGCCCGGGCACACAACCTCGCCACGCCAGCGTCGGGCCGGATTCTGTCCGGTGGTGTCGACTCGACCGCCCTGTATCCGCCCAAGCGGTTCTTCGGTGCGGCGAGGAACATCGAGGAAGGCGGCAGCCTGACCATCATCGGAACGGCACTCGTCGAAACGGGGAGCCGTATGGATGAGGTCATCTTCGAAGAGTTCAAGGGAACCGGCAACATGGAGCTCCGGTTGGATCGCAAACTCGCCGACAAGCGGATCTACCCGGCAATCGACATCGAGTCGTCCGGAACCCGCCGGGAAGAGTTGTTGTTCGACAGAGCGGAACTTGCCGAGGTGTGGAAGCTCCGGCGAGTGTTGTTGGCTCTCGAGTCCGGTGCGGCGCTTGAGTTGCTCATCGACAGGCTCAAGAGCACGAAGTCGAACGCCGAGTTCCTGCTCTCCGTGGCCAACTCGGGTCAGTAGACACCCAACGAACCCACGCCATTACAGTTCAGCAGTATCAATCAGGAGACCCCGTGAAGCCCGACATTCACCCCACATACCGCCCGGTCGTGTTCCAGGACACGTCGTCCGACTTTCGGTTCTTGACCAAGTCGACGATCGAGACCTCGGAGACGACAGAATGGGAAGACGGCGAGACGTATCCGCTCGCGAAGGTGGACATCTCGTCGGCCAGCCATCCTTTCTACACCGGCAAGCAGATCCTCGTGGACACGACCGGTCGCGTCGAGCGGTTCCGCAAGCGATATGGGCAGGGCACCGCATCGGCGCCCAAGTCTGAAGCAGTGCCCGAGACCGAGGCCGAAACCGCAGACGCGGAGGCTTAGTTGAGTAGATCACCTGGCTCGTCAGTCGGCGGCCAGGCGGTCATCGAGGGCGTCATGATGCGCGCTCCGGACGCCTGGGCAGTTGCTGTCCGTCGTCCCGACGGGATCATCGAGGCACAACGCAACGACCTCCCGCGGCTCACCAGCAGGAATGCCGGTGCCAAGGTTCCGTTTCTCCGCGGCATCTTCGTCCTCCTCGAATCGCTCAGTCTCGGCTTCCGTGCGTTGTCATGGTCCGCCGAGAAGTCCGGCCAGGAAGAAGAGGACATCGGCCGGAAAGAGATCGTGATCACGATGGTGTTCGCCATCACGGTTGCTCTTGCTGTGTTCATCCTTGCGCCTGCGTTCGCCGCGAACTGGATCAAGGACCTTGTCGGGGGCAACAGCCTCGCCTTTGTCGTGATCGACGGCATCATCCGGATCGTCCTGATCGTCGGATACATCTGGCTCATCGGACGCAACGACGAGATAAAGAGAGTCTTTCAGTACCACGGGGCCGAGCACAAGACGATCCACGCATACGAGAATGGCGACCCGCTCGATATCGCCCCGATCCAGAAGTACAGCCCGCGTCATCCCCGCTGCGGCACTTCGTTCATCATCATCGTGGCCATGGTCGCCTTCGTCGTGTTCCTGACCCTTGCCCCACTGGCCTTCCTCATCCAGGTCGCTGCTCGCATCGTGCTGATTCCGGTCATCGCTGGCATCAGCTACGAGGTGCTCAAGGCGGCGGCCGGTCACCGGTGGCTCGCGTGGGCGTCGCAGCCGGGGATGTGGATCCAATCGATCACAACACAGGAACCGTCCGAGGATCAGGTCGAAGTGGCGATTGCCTCCCTGCTTGCAGCGCTCGAACCTGATGACATCGATGAGGTCAAGGCGAGGGGTGCCGTGAACGCAGCTGCTCTCGCGGCTGAGTTCAACGACGGCGGCGACGATGGATGACCGATTGCGTTCGCGACTCGAAGAGGTCGAGGCGAACTTCGAGGAAACGCTCACGCAGTTGGCCGACCAGGACATCCTGACCGACCAGAACCGATATCGCGAAGTCTCGACCCGTCACTCAGAACTCAAGCCGGTCGTCGACGCCTTCCGGCACTATCTCGAGACATCCACCGAGGTCAGAGAGGCCACCGAACTGGCGAAGGCCGAATCCGACCCCGAGATGGAAGCGTATTTCAACGAAACCATCGAGGCGGGTCGCTCGACACTTGAGTCAATCGAGTCGGAGCTTCGCAAGTTGTTGGTTCCCAAGGACCCCGACGACGACAAAGACGTGATTGTCGAGGTGCGTGCTGCCGCAGGCGGTGACGAAGCAGCCCTGTGGGCCGCAGACCTGTACCGCATGTATGAGCGGTTTGCAGAGCGATCCGGCTGGAGGATCGAGCCGATCGACGTCTCGGTGACCGGTGGGGGCGGTCTCAAGGAAGCAACCTTCGCCGTCAAGGGCAGGGGGGCGTATTCACGGCTCAAGTACGAAGCGGGCCCTCACCGAGTCCAGAGGGTCCCGAAGACCGAGTCACAGGGCAGGATCCACACCTCGATGGCCACCGTGGCCGTGCTCCCCGAAGTCGAGGATGTCGAAGTGGAGATCCTCGACAATGACCTCATCATCGAGACGATGCGTTCCCAGGGTCCCGGTGGGCAGTCCGTCAACACGACCGATTCGGCCGTGCGCATAACCCACAAGCCGACTGGCATCGTTGTGTCCTGTCAGGACGAGAAGTCCCAGCTGCAGAACAAGATCAAGGCCATGCGCGTCCTGCGCGCCCGCCTCTACCAGATCCAACTCGACGAACAACTCGGTGACCGGGCCGAGGCCCGTCGGTCCCAGGTCGGCACCGGCGACCGGTCCGAGAAGATCCGGACGTACAACTTCAAGGAAAACAGGGTCACCGACCATCGGATCGGGCTGACGGTTCATTCGCTGCCCGAAGTGCTCGACGGTGATCTCGAACAGTTCCACGAGGCGCTCATCGAGGACGACATGGCGACCCAGCTGGCCGAAGGGGAGTGACGGTGCGGTCGACCGACCTCATCGACGCGACAACAGCACTCCCACGCCATGAGGCAGAGCGCCTTCTCGCGGTCGCAACCGGCAAGTCCCGGAGCCATCTGGTGCTCGGCATCGACATCGATTCTGTCGAGCGATCACGCTATGACGCGCTTGTCGCACGTCGGCTGACACACGAACCGCTCCAGTACATCGAGGGGTCTGTGCCGTTCGGACGGGCAGAGATCGCCGTCGACGACAGGGTTCTCATTCCTCGCCCCGAGACCGAGTTGATGTTCGAGATCGTTTCGGGTCGGGTCGCCGTGCCAAGCATCATCGTGGACCTCTGCACGGGTTCTGGCAACCTCGCGATCGCGTTGAAAGCCCACTATCCGAATGCCGCTGTCTACGCCACGGACATTTCACCGGATGCCATTGTCGTGGCGAGACAGAACGCGGTCGCCAACGCTGTCGATGTGGAGTTCTGCGAAGGAAACCTGTTCGATCCGCTGCCATCGGCCCTGGTCGGGGCGGTCGATCTCCTGGTCGCCAATCCGCCGTATCTCTCCGTCGATGAGGTTGCCAGCTTGCCAGCAGATGTCCTCCGCGAACCTCGTGGAGCATTGGTCGCCGGGCCCACGGGCGATGAGCTCGTGACAGACATTGCTGCTGGTCTTGGTCGATGGCTTGCCCCCGACGGAGCATTCGCCGTCGAGGTATCGGAGTACCACGCAGCACGGGTCCTTCGGTATTTTTCGGAGTTCGACGCAACGGTCGCGCAGGATCTCACCGGTCGGAACCGGTACGTCCTGAGCCGGTCGCTGGTCGGTTAGCGTGCAGTCCCACAGATCGATGGAGGTCGCAATGGATGTGTCAGCCGCAGCACGAGCGATCAAGCGCGGTGAGTTGGTCGGCGTCCCGACCGACACGGTGTATGGCCTCGCAGCAGACCCGTACGACGAAGCCGCGCTCGAGCGGATCTACACACTCAAAGGACGAGATGAGGGCAAACCCATCGCCATCCTCGTCGCCTCGCTTGAGCAAGGGCTGCTTCTTGGCGCGATGTCCGACCGCGCGCTCGAGTTGGCGGACAAGTTCTGGCCCGGACCGGTCACCCTCGTTGTCCCGAGGCTCGACACCGCCCCTCAATGGCTCGGCGACACTGCTCGGCGGACCATCGCGCTGCGCTGTCCCGACCATGACGTCGCTCTCGCGCTGCTCGAAATCACCGGTCCGCTCGCCGTCACGTCGGCAAACAGGTCCGACGACGAGCCGGCACACGATGCCGCCGCCGCCAAGGAAGCGTTCGGAGACGAAATCTTGACCTACCTCGACGGCGGACCCGGTGGGGGAGCTCCCTCGACACTTGTCGATCTCACACACCCGGCAGAGACCGTGCTGCGACAAGGTCCGGTCACGCTCTGACGGTCGGGCCGGAACACCGAACACGACCTCGTTCACGTAGGCTGCCCCGAATGCCTGAATACAAATGGCCAGCAATAGGCGTCGGGACGCTCGTACTTGTGATCACGATGTGGTTCGGGTTGTTGACTGCGCGAACAGCCCCCGTCATGGCCGTGGGGATGATTGCTGTCGGACTGGTGTTTGCCATGTACGCGGTTGCTGGGTTCTCCCGTGTGCCCGACCCGATGCAGGTCGGGTTCCGAGCATCCATGTATGCACTCGTCACCGGAATCGGGCTGCTCGTGGCGTACCAGGCGACCGGGAATGCCTCGTTCGTGGTCGTCGCCCCGATCGCATCAGCGGGTGTGGGCGGTTCGTTCGCGTTGGTACCGATCGGTGATCGGTCCCGCGGTCTTGCACGCCAGGGCGGAGCGATCGTCGGTGCGGTGTTGATGTCCTACGTGTTCCGGGTCGACGAGGTGATCTACGCCCTCATCGCGCCGCTCGTCCCTTTGCCGGTTCTCGGGATCGCCGATCGTTTCGTGGATCGGGGACGCGACATCATCGCGGAGGATCCAGACGCACGATCGGATGCGTGACGATGTGACACGGCCGAGGGGTCTACTCTCGGACTCGCCAACCGATACCGTGGAGACACCGCATGACCGACATGACACCGCTCGCAGAAGCTGATCCGAGCCTTGCCGCTCTCATCGCAAAGGATGCTGAGCGTCAACGATCGAAGATTCAGCTGATCGCATCGGAGAACTTCGTCTCGTACGCCATGATGCAGGCCTCCGGGTCCGTGCTTGCGAACAAGTACTCGGAGGGCTATCCGGGTCGTCGGTACTACGAGGGCTGCGAGGTGGTCGATGAGGTCGAGATGCTCGCCATCGACCGGGCGAAGGACCTCTTCGGCGCTGAGCACGCCAACGTCCAACCTCACTCGGGTTCCCAGGCGAACATGGCCGCATACCTTGCCGTGCTCGAACCTGGGGACACGATCCTCGGCATGCGTCTCGATCAGGGTGGTCACCTGACCCATGGATCACCGGTGAACTTCTCGGGTCGGCTTTTCAACTTCGTGGCCTACGGGCTCAACGAGGAGACGGAGCTGATCGATTTCGATGAGGTCAAGGCCCTCGCACACGAACACAAGCCGAAGATGATCGTCGCCGGCTACTCGGCGTACTCCCAGATCATCGACTGGGCCAGGTTCCGTGAGATCGCCGACGAGGTCGGTGCGCTCCTGCTCGTGGATATTGCCCACATCATCGGATTGGTCGCCGGAGGAGCGCACCCGAGCCCGGTGCCACACGCCGACATCGTCACGGCAACGACCCACAAGGCGCTCCGCGGTCCACGGGGCGGACTGATCCTGTGCAAGGAGGAGTACGCGAAGGCGATCGACAAGGCTGTGTTCCCGTACGCCCAGGGTGGAGCGATCAATCATCAGATCGCGGGCAAGGCGCTCTGCTTCAAGCAGGCCGCCACCCCCGAGTTCGCCTCCTACGCCCTCCAGATCGTCCGCAACGCTTCGGTCCTCGCCGATTCCATGTCGTCAGCAGGTGCACGAATCGTCTCGGGCGGCACGGAGAACCACATGTTCCTCACCGACCTCCGCTCGATCGACGAGGACCTTTCGGGCAAGGAAGCAGCGACCCTGTTGGACGAGATGGGCGTGACGTTGAACAGGAATTCGATTCCGTTCGACCCCCGCTCGCCGTTCGTGACGTCCGGTATCCGCATCGGCACGCCGTCGGTCACCACCGCTGGCATGATGCAGGAGCAGATGGTCACGCTCGGGGCGGCGATCGTGGAGATCCTGCGCAAGCGCAACGACCTTGCGGTCCTTGGCGAACTCAAGGGCCGCGTCCGTGAGCTGGCAGATGCCTTTCCTGCCTACCCGGCCGACTTCGACGGATATGTATGACACCGGCGCCTCGGTCGTGATCGGTCTCGAACGAGGGCGCACCCTCCTCCTTCGATCCGCCCCGTGTGGCCGAGGTGTTCGCCTCCTTGGTGATGGAGGTCCGATTGCCATTGGGGGCGCGGACGCGTGTATCTTTGCGCCGTACGCAACGTCGTGAGAGAGATCCGACTTTGAACAACACGTCACACCGGGGTGAGCTTGTGCGCGGCTGGTCAGCCTCGGGCGATCTCCTTGCCTCAATCGTCGCCGGGCTCCTCATCGGGCTCGGGCTCGACCACGTGTTCGGCACTGCTCCGTGGTTCGTCGTGACGTTTGTGCTCGTTGCGTCCGTCGGTGGGTTCTATCGCCTCAAAGGGGCTTCTGCCGATGTCATCGACGCCCAGGCGCAAGAAGCAATGAGGATCCGCGATGGACTTTGATGCAGCGGCCGCCAAGGCCTACACGCAGCCGTTCCCGGTCAGGACGAATGTCGAATCGGTGTTGGCCCGCCACATCATCAAACGTGCCCTCATCGTCGGACCGGTCATCGTCGCAGCCGCGTGGCTTGTCTCGGATGCCACCGCTGCGATTTCGGCGGCCGTCGGCGTCGCTGTTGTCCTGGTCAATTTCCTGATCGCCGGTTGGCTCTTGTCCCGGGCGGCGACAGTTTCCATGCAGACATATCATGCCGTCGCCCTGTTCGGCTTCTTCCTCAGGATGGGTTTCATCGCCCTTTCGATGTTCGCGGTTGCGTGGATCTTCGAGGTGGATCGCCGGGCAATGGGGCTGGCAGCGATTACGGCCTTCCTGGTGCTGCTCGTGCTTGAGGCACTTGCGATGCTCCGGGGAGAGAGAAAGGACCTTGAGTGGAGCTGATACTCGCCAGTGCAGAGTGCGACCCATCCGTCGACATCATCTGTGCGCCGAGCAACGTCAACGAGTTGTTCGAGTTCCGGGAAGCGATATGGGTCATTGGTGGATACCCGATCACCAAGACCGTGTTCCTCATCCTTGCCATCGCGGTCATCGTGTCTGCGTTCCTGTACTTCGGCCTCAGGAAACGCTCCGTGGTCCCATCGAAGTTCCAGGCCATGACCGAGAGCATCGTCGGGTTCGTCAAGGACGGAATTGCCACCGACATCATCGGCCCCGAAGGTGCCAAGTACGCACCCTGGCTTCTGTCTGTCTTTCTCTTCGTGCTCGTCGGGAACCTCTACGAGGTCACGCCATTGGTCAACTTCCCGGTGACGTCGCGTATGGCGCTGCCGGCAATGCTGGCCGCGGTGACATGGGTCGTGTTCCTGGTCGCCGGGATCAAACGGCAAGGTATCGGCTACTTCACGGGCATCATCTGGCCCAAGAGTGTGCCAGTAGCGCTCCGTCCGCTCGTCGGGCTGATCGAGTTCTTCTCCACCCTGATCATCAGGCCACTCACGTTGGCAGTGCGGCTTTTTGCGAACCTCGTCGCCGGGCACCTGATGCTGACACTTCTCTTGGTCTCCGGCTGGGTGTTTCTTTCCCATATCGGGGACATCGGACCGCGGGCCGGTATCGGTCTTGCGTGGTTCGTGATGGGTCTCGGCATCTATGTGTTCGAGATTGTGGTGATCATGCTCCAGGCATACATCTTCACGCTCCTGTCGGCTGTGTACGTTCAATCATCTCTGTATCCAGAGCACTAGGTAAGGAAGGACACCTACATGGATCTTGAAGTAATCAAAGGCGCCATTGCCCTCGTCGGGTACGGCCTTGCAGCGATCGGACCGGGTATCGGTATCGGCATCGTTGCAGGCAGCGCCATCGAGGCGATGGCCCGTCAGCCTGAAGCCGCCGGTGTGGCGAGGACAACCATGTTCCTCGGTATTGCATTCACCGAGGCTCTTGCGCTTATCGGTTTCGTTCTCTTCTTCATCGCTTAGGAGTCGGGCATGTACATGGCATGGAATCTGATCCTCGCCGCAGAGGAAGCCGTTCCGGGCTCAGGTGAAACTGAGGCCTCCGGCGGTATCGATCTTCTTTTGCCTGCCCCTGAGGAGCTCATTGCGGGGATCATCGCGTTCGCGATCATCTTCCTTGTCGTCTGGAAGTTCGCACTTCCGGCCTTCAAGCAGACTCTCGAAGCACGACAGGACGCCATCAAGGGCGAACTGTCGGCGGCAGAGAACGCAAAGACCGAGGCAGCGTCGCTGCTCGAGGACTATCGCTCCCAGATCGCAGGCGCCAAGGAAGAAGCGGCAAAGATCGTTGCGGACGCACGGGAAGCAGGTGAGGCGGTCAAGGCCGACATCATCAGCAGGGCAGAATCCGAAGCTGAGGCGATCAAGGCCAAGGCTCACGATGAGGTCGTGGCCGAGCGCGCACGCGTTGCCGACGAGCTCAAGCGTCAGGTCGCTGATCTGTCGATCAACGTCGCCGAGCGTGTCGTGGCCTCGAGCATCGACGCAAACCAGCAGCGCGAGCTCGTGGACCGCTACATCGAGGAACTCGGAGGGGTGCGGTAGCACATGACCACCGTCACCTCCCACAACAGCCACGTGAACGGGTACGCATCAGCGCTGCTCGACATCGCACGTGCAGAGGCCGAGCCTGCGGCAGTCATCGACGAGATGTATCGGGCTGCTTCCGGCCTGGCTGAAAACGACGAGCTGCTTGAGGCGCTGGGCGATCCCAGAATCCCGGGCGAGCGCAAGCAGGGAATCGTCAGCGACATCCTCGGTACGCGTGCGTCCCAGGTCACCGTTGCGGCCATCTCGTTCGTCGTTGCGGCCGGCCAGGCAAAGCGTCTCGGTGAGATAGCAGGCAAGCTTGCGGAACTGGCGGCAGACGCCGAGGGCGAGGTGGTTGCGGAGGTGCGTGCACCGTTCGAACTCGACGACGATCAGATCGAACGGCTTCGAGCCGCGCTTGCGAAGTCAACAGGTAAGAGAATCCAGGTCAAGGTCGTTGTCGACCCCACCGTCATCGGTGGTGTTGTCGCCAAGGTCGGAGACACCGTGCTCGACGGATCGGTTCAACACCGGTTCACCGAGCTTCGAGAGCAATGGGGTTGAGGCACGATGGCTGAACTCACGTTCGACACCGGAGACATCACTGCAGCGCTCCGGGCAAACCTCGAGGGTTGGTCACCAACGCTCGAATCAGAAACCATGGGATACGTCCAGTCCGTCGGCGACGGTGTCGCCAGGGTGGTCGGCCTCCCGACGGCGATGGCTTCAGAGCTACTCGAGTTCCCCGGTGGACTCCTCGGCGTTGCCCTGAACCTCGACGAAGACTCGATTGGTGCCGTCATCATGGGTGACGCATCGGGAATCGAGGAAGGCGACGAAGTTCGCTCGACTGGACGAGTCCTTTCCGTCCCCGTCGGTGATGAACTGCTCGGCCGAGTCGTCGACCCGCTCGGGAACCCGATCGACGGCAAGGGGCCGCTGAACGCGACCAAGCGTCGCTTCCTTGAAACCCAGGCACCAACCGTCGTGCAACGGCAGCCGGTGAATGTTCCGCTGCAAACCGGACTCAAGGCCATCGACGCGATGACACCGATCGGTCGTGGTCAGCGACAGCTGATCATCGGCGACCGCCAGACCGGTAAGACCGCCATCGGCGTCGACACCATCCTTGCCCAGAAGGGCCAAGGGGTGAAGTGCATCTACGTGGCGATCGGTCAGAAGAACTCGACGGTCGCCGGAGTGGTGTCCACGCTCGAGCAGGCCGGCGCCATGGAGTACACCGTGGTCGTCAACGCGTCGGCAGGTGACTCTGCCGCCTTGCAGATGTATGCACCGTACGCCGGATCGGCGATCGGCCAGCACTGGATGTACGAAGGTGGCGACGCGCTCATCATTTTCGATGACCTCACCAAGCAGGCGATTGCCTACCGTGAGATCTCATTGCTGTTGCGTCGTCCTCCGGGTCGTGAGGCATATCCCGGTGACGTGTTCTACCTCCACAGCCGACTCCTCGAGCGTTGTGCGAGGCTGAGCGATGATCTCGGAGGAGGGTCCCTGACCGGGCTCCCGATCATCGAGACGAAGGCGAACGATGTTTCGGCCTACATCCCGACCAACGTGATTTCGATCACCGATGGCCAGATCTTCCTCGAGACCGACCTGTTCTTCTCAGGAATCCGTCCGGCCATCAACGCCGGTATCTCGGTCTCCCGGGTCGGTGGTTCGGCTCAGGTCAAGGCGATGCGCGCCGTTGCAGGTCCTTTGCGACTGAACCTTGCTCAGTTCCGTGAACTCGAGGCATTCGCCGAATTCGGTTCCGAACTCGACGCTGCATCGCTCGCCCAGCTCGACCGAGGGCGCCGAGTCGTCGAAGTGCTCAAACAGGGCCAGTACGACCCGGTCCCGGTCGAGGAGCAGGTGTTGATCATCTTTGCGGTGACCGAGGGCCACCTCGATGACGTCGACCCGGTGGACATTCCAGCATTCGAGTCCGGCATCCGTGAGTTTGCACGGTCCCGCTACGGCGCGGTGATGGCATCGATCGCCGAGACGGGCCAGCTTCCTGAGGAAGAACTCGTCGGACTCATCCAGGCATACAAAGCCAGCCGAGATTCCGCTCCCGCGGCATCGGAGGGATAGCGACTCGTGGCATCCGCTGAAGTACGCCAGATCCGCCGACGCATCAAGAGCGTCGAGTCGACGATCAAGATCACGCGTGCCATGGAACTCATCGCCACTGCACGGATCGGCAAGGCGCAGCAACGTGTTGCGCAGGCCAAGCCGTACACCGAGAAGATGAACGATGTGATCCGGAACATCGGATCTGCGACCGGCTCGCTCAAGCACCCCCTGCTTGAACAGCGCGACATCAACACGGTTGGTGTGCTGGTTGTCACATCCGACCGTGGCTTGGCCGGTGCGTACAACTCGTCCGTCATCCGCTTGGCCGAGCACCACATCGCCGAGCACCAGGCAGCTGGGCGAACCGTTCGTATCTACACGATCGGTGGCAAAGCCCTCGCGTACTTCCGGTACCGCAAGTATCGGATCAGCCAGCAGTGGCTGGGGGTCACAGACACGCCGACGTATGCCGACGCTCGGTCAATCGCCAACATCATCCTCGATGAGTACGCCACCGGCCGGGTCGATGCCGTCGAGGCATACACGACCGAATACGTGTCAGCGCTCACCCAGATCGCGCACGAATGGCCGGTTCTTCCGATCACACCACCCGAGACAGCAGATGGGGGCACAGCCGCCCCGACCGGCTACGAGTTCGAACCTTCGGCCGAGGAGATCCTCGACCGTCTGTTGCCCAGATATCTCGAGGGTTCGGTGTTCGGCATGTTGCTTGAGGCATCGGCCTCCGAGCACGCAGCTCGTCGTCGGGCAATGAAAGCGGCAACCGAGAATGCCGAAGAGCTGACGCGTCTGCTCACCCGTGAGGCGAACCAGGCACGTCAAGCCGAGATCACGACAGAAATCAGCGAAATCGTCGGCGGCGCAGAGGCGCTGTCGAACGGTTAGAAGACAAGACACGGAGAACACCACATGAGCGTCACAACACTCGCCTCCGGCCGCATCGTCAAGGTTGCGGGTCCGGTGGTAGATGTCGAGTTCCCGGCGGATGCCTTGCCCGAGATCAACTTCGCCATCGAAGTCGACATCGAGGTCGAAGGTCAGAAGTCGACCATTATCTGCGAAGTTGCACAGCAGCTCGGAGACGACAAGGTGCGTGCGGTCGCGCTGGCACCGACCGATGGAGTCGTCCGTGGTGCCGAAGTCCGCAACACAGGTGCGCCCATCTCAGTTCCCGTCGGTGACCAGACGCTCGGTCACATCTTCAACGTGTGGGGAACGGCGCTCGATGCTCCCGACCTCGTCTTCGATGGAGAGCGCTGGCCGATCCACCGTGACCCACCGGCATTCGCCGATGTCGAGCCACAGAAGAAGGTCTTCGAGACCGGCATCAAGGCCATCGACCTCATCAGCCCATACCTCGAGGGTGGGAAGATCGGCTTGTTCGGTGGTGCCGGTGTCGGCAAGACCGTGCTCATCCAGGAGATGATCAACCGTGTTGCCACCCAGCACGGTGGTGTGTCGGTGTTCGCCGGAGTCGGCGAGCGGACACGCGAAGGCAACGACCTCTTCCTTGAGATGCAGGAATCAGGAGTCATCGACAAGGCCGCGCTGGTCTTCGGTCAGATGGACGAGCCGCCCGGTGTGCGTCTGCGTGTCGCGTTGTCGGCGTTGACCATGGCCGAGTACTTCCGAGATGTGCAGCAGCAGGACGTGCTCTTGTTCATCGACAACATCTTCCGTTTCACGCAGGCCGGTTCCGAGGTGTCGACCCTGCTGGGTCGGATGCCGTCGGCGGTTGGCTACCAGCCGACGCTGTCGTCTGAGATGGGTGCTCTTCAGGAGCGAATCACGTCGCTACGTGGACGGTCGATCACATCGCTCCAGGCCATCTATGTGCCTGCGGACGACATCACGGACCCGGCGCCGCACACGGCGTTCGCGCACCTCGATGCCACCACCGTGCTCTCCCGACCTTTGACGGCTCTGGGCATCTACCCGGCCATCGATCCGTTGGATTCCACGTCGCAGGCACTCGATCCTCAGATCGTGGGTGTCGAGCACTATGCGATCGCGTCACAGGTCCAGTTGGTGCTGCAGCGTTACAACGACCTCCAGGACATCATCGCCATCCTCGGTATGGACGAACTGTCAGAAGAGGACCGCCTGATCGTCAACCGGGCCCGCCGCATCCAGCGGTTCCTTTCCCAGCCGATGTTCGTGGCTGAACAGTTCACCGGTCAGCCCGGAGTGTTCACCCCTCTCGATGAAACGCTCGCGTCGTTCAAGTCGATTCTCGACGGTGAGTTGGATCACCTGCCTGAGCAGGCGTTCTACATGGTCGGTGGTGCCGAGGAAGCAATCGCGAAGGCGAAGAAGATCGAGGCTTCTGCCTGATGGCACGTTCCTTCCAAGTCGACATCGTGACGCCTGAAGCGGTCGTGTGGTCGGGCGAGGCTGAACTCGTCACCGCACGGACGACCGAGGGTGACATAGGTGTGCTTGCGGATCACCAACCGACCATGGCGGCGCTTGCGACCGGCGCGGTCAAGGTCGTGCACAGCGGGGGAGTCACCATTGCCGGTATACACGGCGGGTTTCTCCAGATCTTCCGCAACCAGGTGACACTGCTCACCGACCGTGCGGAGCTGACGGAAGGTTCGGTCGAAGAGGCCCGCCGGGCTGCCGCCGAACTGCGTGACGCCGAGGAGAACGGTTCGACCGAGAGCTGAGTCAAGCCTCAAGGTCCCTGTCAATTCGCCGAAACTTTCATAGAGTGTTTCAACGCGCCACTCGGAGGCCCACCATGGGAGCAACACTGCCCACGACATCGCGCGAACGGGTTCTGATATTCGTTGTCGCCTATGAGGCGGAGTCGACGCTGAAGGACGTGCTCGATCGTATCCCCCGCACGGTCTTGGAGAAGTTCGACGTCGAGGTGTTGGTCGTCGACGACGCTTCCACGGATCGCACGACAGAGATTGGTCGTGAGTATTCGGTGGCCCATCCCGAGATGCCCCTCACGGTTCTCCGAAATCGGTACAACCAGGGCTATGGCGGAAACCAGAAGGTCGGGTACGTATACGCTGCGGCCAACAGTTTCGACTACGTTGCTCTCATCCACGGCGACGGTCAATATGCACCCGAGGAGCTCGGGAACCTGCTCCAGCCGCTCGTGGATGGCGAGGCGGACGCTGTATTCGGGAGCCGGATGCTAACTCGAGGAGGTGCGCTCCGTGGAGGCATGCCGCTGTACAAATACGTCGGGAACCGGATACTGACGACGATCCAGAACGCTCTTCTTCGCAGAGACCTGTCCGAATACCACAGTGGCTACAGGGTGTATCGCGTGGCGGTGCTTGAGGAGATTCACTACCGGCTCAACACCAACGACTTTCACTTCGACACACAGATCATTCTGCAATTGATGAACAATGGCGCTCGTATCGTCGAGGTGCCGATTCCCACCTATTACGGGGACGAGATCTCGCGCGTGAACGGCATCCGGTACGCGTGGGATGTTGTGAAAGACACCGCGTCCAACTTCTTCCATCGACTGGGGTTCTGGCAGCAGCGACGGTTCGATCCGGCCGTCCGCAAGGAGTCCCAGTACCGGTCGAAGCTTGGCTTCACCAGCCCGCACTCGCTCGCGGTGGCCCTCGTGGAGTCCGGCTCAAGTGTCATCGATCTCGGTGCCGGTCCGGGCGACATTGCACAGGCGCTGGTTGACAAGGGATGCGATGTCACGGTCGTCGACATCCACGAGCCTGAGCGGGACGTGCCCGGCGTCCACGTCATTCTGCAGGATCTCAACGACCCTTTCACGTTCAATGTCGCCGAGTACGACACGATCCTGCTGCTCGACGTGATTGAGCACCTTGTGGACCCTGAGGATTTTCTGGCCAGGCTTCGGGCCCAGTTCGACCACCGTTCGATTCGGTTGGTGCTGTCGACGCCGAACATTGCTTTCATCGCTCAACGGCTGTCGCTGATGTTCGGTCAGTTCAACTATGGCGAGTCAGGGATTCTCGATCGGACTCACACGCGCTTGTTCACGTTCCGTTCCATCCGCCACTTGGTACGTGACGCAGGCTTTAGGATCAAGATGGTCCGTGGCGTTCCGGCACCGATACCGCTCGTGATTGGCGGAAGTGCTGGACGGTTCCTTCTCGGGCTCAACAGTCTCCTGATCCGGCTGAGTAGAACCCTGTTTTCTTTCCAGATCATGATCATCGCCGAGTCCACTCCCGGGGTTGATTTCCTGGTGGCGGACGCAACCGCGACCAGTTCTGAGTAGTCGCATGTCCTCTCTTGACCGCGGCGTGCTTGCAATGGTCGCTGGCTCAGTTCTCGGGGTCGCTTTCATTGATCGGATCCAACAGCAACACCTACAGATTGCCTTTGTGATGGTTGCGCTGCTGATCGCCGGCTCGGCGACGATGGGCGGTCGACCGCTGACCTCCCTCGACACCGTGACGGCGTCGGCGTGGACCGGTTGGGCGTTCTTCGGCATGGGGATGATCGTCTTCGGGGCCAACGTGTTTTCGCTCAGCAGCGGCACCGACAACCCCGAGTTGGCCCTGTACGCCGTGGCGACCCTGTCGATGCTCGGTTTCGGGATTGCTTACCTGGTCGGTCACCGCCGGATTTACTGGTTCGGATTCCTCGTGGCGTATGCCGGATTGATTGCTTTGGTCGTGGTCGACATCATTCCGGTTGGTGTCTTCACCGATGTTCAGCTCTTCCAGCACGACGCAGTGACCGCGCTGATGCGCGGCGACAATCCGTTCACGATGCAATTCCGTGACATCTATCCGCCTGCACAGTCCGCGCTCTTTTACGGCAACGGTGTTTCGGTCAATGGCATCCTTCAATTCGGATATCCCTATTTCCCCCTGAGCCTTCTCGTCGTGGCCCCCTTTGAGATACTCGGCGACTACCGGTTCGCGCATGCGCTGGCAGTCATTGGCGCTGCGTTGCTGATGTCACGGATGACGGTCGATCATCGCAGCACCATCGCAGCGATGGTCTTCCTGTTGGTTTCACCTTCGATCGTGGTTGTGCAAAACGGATGGACGGATCCGCTCGCGCTCCTCGCGCTGGTTGGCGTTGTGTTCGTCGCGATACATCGTCCGAAAGGCCGTTCGATCGTGACCGGTCTTCTGTTCGCAGCCAAGCAGACTTCGGTGTTTCTCGTAGTCCCATCGATGCTGGTGTTGGAGAAACCGTGGTCGGTTCGGGTAATCGCGCGTCATTTCGCGGTTTCGGGTGGTGTCTTTCTCGTTCTCACCCTGCCGTTCGTGCTGTGGGATCCAAGAGCCTTTTGGACGTCCGTTGTCCGGCTGCAGTTCGTTCAACCATTTCGAAGCGATTCGGTCGCTCTCCCAGCCTTGATTCCGGACTGGTGGCTGTCCCTCCACCCATTGGTATCGCTGGGTGCTCCGTTTCTTGCAGTGGTGATCGGCAGCATCGCGGTGGCTCGAAGGACTCCAACAGGCGCGCAGGGTTTTGCTTTGGGTTCGGCGTTCGTCCTTCTGGTTGCCTTGGTTACATCGAAGCAGGCGTTCGTCAATTACTACCTGGTGGTGATCGGCTCACTCTTCGCAGCAGCAGCGGCAACGTACGACACGGCGACTGGGGAGGAATCCAACCTGGACATGGGGTCCCCATCTTCCACCGACCTACCGGCATCCGGAGTCGAGGTCGTCGAGCAGCCCGCACCACGACAAGGTACTCAGGACGCAATGGTGTCGAACACACGCGTCGGAGCGCTAGGGTCGCAACCCGGTCAAGTAGCTGGGTGGTTCCGAAGGTGGGACTGACACGTCGTGTCAGACGCACCGGTGATGTTCGCCTTGGGACGATCCTGTCCGGGTTGCTTTGGCGATCATGAAAAAGAACAAATCGCGATGGAACCGGTGGGCTGTGGGGGCGACCGTGATGCTGGCGCCGCTGTACACCGTCACGGACGATACCTCGAGCCTCGGCATCAAGATCTTCGCCGGGGCGCTCGTTGTCGCACTCGTGCCGTGGATCACGTTGGGTCAACCCATGTCACGGTATATCGGCGCTTCGGGTTGGAGTGTGGCCTTCGCGGCACTCGTGGCGTTCTCCATCGTGTCCCTTGGGTTCCATCCGACGGGCCCAGGACTCGTGAGGATTGTGCTGCTGCTTCTAGGGCTCGGGCTCATGCTCTCGGTAGCTTCATTCACCTTGGACGACATCCGCTGGTATGTCGCAGTTCCCCTGTTGGCCACCACCGCGATCCAGGCCGTCGTGATCTTCGCTCAGACAGCTACGGGATCGGCAATCGGGTTCAGCCTCTTGAACCCTGGTGCTGAGGTGCTAGTCACGAACGGTGATGTGGTCCGGCCACAGGGTATGTACCCCCACGTATACGTGGCTGCCGCCATAGCGCTTCTTTCACTCGCCATCGGGCTTGCCGTTCTTCCGTCGTCTGGTAGGGCTCGGCAATGGTTCCTCCTTGGCCTCGGCTCTGCGTCAGCTTCGGTTGCCACGACGCACTCTCGGGCGGCGCTACTGGGTCTGCTCATGGTGCTCGGGGTTGCGTCCCTGGCTCTTGCGAAGGGTCAACGGCACCTTCGCACAGCATTGATTGTGGTGGCGGTGACGTTTGTTGTCCCTGCAGTGGCGACAGCCGAAGGCTGGCAGGCAAGATTCGACGACTCGCGGGTTCACAGCTTTGATGACGCGTCGTTGGGCCGGATCACCCTGGCAAAGCAAGCGCTCGCCCTTTCGTCGGAAGCTCCGATTGTCGGCGTAGGCCCTACTCAGTACCTCGTGGCGCTGCGGGAACGCGGTGAACTTGACCCTCGCTATCCACATGTTGTTCACAACGTGCCGCTGCTTGCGGCAGCAGAGCTTGGAATTCCAGCCGCGCTGGTCATCACGTCGGCCTTCATGCTCGCCGGCATCCAAGCCTGGCGCTCCGACGAGAGTGCTCTCCTTTTGTACCTGTCGATTGTCCCCGTATCGATGCTGGATGTGGTGTTCTATCAGCGCTACGCAGGAATCCTGCTTCTCGGCGTCTGGGCGGGAGTGGGGACTGTCCTCCTTCGCCGGGGCTCAGCACCTCCTGACACACGGAGAGAATCGCTGAGGTCGTGGCCATGACCGAAGACCTGCGCTCGAGTAGCTCTTCGGTAGGGTCTGGTCGGTCCGTTGTCCCGCTGCAATGGTTGAGAACGGGCTTGTCCCGATTCAGGAATCCCGCCGCACCGGATCGTGCGTTGCTTCCCCTCTCCCTCGTTGCCCTCTTCCTTGCCCTGGTCGGTGGCGTCATGATCGACGAACCAGCCGACGCCTTGACTATTGCGACGCTCGGAGTTGGAGTGCTGACACTGATCGCAGGCGCATTGAGGTTGCCACCGGTCGTTTCCGATCGGACGATAGTTCTTGTCACGATCGGCGCCACGTCCGCCATTGTCATGTTCACGGTGGTCAGGTTCGGTCAATTCTGGACCTCCTCGTCGGCGGTCATCGCGGCGCAGATCCTGGGCGTGTTGCTTGTCGGAGTGGCGGCCATCCTGGATCCCGACCTAAGACGGCTTGGTGTCGTTCTCGCCGTAACGGGCGTGGCAGTTGTTGGATTGGCCTCGGCCCAGGTGGCGTATCAGGAACCGCTGGCAATCGATGTCTACGAGCTGCACGAGGCGGCTGCAGATTCTCTCGCTTCCGGACGGAATCCGTACACCACCGGAAACGTGCAGGTCATGGAGAGCCATCCGTTCCCTGGTCGCGAGCTGATCGAGGAGTACACATATCCACCGGTGACGATGCTTGCCTATTCCGGCTCGTCCCTCGTCTTCGGGGACAGTCGGGTTGCCGGCGCAATCGCAATCGCCCTCGCATACGCATTGGTCGTATGGGGCGTGGGCCGTTCACGGGGGGTGCCGGCGGGTCGTGCACACGTGTCGTTGGCGTTGGTGGGTCTCCTGGTGGCCAATCCGATGACCTATCTGATCGTGCTGGCTGGGTGGACGGAGGCCATTGCCCTTCCTTTCTTCGTGCTTGCAATTGTCTGGTGGGATGAAAGGTGGGTAGCTTCCGCGATGATGCTCGGTTTGGCGTTCTCGACGAAACAGTACTTTCTCATTGCGACGCCGCTTCTCGTATTCCTTCCGTGCGCCTTTCGTTGGCGTCGGGTAGCGGTCGCTGGAGCCGTCGCATTCGCCACCTATGCGCCGTTCTTGCTTTGGGACGCGTCGGGGTTGCTCAACGGAGTGGTCAGGCATCATTTGACTCGAGCCATGAGGCCGGATTCGTCTGGTATCGCTGGCCTGGGAGTCACCGTGCCGCTTCTCGTATCAATTACAGCGGCAATCGTTGTCGGCGTGCTGCTGGCAAGGCGAGCGAGGTCACGCGGGCAAATCATTATCGCCATGTCCACGGCATTGGGCATCTTCACCTTTCTCTCAACTCGGGGATTCCGGAATTCCTGGTGGCTCGTTGTTGTGCTCGTCTCCATCGGGCTCGGGTTCCTATCAGAGAAGCCGTCAATCGACTGGGACGGATTTGACGAGCAATCGGTGACCGGGACACCAGGCTCCTAACATCTGGTCAATGACTACCTCGCTCACCGACCGATCGGTCATGATCACCGGAGGCACCGGTTACATCGGGTCACGGTTGGCCCGGTCGCTTGCTCCGAGAACAAGGACGTCCGTGCTGGTGAGAGATCCACAGGCAGCAACGGAGCTGTTCTCCGACACCGATGTCACCGTGCATTCGGTCGGGGACCGTCGGACCCTTGAGGTGGTTGAGGCGGCAAGGCCACATGTGATCTTCCATCTGGCCACACGGTATGAGCGGAATGATCCCGACGATGTGACCGAGATGGTCCGAGCCAATCTCGAGTTCGGTGTGGAGATCCTCGACGTGGCATCCCGGCTCGATGACTGCCGTGTTGTGCTCGTCGGGTCGCATTTCCAGGTTCCTGCACCGGGTCGGCAACCATCGAATCTCTACGCCGCGACCAAGGAAGCTCTCCTCGTCGGTGCTCGCTATTTCGCCGGCTCCCGGGGGCTGCGATGGACCCAGGCGGTTCTGTACGACGTATACGGGCCCGACGATCCACGGGACAAGCTCATTCCTCGTGTTGTCGCATCGCTCTCAGCCGGCAATCCGATCAGGGTGCCGGATCCCGAGCCGCAGCACCACTTCGTTTACGTGGACGATGTTGTGGACGGCTTGATCGCCGCTGCCGCAGGTCTTGCATCGGGACATGTCGATGTGGGGGAATCGGTGTTCCTCACGTCACTCGGGTTGGCAACGCCCACAGATGTCGTCGCCGCCGCCGGTGAGGTTCTCAGCGTGGTGCCGGTGTTCGACGAAACGCCCTACGTACCGCCGGCACACACGATCATGGTCCCAACGGATGGGCCGAGGCCCCACGGTTGGGAACCGACCGTGTCCCTGTCAGAGGGCATCCGACGGACGATCGGATCCGCACCATGAAACTTGTCGTCACGGGAGCATCGGGATTCATCGGATCGGCGGTCGCGCGCCGGGCGGTATCCGAAGGCTTGGACGTGGTGAACATTGATTCGATGACCTACGCGGCAACGGAGGGATCGACCGAGTCGATCGCACAGTCGGACGGATATGTCCACGAACGGGTGGACATCGTCGACACGCAGGCCGTGCTGGCGGTCCTCGAACGACACCAACCTGACGCGATCATGCATCTGGCTGCCGAATCGCACGTGGATCGCTCCATCGACCATCCGGCCGATTTCGTCGTGACCAACGTCGTCGGAACGGTCAGCATGCTGACCGCAGCCACCACGTATTGGGAGTCGATGGGCCCGGACAGGCGTCAGTCATTCCGGTTCCATCACATCTCGACCGATGAGGTGTTCGGGGAACTCGGTGAGCACGGTGCGTTCGATCGAACGAGCCCGTACGAACCCCGGTCGCCATACTCGGCCTCGAAGGCGGCTTCGGATCACTTCGTGAGGGCGTGGCACCACACCTATGGCCTGCCGACCCTCGTCTCCAACTGCTCGAACAACTACGGTCCCTACCAGCTGCCCGAAAAGCTCATCCCGTTGGTCGTCATCAGGGCGGTGAGGGGCGAATCCATCCCCGTTTACGGCTCTGGCAACCAGGTGCGGGATTGGCTCCATGTCGACGACCACGCCCGTGCACTTCTGACGATCATTGCGCGGGGCGCGGTCGGTGAGTCGTACATGGTCGGTGGCGACGCCGAGCAGCGCAACATCGACGTTGTCAGGATGATCTGTGAACTCCTCGATGAACTGCGGCCGGCATCACAGCCGTATCGTGACCAGATCACCCCGGTCGCAGATCGCCCCGGTCACGACTTCCGCTACGCCGTTGATTTCTCCGACACGACGATGGAACTGGGTTGGCAGCCATCGGTGACGTTCAGGGATGGGTTGCGTCAGACCGTAGAGTGGTATCTCGACAATGAGGCCTGGTGGCAACCGCTGCTGTCCGATCGACAGGTCACGAGGCGGCAGGGGAGTGGTGACAAGGGAGCGCGCACATGAAGGGGATCATCCTCGCCGGCGGATCGGGTTCACGCCTGGATCCGGCAACCCGGGTCATCAGCAAGCAGCTGCTTCCGGTCTACGACAAACCAATGATCTACTACCCACTGTCACTGCTGATGCTCGCTGGCATCAGGGACATCCTCATCATTTCCATGCCCAATCAGAGAGCGTTGTTCGAGGCGTTGCTCGGAGACGGCTCGCAGTGGGGAGTGCGGTTGTCCTACGAGGTACAGCCGAATCCTGACGGATTGGCCCAGGCCTTCGTCATCGGCGAACGATTCCTGGATGGGGACCGTGCAGCGCTCGTGCTCGGCGACAACATCCTCCACGGCGTCGGCCTGTCCCAGACGCTCACCGATGCGGCTGACCAGCCCGGTGCGACGGTGTTCGGATATCCGGTGCGCGACCCCGAGAGGTTCGGTGTGATCACACTCGGCGAGGACGGTTCGCCGCTCAGCATCGAGGAGAAGCCCGACATGCCACAGTCTGATCTCGCCGTGATCGGGTTGTACTTCTTCGACGAGGACGTCGTCGAGATAGCCAAGGGGCTCACCCCGTCGAGTCGCGGCGAGTACGAGATCGTCGACGTCATCGACGACTACCTCCGACGCTCCGCCTTGTCGGTGGTGCAACTCGGTCGTGGTGTTGCCTGGCTCGACGCCGGTACTCCGGACTCCCTCCATGATGCTGCTGCGTATGTCAGAACCATGGAGACGCGGCAGGGGTTCAAGATCGCTTGTCTCGAGGAAATTGCCTACCGCAAGAACTTCATCACCGGGTCGGATCTCGAACACCTGGCCGAACAAGCCCCCAACCCCGACGACGGCCGCTATCTGGCAGCGTTGCTCCGATGAACGTGGCCACGGATGGCAGCAGCTTCGTCGGTACCGGTGCTGGCGTCCTGACCGATGTCATGCTCATCCGCCCGGCGGTGCACGAGGATGATCGTGGCGGCTTTCGCGAAACATTCAACCAGGAGAGAATCGCCGCCGAGCACGGTATCGAGCGACACTGGCCCCAGGACAATCATTCGTGGTCCCACAGGAACGTGCTGCGGGGCATGCATTTCCAGCTCGGGCGTCCCCAGGGCAAGCTCGTCTCGTGCGTTTCGGGGTCGATCTTCGATGTGGCCGTGGACCTGCGGCCCGAGTCGGACACCTTCGGTCTGTGGGTCGGTACGGACCTCAGCAGGGCGAATGGCTGTCAGTTGTGGGTACCCGAGGGTTTCGGACACGGATTCCTCGTGACATCAGATGGAGCAGATGTGATGTACAAGGTCACCGAGCTGTTCGTTGCGGGTGCATCGCGTACGCTTGCGTTCGACGATCCGACCGTTGGCATTGTGTGGCCCCTCGATCGGCGTCCCATCCTCTCCGATGCCGACGCTGCGGGTCTCTCCCTTGCCGAGGTTCGGAGCCTCTTGTCGGATCAGCGCTGACGCGACCCTAGAACCCCGCCGCGAGATCGTTGACTTGTTGCGGGAACCCGGATGCCAGGGCCTGCTTGATCGCGGGGAAGAACATCGCCGACAACATGCCCTTGGTCGTCATCGTGAGCGTCACCGTCACCTGCGCCGTTGCGCCGGTTGTGGCCAGTTCGGCTGCGATCGTGCCCCCGATTTCGGAGGTGTCCATGTCAAGCACCAGCCGATCCGGGGGGTTGGCATCGACGGTCCTCGCCGACCCCTTGTAGAGCTTGCCTCCGAGTTCTGCTGCCCATTGGAATGATCGCAGGGTTCCATCGGCGTCGTGGACAGCGTCGGAGACGAACTTGAGGGGACCGATGCCAGCCCAGGTGCCCTCCGATTGGAGATGGGCCCAGGCGGCATCAATATCGGTGTCGAGAGGCGCCGTGTGCACGAACGTGGCTGAGGGCATTGGGGCACTCTACCCGTCGATCGCCACACGCAGGCGTTCGGCAACCAGTGCGAGGTCCTCGGAGGACGCCGGCGATGCGTTGGCGAAGTCAAGATCGTCGGGCGCATCGATCGGAACGAGGTGGATGTGGACGTGGGGTACCTCGAGTCCGGCGATCATCATGCCGACCTTCTTGGAGGGGAACGTGGATTGGATCGCCGCTCCGATTCGTCTGCTGACCTCCGTCAGGTGGTTGAGCGTCGTGGGGTCGAGGTCCAGCCAGTGGTCGATCTCGGCAACCGGCACCACGAGGGTGTGTCCCTCCCTCAGCGGCTCAATGGAGAGAAACGCAACACAGGTGTCGTCGCGGTACACGAAGTGCCCGGGCAGATCGCCGTTGATGATCAAGGTGAAGACTGATGCCATCTGTGGTTTCCTCATCGTCGGTGTGTCGTGAGCCTAGACCGGACTTGCCCGTTCGCCGTGACGTGACAAACCGTCGCATCTGTGGTCACATGAATGCATTGCGTAGGTTTCCGTCCCACTGTGGTGTGAGAGGGAGGGGTTCGTGCATGCGTCCGGAATGCCCGATATTGCGGTGTTCGATGCCTAGGGTTGCCGTCATGAGACGATTTCTGCTTGGAATCGGCTTGGTGGCGCTCGTCGTCACCCAGCTCACAATCGCTGGGGCCGAGGCGAACGACGCAGCCACGAGTCTTGCCAACTTCTCCGAGTCACGGGGGTGTGAACCCCATGAGGCGGGAGTCGTTCGCCCGTATGTCCAGCACACCGGAGCGATGCCGGCCTCTGAGCAGATCCTCGGCCCGTGGGGCGACATGTTCGGTCGGAATTCATACCAGGTCTCAGCTGCGATCGTGCCGTGGGCGCTTCCGGGGTCGAACAAGACCCTCTACGTGCACGAACGTGCTCTCCCGGCACTCGAGATCGCCGGCTCGTCACTTTCGAACCATCTCGCTGGTGGTGCCTGGTACTCGATCTACTCGGCGTTTGCCCGGAACTGGCGGACCGTTGGCGGCACCTACCGGCCCTCCGAACACGCCTTCGGGACCGCTTTCGACGTGAATCCTGCGGACAACCCGTACAGCCGGGACAACTACCTCCGAACCAATCTGCCTGCCTGGTTCATCGATTCGTTCGTCAACGCCGGATTCTGCTGGGGCGGCGATTGGATCGATGTCAAGGATGCCATGCATTTCTCGTGGAGTGGCCCGGCGGAAACGCCGAACTATCCCTCCCGTCAGGCGCCGTTCCCCGCGTTGACGTCGGCCTCGGGTTTCGAAGGTCGCATCATCGGCTACCAATCCGCGGTGACATCGTCCGGTGCCACATCGATGACCGTTGCCGACATGACGGGTGAAGGTGCGCCCGACATCGTCCGGATCTCAGGTTCGGGACTCGTCGAAGCGTCCGCAGCGGTCGGCGACTACCAACGGGTGGCGTATCGCGCCCAAGCAGGTTCGGGCTCGGCCGAAACCGTCGTCGGTGACTATGACCTGGACGGCGTCGCTGACGCCTGGATGATCGACCGCTCGGGTTCGACGATCAAGCTTCGTATCTGGCGCGGCGTCACCGGTCTCGACTCCGAGATCGTGGTGAGCACCGGAGTGCCGTCCTCCACGGGCAAGGTGTTGCTCGGCTACTACGACGGCGATTTCGTCCCCGACCTGTATGTCCGATCCGGCGGAGGCTTTTCGGTCTATCCGTCGTCGAGCAGCTACTCGTCCCCGGTGGCGCAATATGCATTCGTGGGGGCGACGAACGACTCGTGGCACTTCGCAACGGGTGACGCAGACATGGACGGCAAGGCCGATGTGTACGCGATCTCGAATGCGGGCGACCCGATCATGCACGTTCGTCTTGCGACCGGCAGCTATCAGACGTTCACACCTGCGGTGTCGATGGCCTCGGGTGACTTCTTCGAGATCGCCGATTACGACGGCGACGGACGTGACGACGTGTTCGCAATGTCAGGTTCGAAGCTGACGATCCTCCTCGGCGGGAACTCGAGCGGGAGTGCTGACCGCTGGTTCCAGACGGCGTCGACGCTGCCTCCCGATGCCGGGCCGAAGTGCGACGACCCCGGTCAGTGTGATTCGATCGGACACGTTGATGCGGGAGGGGTGTGGAGCCTTGCGGACAGCCCCGGTTTCAACGCCACCACAACCGACTTCTACTACGGCAACCCGGGAGATGAGCCATTCACAGGGGACTGGGACTGTGATGGGGACGAGACGCCGGGCCTGTATCGCCGGTCCGATGGGTTCGTCTACCTTCGCCAGTCGAATACCGAAGGTGTCGCGGATCTGGAGTTCTACTTCGGCAACCCGGGGGACAAGCCGCTCGTCGGCGACTTCAATGGCGACGGCTGCGACACGGTCAGCCTGTATCGGCCCTCTGAGCACCGCATCTACATCATCAATGATCTCGGCGAGGACGGCAAGGGACTCGGTGCCGCTGATTTCCACTACACCTTCGGCGATACCGGTGATGTACCGTTCGTCGGCGACTTCGATGGCGACGGGATCGACGAGGTGGCCCTCCGTCGCCCGTCGACCGGCAAGATCCTTCTCAAGTGGGAGTTGTCCGCCGGCAACGCCGACTATCAGTTCATCTACGGTCAGACCGGTGATGTTCCGGTCGCAGGTGACTGGAACGGGGACGGGGTCGATACGGTTGCCGTGTATCGGCCGTCGAACGGCAACTGGTACATCCGCATCAACAACTCCGGCGGCGCAGCTGACCACGTCGTGCACATGAAGGCATCGGGGTCGGTCTCGTTGCCTGTCGTCGGCGTCTTCGGACTCTGACCGGCGAACACGGACCGTGGAAGTTCGGCGCTACCATCACGCCTGCCTGATCGGGCAGGCGGCTCGCCGTGGCAGTAACACGGGAGTCCAATCGCCGGTCCACCAGGCACCGGTCGACAATGGGGCCGCACGAGGACGGGATGGGTTGTGACGATGCGATGGCTGTCAGCGCTCGTCCGACGCTTGCCTCGCCCGTGGGTTCGCGCACTCAAACGGATTCCCTGGCTCAGATCGATTCGGGATCGACTCTACGGTGAGCCTCGGATCGATGGTCCGCCATCAGGTTCCCTACGGGCCATCGTGTATCTCCCGACCTGGGCCCGTTGGGACGACATGCGTCAGCGCCCGCAGTACCTCGTTCAGGCTTTTGCGAAAGCCGGCCACGACACCTATTTCGTCGACGGCAGCGAGCCGAAGCCTCGCTTCGTCGATGGAGTCCACATCGTCCCCTCGTTGCGACACGTTCCTTCCGCCGGTGTGATCCTGTACGTGCATTTTGCGCCGGTACGGAGTCTGTTCGACTCGTTCGACGACCCTGTGATCGTGTATGACATCCTTGACGACCTTTCGATCTATGACGCTGACGAGGCGGGGCTCCCCGAGGAGCGCCGCGTCCGGGCACATCACCCCTTGGTCATGGACCGTGCCGATGTCGTGACCGCGTCCGCGCCGCTCCTGGTTGAACGACACCTCGGGGAACGATCCGACATCCTGTTCGTCGAGAACGGGGTCGACGTCGCTGCCTTCACAACCAGCGCGGCTCCGCCCGAGGTGTTCACGGACATCCCGCGACCTGTCGCCGGCTACCACGGGATGATGTCGAGGTGGTTCGACTTCGATCTCGTCGCCGAGACTGCACGGCTTCTTCCCGAGGTTTCTTTCGTGCTGGTCGGGCCGGTCGATCTTGGGTCACGAGCAGCGATGGATCGACTTGTGTCGCTCGGGAATGTGTTCGAGACCGGACCCATGCCGAGCGACACCATGCCCGGCGTGGTGCAGGGTTTCGATGTCGGACTGGTTCCGTTCGTCGTCGACGACATGACACGAGCCGTGAGCCCGCTCAAGATGTTCGAGTACCTTGCCGCTGGAATCGGAGTCGTGGCATCTCCACTACCGGTGTGCGTTGATCATCCGCTCGTGACGGTCGCACCGGATGCGGCATCGTTTGCGTCGGCTGTCGTCGAGGGTCTGGAATCGAGGAACGATCCGGCGGCATCTGCCGAGCGTCGATCGGCTGCCGAGGCTGCGGATTGGAGTGCTCGGATTGCGCCGGTTCGTGCTCGTTTGGCGGACCTCGACCGACTGCGGGTGCCATGACGCGGCACCTCGCTTTCGTCACCACCGAACTGGCGCCGTACACACGCGGCGGAGCGGGGGTTCTGGTTTCCACGCTTGCGTCGGAGCTCCGTGCCACCGGCAACCGTGTGTCAGTGGTGTTGTGTGCCGAGCTCCGGACCCCGACCGACGATCCGGACGTGATTGTCGCCGACAGCCTTCTTGCGCCGGGTTGGGACTTCGGATTCATGGATCTGTCGATGGCGGCTGCCGAGACCCTTTCCGCGCTGCACCGGTCCGATCCACTCGACGAAGTCGAGATGCAGGACTTCGATGGGATCGGTTTCTGGACCTTGACGCACCGCTCGGACCTTGGTCTCGCCGACGTGCCGTTGTCGGTTCGCGTACACGGTCCGACCGGTCTTCAGACGATGGCCATGGGCGCGTCCACGTTCGACCTTGATGTGGTCGCCGCGATGGAGGCCGAGACCCTGCGCATGGCTGACCGGGTGGTTGTGCCAAGCGGCGGCATCGGCAGGCTGGTCGTCGATCATTACAACCTCGATCCCGAGCGCATCGCGATCGGAGCCCCGATTGTGCGTCAGCCGGTCATCGACGCCAGGTGGCGCCCCGGAGGTGCAGAGTTCCTCGTCATCGGAAGGCTGTCGGAGGTCAAGGGATCGCACGACATGATCGCAGCCGCCGTGCCGGTCCTGCGCTCCCACGGATCTGCGTCGGTCGCGTTCGTCGGCGACGATGGCTGGAGCGTTTCGGCGAACCAGCCGATGTCGGCTTGGCTCGCAGCGATGATCCCGGACGATGTCAGGGATCGGATCACCTTTGAGCCCTTCATCGACCACCCTGCCCTGTGCGACAGGATCGCCAGATGTCACGCTGTCGTGGTGCCAAGCCGGTTCGAGACATTCAATCTCGCTGCGCACGAGGCGCGCGTCATCGGGGCGCCGGTCATCGTTCCGTCGATTCCCGCGTTCACTGACGTATTCACCGACGGTGACGGCGTCCGCTTCTTCGAACAGGGGAGGAGCTCGTTGACGGAGGTACTGGATTCGTTCGCCTCAGATCCCGGTTTGGCGGCCGAAGTCGCTGCCGGTGGCGTGCCGCGCCCCGGAGAGCCGCTGGCACCGTATCTGAGCATGGCTCAGGTGAGGCACGTCCGCAGTCAGGGAGGTGTCGCGACCGCCGCCCTCGCGCGCGTGGAAGCGATACGGTTCGCCGATCGAACCGATCCCAGCGGGCTATGGCGTTCGCTTGTGGCCAGGATGCCGACGGGTGCCATCGCTGCCGTCAAGCGGGTCGTTCCCCGATCGTTGAAGGACTGGGTCAAGCGTCGGGCCGGATGGGACAGTCTCGCGGAACAACGAAGGTGGGATGCAAGGTGGGCGGGCCTCCGAGCCGCGGTTGCCACAGGTCGTTGGAATCCTGTCGGACGACCGAGGGTGTCGGTCGTCATCCCCTGTTTCAACCAGGGTGGCTTCCTGCATCAGGCCATCCTGTCGGTATTCGACCAGACCTTCACGGACTTCGAGATAGTCATCGTCGATGACGGGTCCACCGATCCGTCAACGGTGGCCGTGATCGATGCACTCGACCTGCCACGGGTCAGCGTCATCCGTCAGGAGAATGGAGGACTACCGAACGCCCGCAACACAGGGATCCGTGCAAGCGTCGGAGAGTATGTGGTGACACTCGATGCCGACGACATGCTCGCAGAGACCTACCTCGAAGAGCTGGCTGCGGTCCTGGACCGGGCGCCGAACGCTGGATACGCGCATTGTTGGGCCGAGCTGTTCGGTGACTTCCAAGCGGTGTGGGCAACCCGACCGCCGAATCCGTATCAGCTGCTCTTGTCGAACAGCGTTGTGGGATGTGTCATGCTCCGACGGTCGGCCTGGGAGGACGCGGGCGGATACGACGAGTCGATGGTGCACGGCAACGAGGACTGGGATCTTTGGATCAGGCTATCGGCTGCGGGCTGGGGGAGCGTGCAGGTTGAGAAACCTCTCTTTCGCTATCGGAAGCACGGTGTGTCGATGAGTGTCGAAACCGAGGGCGACTACGAGTCAGCCATTCGTGCCCTCCCCGAGCGCCTCCCGAGCGTCTACAACGCCGAGTACATGGTCGCAACGAAGTCGGAGCACTACCCACTGGTGACGGTCATCGGATCGGTTGCGGCGTCCGGTTTCCGCCACGCCGTGGGAGACGATCACCAACATCTCGAGATTGAGGTCGACGAATTGGCATCGCTCCAGGATGCAATCCACGGCAAGTACGTTGTGGCATGGCCGGCCGATGCCTCGGCGGACGACGACGTCGTTGTTGAGCTGTGTCGGTATCTCGAGGCTCATCCGGATATCGGCGCCGTGCGCACGCAACGGTCGAATCCCTTGACCGTTGTGCGGACGTGGTCACTCAAGGACCCCGCAGCACCATCGGAAGTCGCCACCATCGATGTCGCCGGCACGGCGTCGGTGTCGCTCGGGATCGGGCAGTTGCCCGATCCCGCCTGGCATGTTCCCGCAGAGCTCGGTGGTCTCCCCGTCCAACGCCAACGGCCCGAAGAAGCCGGCATGATCCCAGCATGGGTGTTGGGTCGATGATGCGAACCGTCCTCATGCAACTCAAGCGAGTCGTTCGGCGATTCATCCCCGACCGGGTCATGGCGCGGATACGCAGGAGCGAGCACTCACGTGCCGTGCGGCGCAATGTGGATCTGTACGTTGTGGACCCGGTGTCGGCTCGGCGTTGGGTCAAGCTCACGCCCGATACATACCGGGTCATCTCGACCGTCCCGCCCGAATCGGTCAGTGGGGTCGATGTCGTCACCGCCGGACCGCCCGACACCGAACTCGCCCGCTATCTCGGTTGGCACGGTTCCGACGTCGTGGTGCGCGGCAGCGTCGGGCGACCGGGCATGCGTGGGATGAGGGTGGTGGAACCGCCGATTGTGCCGATCACTGCCGTCACCTCTCCGAGGATTGCCGATACCTTGCCACCAGAAGCTGCCGAATCGCCGGCATCAATGCTGTCGATCGCTTCGGCCGCAGGTCTACGAATCGGCGTGATCCCGGAGGTCGTCGCCGACCTTTCGCTGCCCATCACGCAGATTGCGGGCGCCCATGTTGTGATATTCGCAGCGGTTCCGCTGCACGACATCGGTGGGGGCAGCAGGGCCGCCCAGATCGCGATCGAGCTGTTGCGTCGTGGCTATGGCGTGACGTACGTCTACCGGTATCCGACTGTGGAAAGTGGCGACCTCGGGCTCCGGTTCGTCCACCCGGATCTGGCAGAGGTCGATGTTGCGGTGTTCGAGCCAGGGCTGATCCGGCGCGCCAACGGCGACGCCATCGTGATCGTGGAGGCACCCATCGCCGAGTTCGTTTCGCCCGTCGAGCGTCTTGCGTCCGAGGGCTGGACTGTCGTGTACGACGTGATCGATGACTGGACCGATGTTGCCCTTGGTGGTGATTGGTACCGCAGAGACGCAGAGCAGAGGCTTGTGGACGCTTCCACGGGGATCACATGTTCCGCGGACGATCTGACCGCTCACATCGCCACATTCGGTCGGGAGGCCGTCGTGGTGCCCAACGCAGTGAACGAATCCATATTCGGTGTCGCAGAACCACAGAGTCGCCCGAGTGACCTACCCACAGGGCCGGTCCTGGGCTACCACGGGTCGCTCTATGGCGAGTGGTTCGACTGGGGAGCTCTCGAGTCAGTCGCCGCGGCGTTCCCTGATCATGTGGTTGCGGTCATCGGCGACGCACGCGGGGTGCCGAAGGTTTCGGCCGACAACATCGTGTTTCTCGGACTCAAGCGTCAGAGCGAGTTGCCGGCCTATCTGCAGTCGTTCGAGGTCGGACTTGTGCCTTTCGAGGTCAGCAATCTGACCCACACGGTTTCGCCGCTCAAGATCTACGAATACCTTGCGAGCGGGGTTCCTGTCGCGGCTCCGCCGCTGCGCCCCCTCAAAGGTCTCGACGGCGTGTACCTGGATCCTCATCTTCCGACGGCCGTTGCCAAGGCCATCGAAGGGGGCCCTCCGGACCGGAACGTGGCGCTGAGGGACCACACGTGGGGTGCGAGACTTGCGATCATGTTCCGACACATCGATAGACAGCTCCAGCCGATCGACAATGACGGAGTCACGACCGCCGTGCGGTTGCCCGTCCGGTATGGCAAAGCCGAACGGTGGATCAGGGCATGAGCGAGGCGGTCACGCCGAACGCCCGGTGAACGCCTTCCAGCGGTAGGCGCTGTCCGCGTCCGTTCGGTCCAGGCTCGCGTTGGCACGGTCGATCGCCTCGGTGCGATTGTCCAACAATTCTGTCGCCTGGCCGGCGATCGCCGACGGGTCGTCCGCCCGTGTCAGTGTGGTCAGCGCCATGAGTTCCTGATCGTCCGTGAACAGAGCCGACGTCCTCGACATGAGGCAAGGAACCCCGAGCCGGTACGACTCCATCGGCATCATGGGGTGGCATTCGGACAGCGTCACGTTGAAGCTGATGTCCATGGCCGCTTGGGTTCTGAAATAGGTGCTGCGATCGAGCTCACCGTGGACCACGATCCGATCCCTCGGCAGGTAGTCGGCACCGGGGTCGCCCATGACATGGGGCCGCCACCCGTTGCCGAGAGCGGCGAGGACCTGTGTCGTGACATTCTTGCGCCACAACGGGTGCAGGAAGATCCCCACGTTCGTGCCGTCGGGCACCTCGATCGGCGCAACCGCATCGATGACGGGCACCCGGTTCGGCGTGTAGTGGATGGTGTGTCCGATCGATGCGAAGGCATCCACGAGTCCTGATTTGACAGTGCCGATACGAGCGACGCGTCCTTCGTCGCTGAGCCGCATCATCGATGTGACCGCTTCCGCCTCCCCGCCATCAACACCGTGCTGCGCCGGTGAGGAGTGGAACACGGTCAGGACCTCGATACCGACCTGCGAAGCTGCAGAGGCAAAGGCCTCGGCTCCGGGTGGCCAGCCCTGGATGACGGCGCATGACACGCCTGCGCCGACGAGAGCATCGACATGCGGTGCGAGCATCCCGAGGTCCTCCGCCTCGATCACCGGATCACCGAATGCGTGTGTTGATGCTCGCACTCCTCGCCAGTGGGGATGGCACAGCTGAAGGATTCCGTCACGAATCGTCGGGATGTCCGGTGGTCCAGCCAGTTCCGGGGTCGGGCGCCGCAACCGCCGTCTCACAGCTGCTCCCCGATGAGGTCGTTGATGGCCCTCACAGCGCGCGCTGGCGACTCTCGATCACCATACGGACTCGGCAGTGACCCGAGGTACTCAGTGCGCTCGGGCGCCATCTTCCACGCCTTGTGAAGATCGGCAGCGAGGTCGTCGGAAACCTCGAGCCGAGTGACGAACGTCCCTTCGACCTCCTGGCGTTCGGTGGAACGTCGGACGACGACCGCAGGCTTCTTGTACACCGACACTTCTTCCTGTACTCCGCCGGAATCCGAAACGATCAGCCCGGCACCGGCACCCAGCCCGATGAAATCGCGGTAGCCGATCGGATCGACGATGGTGAGGTGATCGGTGTCGATCGAAAGCCCGAACTGCTCGATGCGGTTCTGCGTCCTGGGATGGAGCGGGAGAAGGACCGGAGCGCCCATCTGATTGATGGCTTCGATCAAGGTGCGGAGCGTCGTCGGATCGTCGACATTCTCGGGGCGGTGGAACGTGGCGAGCACATAGGCATCAGGCTCGATTCCGTAGCGGGCCCGTGTGACGGCCCGCTCATCGTCCGTGGGCATCAGCCGCAGGACCGCCTCGACGATCGGATTGCCCACAAGAACGACTCGATCGCCGGTGATACCTTCGTTGGCGAGGTGTTCCACGTTCAGCGGAGTCGCGGCAAGACACAGATCGGACAGATGGTCAGCAATCACGCGATTGTGTTCCTCAGGCATGCGCCGGTCGAAGGAACGGAGCCCGGCCTCGACATGGACGAGCGGTATCCCGCGTGAGTTGGCCGCCATCGCGCCAGCGGCAACGGCGTTCGTATCGCCCTGGACGATCACGGCTGCAGGCTCGATATCCCCGAACAGTGTGTCGAGCGCGGACACGCCGTTTCCGATCTGTTGGCCCCGCGTCAGGCCGCCCACGTCCAGGTGCCTGTCGGGTGTACGCATGTTGAACTCGGTGAAGAAGTCCTGGGACAAGGTCGGGTCGTAGTGCTGGCCGGTGTGCACGACATAGGCCGCGTCGCCAAGAAGTTCGGTGATCTTGGCGAGCTTGATGATTTCTGGCCTGGTTCCCAGCACGACGGCAATGCGCCGCGGATCAGTCGAATGAGACATGTGATTCGCCGATGGTCGAGGGCTACGCTGCGGCGCATGATACGGGGTGTCCTCTGGTTCGTGCAGATTGTGCTTGTCGTGCCGGCGGTCTACTCGTCGGTCGTGGCTCTGTGGGGGCTGCGATCGCGACGCCCCCGTCCTGCAGGTGCACCATGCCCGCTCCGAGTGGTCGTGGCTGCGCACGATGAGGCTGCTGTGATCGCCGGGATCGCTGCGGATCTCGGCTCACAAACCCTCGCCGACTCCCTGCTTGACGTGTGTGTCATCGCCGATCGTTGTACCGATGACACCGCCGAGATCGCCCGTCGATGGGTTCCGGTTGTCGAGCGGCCGGATGGGCAGGGGGCCAAGGGCGCCGCGATCGCCTGGTACCTCGACCAGTTTCCACTCGGGGAGGATGAATCGCTCCTGATCATCGATGCCGACAATCGGATTGCTCAGGACTTCTGCGAGGCGGTCGCTACCGAACTCGGGTCCGGCGCGACGGTTGTGCAGACATACCTCGACGTCGGCAATCCGGACGGGTCCGCCTTGGCGACCGCGAATGCGCTGACGTATTGGGCGTCGAACCGGATGGTTCAGCTTGCGAGGACGAACCTTGGGTGGTCGTGTGATCTCGGTGGGACTGGAATGGCTCTCACGAGGGCAGCCCTTGCCGATGCCGGTGGATTCTCCGATGATCTCGCCGAGGACCTTTCGTTGAATGTTCGGCTGAATCTCGCAGGGCATCGCGCCGAGTGGTTGCACGACATCCGCGTCATGGATGAGAAGCCGACCGGCACGGGCTCGACGGTCACGCAAAGGGCGAGGTGGGTGCGAGGTAAACGGGCCGTGCAACGGACGTACGGCCCCCGCCTCGTTGGTGAGGCGATTCGTCAGCGACAGCTCGCCTTGTTCGACCTTGCCTATCGCCTCTACAACCCCGGTCGTTCTTTCATCGCGCTTGCCATCGGCATCCTTGCCGTTGCCGCAGCGATCTGGCCGGGCGCCGGGCTCTGGCCGTGGTGGCTGCTGGCTGCGATCGGTGGAGTCGTCGTGTTGCTGCCCCTCGTGTTCCTGGCCGCCGACGGTGTGCGTGTTCGTTACCTGATTCGCTACCCGTACGTGACACTCATCGCCATGTTGTGGCTACCGATCCGCATCGCCTCGAGGCTCATCCCCAATTGGCGCAGGACTGCCCACACCGGTGGCTAGGGGTTCAGACGTGATGTTTGGGACTTGGCGGTCCGCGACGAACAGCCACAGGGGGAGTGAAGCCAGGGCGACAAGGTACAAGCCGAAGGCGTATCGGAACTCATGGCTCGGGGACGTGAAGAACACGTTTGCCAGGTGGAGTACGAAGAGCGCACCGATCAAACGCAGTGGTCGTAGCCGTCGCCGAGCCCATATCGCGGCGAAGGTTGCCAGACCGGCCAACATCGCCAAGGCCGGCCGCCAGGTGAGCCACTCGATGGCAGAGCGTTCTGCCTCGACATAGAGCCACGAGGTCACGGCGAACGCACGGTCTGAGACCGGGTCGCGTGTGAGGGCGATGGTGTTGGGCCAAATGTCGTAGGGAGGACGATGCACGAAGGTTCCGGTGCGATTGAACGGCGAGATCAGATATTCGCCGGCACACCACCGATGCCCGAGCACTGTCATCGGTGCACCGGCCGCGGAGCGGACGACGAGCCAGCGGTAGTCCCACGGATTGTCCCTGATGGTTGTGTTGCTGAACTGCTGATCGAACAGCAACGGGGAGCTGTCGCCACACGCATACCGATCCTGCCACACAGGAAGAGGTGCCACGGCCTCGATGAGAGCGACGTCGCGGTCCGACAGGGATGCGGGAGCGTGGTTCACCACTGCGGCCACATCGGGCATGAATACTTGTGCTGGCTCGATCGGTTGATCCGTGACCGGGAGAGCGAGGATGAGTATTGCGGGAATCACGACCCCCACGAACCCGACGGTCGTGGCTGTGACAAACACCCGACGGATCCGTTCGCGCTCGACGATCCCGATCACGATCAGGAAGGTGGCCACGGTGTACTTCCCGTTTGCTCGCAAAGCCCACATCAGGCCGAGGCCGATACCGAGGCGACCAGGACCCCACCACGACGCCCAGAATCTCGAACGGTCGATGGCAAGGAGCAGCAGCTCGGTGAACACCCAGCCCATGGCGATGGCGAAGGGGACATCCTTCCATATCGTCATGGTCATCGCCCCGGTCATCGGGAGCAGAGCGATGACCCATACCGTCGCGACGCCTACCGACAGGGGGACACCGATCTGGACCAGACGTCTTGCCATGAACCCGAACAGCGTTGCCATGGCGACAACCTGCAGGAGAGCAACAGCTCCCGGGGTCTCCCACATCAGTGACACAAGCCACATGAGAGATGTGTGGGCGATCGGGTGGGCGGTGCGGAACTCGAAAGTGAGCACCTGATTCCACTGATCGATCGAGTCGCTGCTCATGAACCCTGGGAACCAGCCGGCCCACCACACGAGAAGCGGGATGACCGTTGCCACGCCGAGGGCAAACGCTGCAGTGGATGGACGTTCGAATCGCTTCTTCACAGGGTCAGCAGCGTACGGGAATCGCCCTGATATCACAGGGAATGCCATCGGATCTCCACGGAACCGAGAATGGGCATGCTTGACGAAATCAAAGGAGAAATCCGGCGGATGGGTACACTTCGGCACCTCGTGGCACCCACCAGCTGACCCTGGAGTTTTCTTACATGCGAATCTTTGCCTACCTCGACCCTGCAACCGGGACCTTGATCGTCTCGGCGATCGTCGGCGCCTTTGCTGCCGTAGCGCTCGTGTTCAAGAACTTCTGGTACAAGATCAAAGGTGCCGTCACCCGCGATGGGTCCGATCGGGTGACTGCGGTGGAAGCATCAACCGAGGATTCGAAGAACTAGTTCTTGGTTCGCGCGTGACGAACTAGATCTGGGTCCGCCCGAGGCGATCCTTGGCCAGTTCGACAAGTACCTCGGCACCCGCAGCCGCTGAACGGCCGACGTTGTAGACCGCGGTATCGCGAATCGCCGCAAGACGTTCGCGGTATTCGTCAGCCCGGGACAACAGGTTTTCGACTGCTGCCGCCGCCGCAGGTATGTCACCGGGCTCGACGACGGTTCCGACCTGGTGTCGCATCTGATCCTCGAATGGAACGATCCCGAGCGCTTCCCAACCGGGGTTGTTCACTTTGGGAGGGACGTCGACGAACAGCACCGGACGTTGCGTGCCGAGCGCGTACTCGAATGATGCACCCGACCAGTCCGAGATGAGCAGATCGGCTTCCATGAAGCTGTCCTCGCTCGTGATGGAAGTCTCGAGCACGACATTGTCCGTTTGGCCGAAGGTGTGTGCGATCTCGTCGACAATGCCGGCACCCTCCGGGTAGATGGATTCGAAGAACGCAGGATGTGGTCGCACGACGACGCGGTATCCGGTCGTGGCCAACGCGTCAATCAGCTCGACCCCCTGGGTCGCGAGGATGTTGGCCTTGCCCCATGACGGTGCCAGGAGCACAGTCTGTCGGTCGGGATGGACCTTGGTGTACCGGTCGTAGCGACCGATGATGCCGTCGAGTTTCGGGTACCCGACGTCGAACAGTTGATAATCGGTCTTCCCGATCTTGGCGAAGTGCTTGTCAAGCTCGTCGCGGATGTGCGGACCGGGGCACAGGAACGAGTCATACGCATCGAACGCCCCGGGCCGATACGCCATGTGGATGCTGTTGAGCGAGTGGAACGCGTAGGTCACATTGGCGTTGCGGGGTCGCTTGATGTGGAACGAGTCGAGGTCGGGCATGGTCGTCACGAACACCGGGCTGTCGACGCGGGGCAGGAACGATACGATCGAATCCTTCACCGTATGGACGGTCATCAGGTCGTCGTGATCGTCGATCCTGGGATCGTCGGGATCCGATGTCACATACACGACGGGCATGTGATGATCCCGGACGACGGATCGGACGTAGGGACCGAGCTGGTTCCATGAATAATCGTCTTCGGCATAGACGAGTATCGGCCGATCGGTGAGCGGCATCGACAGAATGGCCTGCGCAGTTTCCTTCTCGCGCATCTGGGCCTTGATCTGTTGAAAGAAATTCGCCATGTTTGCCCTTGTCTGTGTCGTCGTGCCGGTCGCTGCCCGGCCCATGATATGGGAATCGGTCCGTTCCTCAGGGAAGAGAGGCGACCAATTCGCTGAGTGCTGACGCGCTGAAATGCCGCGGGTTGCCGGCGAGGCGCTCGGTGTTCACCGACCGGGCCATCCGGTCCCTCGATTCACCTGCGGGAACTCCGAGTCGTGTGAGGCTGGTCTCGAGTCCCAGCGATGACACGAAGCTTCCCCACGCCGCCCGTGCGTCCGAGACCGGTGACCCCAGGGCATCGGCAACCTCGGCAATGACGGTCCTGACGTGGGTGCTCCCGCGGTCGTCCACGCAATCTGCATCCGTTGTCTGGCTGTTGAACTCCAGAACCGCACCGAGCGTGAGCGCGACGGCGTGGCCGTGAGGAATGCCGTAGGTGCTCGTCAGGTGGTACGACAGGGCGTGCGGAGCAGTGGTGGTGGTCTCGTCGATCGCATGCCCTGCGAGATGGGCTGCTCTGGCCATTGCAGCCCGAGCGGAGGGATCCGGATTGACGACCGCCGTGTGGAGGTTCTCGATCGCGAGGCGCATGGCTTCACGCGCACAAGTCATCGAGGTCTCGGTGGATCTCGCGCTCCACAGCGATTCGATTGCCTGGGTGAGCGCGTCGAGTCCGGTTACGGCCGTCGTGTTCGGGGACGCTGAATAGGTGAGCGTCGGATCCAACACTGCGTGGTCCGGTCGCACCCACTCATGGGCCAGGGAGTGCTTTGTGCCATCGACGTACACGACGGAGAAATGTGTCACCTCGCTTCCGGTACCGGCGGTGGTCGGTATCGCGATCAGGGGAACAGGCCGGATCGCGATTCCCGATCCGCCAGCCAGGATGATGTCGAGCGGTGGGGTCGGCTGTGGCGCAAGAACGCGCACGCTCTTGGCGAGGTCGATCACGGACCCTCCTCCAACAGCCACGATGAGATCGGGGCTCGTGTCGGTGTGGCGGTCGATCGCCGATTCGATGGCCTCGATGGTCGGGTTCGGCGCCACATCGGATACTCGCGTGAGCGCGATGCCGTCGAGTGCTGAATCAATGAGATCGGCGGCGCCCGACTCCAGATACGAGGATCCACCGGTGAACAGCATCACCTGTCGTGGAGCGGTATGCCGCACGATGTCGGCAACATCCGCAAGTTCACTCCCGGAACAGCAGACACTCACTGGACGCCCAGATGGGTCATGATCGCCCTCTTGTTCTCCTCAGGAGTCGAGGCAGGGCGCCCGAGGTCGCTTCGCGCACCGGACCGGACGACAATCTCGAGCAAGGCTGGTCCCGGAGCGGCTATCAGCTCGTCGAGCTTGACGGAGATCTCCGTAGGTGTTTGTGCCGTTGCGGTGCTCCGGTACCCCGCGGCCGTTGCCAGATCCGGAATCGACGTTCTTGTGAGCGGCGTCGGCTGACCGCCCACAGAGTCATGAACACGGTTGTTGAGGACGATGTGCTTGAAGTTCCCCGAGCCGTGCTGTGCGATGACCGGTAGTGCACCGAGGTGCATCAGGAGTGCTCCGTCGCCATCGAGGACCCACACCGTGCGTTCGGTTCCCGCAAGGTCGATGCCAAGGGCGATCTGGGAGGCATGCCCCATGCCTCCGACGGTCAGGAAGTCCTGTCCACCGTTCCTGCCGGTTTCCTGCCGGTATTCGTAGAGCTCACGAGACGTCTTGCCTGTGGTGGCCACGAGGACATCGCGCTCGCTGATGACTTCGGCAATCGCCCGGATCGCTTGTTCCCGTGAAACCGGGATGTCGCCGTCGTCGATGCCGTCGTGCACATAGCTGGCAAACGTTCCGGCCCGCACGACGATTGCGTGTGGGCGAGACTCGGATACAGCCGATGCGACCGTTGATGCGATCTGCAGTGCTGCTTCGGACTGATCGTCGGCGAGTACCACGTGGGGGATGTCGCTCGCCTCGAGCATGGCTGTCGTCACGATGCCCTGTTTCACGTGCTGAGGCTCGTCCTTGGTTCCCGGCTCACCTCTCCACCCGATCAACAACACCATGGGAATCCCGTATACCTCGTTGGCCGCCAACGACACAAGCGGGTTGATCGTGTTGCCGAGACCGGAATTCTGTAGGTATACGACTGCGGGTTTGCCAGTGGCCAGATAGTGGCCCGATGCCAGGGCGACCGCGCCGCCCTCGTTTGCTGCAATCACGTGATTCGAGTCCACAACAGTGTCGGTCAGGTAACCGCAGAAGTCCTTGAGGAGTGAATCAGGAACACCCGTCCAGAAGCTGACGCCGGCCTCGGTGAACGTTGCAAGCGTTGCAGCGGGGTCAAGCACCGTCAGGCCCCACCCTCGATCAGCGTCAGGATCTCTCTGATGGGCATGCAGAATTCATCGGCCTCAAGCGCTCGCTTGTGCTCGAGGATCGACAACGCGGTCTTCTCCATGGCGGGATAGGCGGCTCGGAGCAGGTGGTTTGCGTAGATGACGATTTGGAACCCGTGATCGCGTAGCTCCTCCTCGGTGACCTGTGCGTAGCCCGATGGAACAGCGATGAGAGGAACCGACATCCCGTTCGCCGCATATTGTTCCGCGAACTGGAACAGCTTGGTCGGGTCCTTCTCCTTGTGGTGGGGCATGATGCAGTCCGCCCCCGCTTCGACGTAGAGCTTGGCCCGCTCGATCGCATCGTCCACGGATTTGCCGAGAATCAAGGATTCGATGCGGGCGATGACGGCGAAATCGCTGGTCACCTGGGCAGCCTTCCCCGCTCGGATCTTGTTGGCGAATGCCACCGGATCATCCTGTGTCTGATCGACATCCGTCCCGAACAGGGAGTTCTTCTTCAAGCCCACCTTGTCCTCAATGATCACAGCGCTCACGCCGAGGCGTTCCAAGGTCTTGACCTGGAACGCGAAGTGCTCGGTGATGCCGCCCGAATCCCCGTCGAGGATGATCGGTTTGGTCGTGACCTCGAGGATGTCCTGGATCGTCTGGAGTCGCGACGTCAGGTCGACGTATTCGATGTCCGGCCTGCCCTTGGCCGTCGAGTCGGTGAGGCTCGATATCCAGATCGCATCGAACTCCTCGTTGACGCCGTCGTCCTTGTAGGCGGTGTGCTCGGCGATCAATCCCGTGAGTCCGTTGTGGGCCTCGATCACCCGGACCGTGGGCTTGGCGTCGAGGAGACGTCGGAATCGGCGCATGCGGACCTCAGGAGTCGTTCCGACCTCCTTGACCGCCTTGTTGAGTTGGGTCGACGAGATACCGGGTGTGTATTCGGGCTCGACGAGCTGTCCGCCCCACTGTGCAAGCGCGTCGATGACCCTTTGGCGCGTCTTTTGTTGAGGACCGGTCTTCCAGTCGTCGCCATGGACCACATAGTCGGGCTTGAGGGCCATCAGATTCGGTACATAGTCCAATGTCTCCTGAGCTACCACCTTGACGACACCCTGGAGTTCGCTCACCACCGCGAACCGGTCACGATACGTCATGTACGGGAGCCGCTTGTAGCTGGCAATTGCCTCGTCGGTCAGGAGACCAATGGTCACATCGCCCAGTCCGCGGGCAACGTTGAGGACATTGATATGTCCCGGATGGATCAGATCGGCGCTCATCGCGACGTAGACAGATGGCATGGGTGGTGCTCCTCGGAGGTTGTGACCGCCTCGGTCCTGCTCGACGCGGGCGATACCGCTGCCATTGCAAGCCGTATCTGGGGACATGATACCGACAGGGATAGGGTTGCGCCGTCACGGATCGTCGGACCTGTTTCAGGTTCATCGTCATACACTTGCCCGGATGCCAGAGGACTCGAACGACACATCCACCACGGAGCCTCAGCCCACCGATGTGTCGGTTCAGGATTATCCGTCGTGGTTCCGCCGATCCGTATCGCTGTTCGCATTGTCGGGATTTGCTGTCGCCCAGCCATTGTTCGGGCTGATAGGTGCAGAACCGGAATTCTGGGTTGCCAGGGACGCCGGCTATCTGGACTTGCTCGTGCTTGTGATCGGGGTTGTGGCAGTCATCCCCGGTACGCTGCTCGTCGCTGAGTACGTGGTTTCGCGCTTCCACGAACGGGTCAGCTGGTACCTTCATCTTGCCTTTGTCGCCGGGCTGTCAGCGCTCGTCGGAGTCGACATCCTCGATACCGTGACCGGGGGCGACGTCCGCGGGTTGTATCTCATGGTGGCGGCGGCCTTGGTCGGGATAGGGCTGGCGGCGGTCTACCTCCGATCGAAATCGCTCCGGGACTTCGTGTCGATCCTTGCGATTGGCCCGGTCGTCTTCACCCTGCTCTTGGTGTTCTCGGTGCCATCGCTCGGTGCCCCGGACGCTGCGACGGTGGACGCATCGATCGATTCCGAGACGTCCGTTGTCGTGGTTGTCCTCGATGAGTTCCAGCTGGCAAGCATCCAGAACGCCGACGGGACCATCGACGATTCCCGGTTCCCCAACATCGCCAGACTCGCAGAGCGATCGACGTGGTATCCGTACGCAACAACCGTCCACGACAACACCCTCAAGGCTGTTCCAGCGATCTTGACCGGCTCATATCCGAACCCGGATTTCGTTGCAACTGCTGCCGACTACCCGGTGAATCTGTTCACCATCCTTGGTGAATCCCACACGATGCGTGTGTCCGAGGATGTGACACAACTGTGCCCGGTGTCTTTGTGCGCGGACACGGATTCGGATGAATCGCTGGGCACCCATCTCTTCACCCTGGTGTCCGACACCGCTGTCGTGTACCTCCACACCGTGACCCCGACCACACTTCGATATCGACTGCCCCCGATCGGGACTCGCTGGGAGGGATTCCTTGTCGACGACGGTGCGCCGTCGGGAACAACGGCGGTGCCGGCTGACCTGGGGGAGTACGAACGCAAGTTCTCGGCCCAGACCAACGGGGACAAGCGTGCGGTCGGCTACGGACGTTTCCTGGATTCGTTCGACCCCGCTCTCGGCCCGACGTTGTACTACGCGCATGTGGATCTCCCACACGCCCCGTGGTCAACCCTTCCCGGTGGAGCGTGGTATCCGTACTCGGATCTGATACCCGGGCAATCCCCACAGGGGGTGTGGACGGGGGATCATTGGTATGTCCAGCAGGCGTATCAGCGATTCCAACTCAACGTCGGTTATGTGGATGTGCTCGTGGGGGCAACCCTTGATCGGCTCGACGAATTGGGTATGTTCGACGACTCGTTGATCGTCTTCGTTTCGGACCATGGCGAGAACTTCGCAATCAATGAGTCCCGCAGAGCCATCACCGATGTTTCGCTCGCTGCTGTCGGAGGCATTCCCCTTTTCGTCAAGTATCCGGGTCAGACAGAACCCGTCCTGTCACAGGCGAATGCGCAGACGGTCGACATTGTTCCCACTGTCGTCGCCGCTCTGGGGGGGTCTGTGACTGGGTTCGACGGTGCGGTCCTGGATGGTTCCCTACCTTCTGACAAGCGAATCCTGACCAACGCCGGAAGCGAGTACGTGCTTGCCCATCAGGATTATGTTGCCCTGGCGGATGAGCACCGAGCAGAAATGCTCGGGCTGTTGCCGGCCGGCAGCGGGTTTCAAGGCGTGTTTACGAGCGCTGGACCACGACCCGATCTCAATGGTGTTCCCATAAGTTCGTTTGACATCGTTGAGAGACAGGGTGCTGTTGAACTTCCTGCTCAATCCTTCGTCACAAATTTCGATTCGTCAGCGAGCATGGATCCTGTGGGGGTGCCCGCAGTGATCTCGTTCGGAAACGCCGAGGATCGGACAGAACACTTTGCGATAGCTGTGAACGGAATCATCCGTACGACGATTACCGCCTACCTCGCTGACGGTGGATCGGTCACGCTGTACGCCGTGGTACCGCAGGGGTCCTTTGCGCACGGCTCGAACGAGGTCGAGGTGTTCGGCATCGGCGGCTCGACAAACGAGCCCGTTCTGGTTCGCTACAGCCGTTAGCGATCGGACAACGAGCTGATTGCGTCGTCGTAGGCCTCGAGCATCCGGTTCAGGGTCAGCTCCTCGGGCAGTTCGATACCGAGTTCTTTGTCACCAGCCACGAGCTTGAGCGTCGTGTCGACGAACTCATCGACACGTTTTGGGTGTGTCAGATGGAGTCCTCGGACGTGCTCGAGTTCCGGAAGTCCACCGACGGCGGTCGCAACGACGGGTGTACCGACGGCCAATGACTCCATCGCCGTGAGCGGAATGCCCTCGATCTTGGACGGGAGCACGGCCGCCGAACTTGTGGCAAGGAGTGGGTACGGATCCGAGATCCTCTTGAGCCAGATGATCGCGTCGTGTCGTTTGAAATCATCGCCAAGCTTCTTCCGCAGCGGTCCTGTGCCGACGATCACCACCTTGGCACCGAGTGGCTCGAGTGCGTCTGCGAGTGGTAGCAGCCACTTCGGCCGCTTCTCCTTGGAGAGGCGGCCGACGAAGGAAACGAGCTGCGTTGTCGAGTCGACTCCGAGCTCTCGGCGGATCTCATCGATCTCGGGTTGTGTCACAGAACGAGGTTCGATGCCGATGTACACGGTCTGATGCGGATCATCGTCCTCCAGGTCAAGTGCGTCACGCAGGTCGCGGTACGCAGTCACCGTGAGGTCGATCGACTTGCGGGCTTTGGCATTGCCCGCAACGTGACCGGAGTCGTTGAACTGCTGATCGATGATTCGCACGTCCGGGCAATCGGCTTTGAGTCGGGCGGCGTGGTGGTACAGCCACGCGGATCCAATGTTCATCACAGTCGCGTTCGGGAGTGCCCTGACTACGGACCGTACGAAGCCGTACCAATGCTGGGGAGGCAGGATGCTTGGTAGCTGATAGGCGTACGGTGTGATGTCGAGGAGATCATCGATGCGGTCCTTCATGCCTTCGTCGACGCCGACGGTGGCGATGACGACGACGGTGCGTCCGGATTCCTGCCAGTGCCGAGTCAGGTTCTCGACGACGGTGTCGGCTCCGCCGACCGTGAACCATGGCACCGTAAGGATGATCGGGTCTGCGTCGCCTGTCGGGATTGCAGGAGGCGTGAAGTCGAGGAGCAGCGGTTCCGCTCCGTGGGTGCGCGTGTTGGCAACCCACTCGAGCTGTGGATGTCGGTCCCGGATGAGGTCTCCAAGCTCCGCCCTGAAGTCGCGAGCTGCCGCATCGCGGGACTCTGACGGGTCCGACGAGTGGCGATACTCGAACAACGCCTCGCGGATGACCCGCCCTCGGAAACCGAGCGCTGCGGCATGTGTCCAGAACTCCCAGTCCTCGAAGCCCCTGTCCATGTCAGAGGAGAACCCGCCGGTCCTCTCAAACACCTCTCGGCGGAACATCGCACACACGGGGACGTGGTTGCCGTCTGCGATGGTCTTGGGATCGAGGTTCTGTGTCTCCCACACTTCTTCGACCGACCCGATGCTTCGCTGCCATGGATAGACGATCGCCGTGTCTGGCTGGCTCCGCAGGAACAGTGCCGCCTTCTCGAGATACGTCGGATGTATGGTGTCGTCCGGGTCGAGACAGACCATGAATTCCCCGCGTGCGAGGCGCATCGCGGCGTTCCTGGCAGCCACGACGCCACGATTGGTGCTCCGCACCACCGTAAGCCGGGGGAGGTCCTCCAGTGCTTCGAGCTCGGCAATCGTCGCCGGATCGGTCGAGCCGTCGTCCCACACGATGACTTCTACGTCGCGAAGCGTCTGATTGAGGACGCTGTCGATCGACTCACGGATTGTGCGACCCTTGTTGTACACCGGCATGATCACGGACACCAAGACCCCCGGAGCCGGCAGACCCGGTTCGATTGGTTCGGTGTCGAAGAAATCCCCAGCGCGATCATCGTCATCAGGACGACCTCGCGGGGTGAGACGCTTGAGATTCCACAGTGAACTTGCGATCTTCCATGCCCGCGAGGCATAGATGCCATCGAGGGTCGCCGCGTGTCTGTCGGCGCGCTTGCGTTCCTCGTCAGCTACATCGACGGCGTGGAGCCTCCTCGCCTCGGACCATTCCAGAGCGCCGCTGAGATCCCGAGCAGCCATCTCTGCTCGCCGCGCACGTTCCTCGGCCTCGTGCGCCTCCTGCCGTGCCTGATCGACCAACGTCTCCACCAGATGTTCGGGCCCGTCGTACGAAGAATCACCACCGATGGTGTCCTCAATGACGCTCTTGAGTGTCTCGGCCGCATCGAGTCGCTGATGCATGCGCTGGAAGCCGGCCGTGAGGCCCGGCTCGGCTATGCCGAGCATGGTCGTGAGGTCGTCGACGACCTCGATCAGGAGCTGGGCAGCGAGTGGGTCCTCGTTCTCCGAGTCACCGAGCACACGATGCTCCAGGAGGCGCATCGCTCGATAGATCTCGCCACGATTGCGAAATACCTGGGCGGTCACCGTCGCGAGGTCGGCATCGGAACCGCCGAGTTCTCGCGCTCGCTCAAGAGCATCGTCGGCGAGGCTGGGGACGAAGAACTTCGCCGCCATCAGGCTGGTGGCAATCGCTTCGTCGATGGTTCTGATCGCCTCGATGGTTGCTTCACCGTTGAGAATGTCGAAGATCTTCTGTTCGGGTGTGCTCTGTGCCGGTACAGAGCGGATAACCCCCAGCGCCGCCGACACGGTCTGTCCCCATTGCTCGACGTTGGGTGTGTAGAGCGTGAGGGAGCCATCGCCGAATACCTCCTCGCACGCTGATTTCAGGAGAGTCGGGTTGAGATACAGCGTGTGATCGAACGACTTGTTGAAATCCAATGCCTGTGCCCCGTATGACCGGATGATGTCGTCCGTGACATTGGGAACGAGGAACACGAACACGCCGTCGTCGGCCATGATCGACTTGAGGCCCGCGAGCGTCGCCCTGAGATCCCCCACATGCTCAAGGACCTCGAGGGCGGTCACGACATCGAATTGCTGACCATCCCAGTCAGAGGGATCGAACCAGCCCTGTCGTAACGCTATGCCTTTGGCTCCTGCCGCAGCCACGCCCTCGGTCGTCAACTCGCTGCCGACGACGTTGAACCCTTCCTTTCGGGCCATGGCGAGGAACGTCCCCGTGGCGGCACCGAAGTCGAACAACGATCCCTTCCCGGGCTTGATCGACGCCAGGAGTGCCGTCAACCATCGGAACGACGACGGTGTGTACTCGCGTTCGTAGTGTTCGTAGCCGCTGACCGCCGGGGCGGTTCCCGGGATGATGCTCCGCTCGTAGTACTCGGCGTCGTAGAACACGGCGAGGTCAGTCGGCAGTTCCGCAAGGAACCCAAGGTGACATTCCCTGCACCGTTTCACCTCAAGTCCGTCGCCACGATGGACCAGATGGTCGACGTCGTCACTGCTGCACCACGGACATGCGGTGACAGGCTCAAACGTGGTGGTCTTCTTGAGATAGCCGAGATCAGCTTGGCGACTCATCGGGCTCCTGACAGCTCGTGGACTCAAGGCGGAAGGCTACCCGCCGTTTCCTGTGATTACCGTTCCAACGCCGTGGATACGAGTTCGGGGATCGATCGGGTCCAGATCAACCCGGTCTCCTCCGCAAGACGTTCGGGATCACCGACGACTCTGTCAGCGGCGGGAAGTGCAGCAAGCTCGGGATCCTTGACCATGGTGAGCGGGAGGCCCAGCTCGGCTGCCATAGCGGCGATGATCTCGCCCAGCGTCATGCCCGTTCCCGAACAGATGTTGTACGAACCAGAAGCAGTCTGCGCAGTGGCCAAGGCAATCAGCGCATCGGCGACGAATCGCACGGGGATGAAGTCGCGGACAATGTCAGTGCGGCCGACTCTGAGGGTTGCAGCACCTCGCCTGCGCGCAGCAAGCAACGTCGACGCGGCGTTGCCAAGGGCAGTGCTCGTTGGCATTGCTGGGCTCACGACGTTGAATGGTCGAGCAATCGTCACGCGCACGCCACGTCGGGCGCCAATCGTTGAAGCGGTACCGGTTTGCTGCGCCTTGGACTTTCCGTACCGTGAAAGGGGAGCGAGTGGCGCGTCAGACGCCACGATATCCGTCGCTGGTGCACCGAATTCTGCTGCGGATCCGACAACGATGAGATGTACGGCCGGATCGACTGATTCGACAAGGTTGCGCGTCGTCACCACGTTGGCCAGTGCAAGTGCCGCCTCGCTACCGGTGACTGCTCCTGCAAGATGAATCACGGCGTCGGGCCTCACGGAGCCGAGCATCGTCGTCACGCCATCGATGTCAGCGAGATCGGCCACGGTGTGTCGACCTCCCTCGGTGCCTGTACGAGAAGTCGTCCATATTTCGTGATTGTCGAGGTCCTTCGGCATCTGGCGTCCGACCGTGCCGGAAGCCCCGGTTACGAGAATCCTCATCCGCCGAGGAACCGTGACGGATCCGACGAGAAGACGTTGGTACCGGTCTCAAGGTCTTCGAGACGTCCGAGGTCGAGCCAATAGGCGTCGGGCTGGCTGACAGCGACCCGCAGCCCTGCATCGCGGAATCGACGGATCAGATCAGGCATGTCGAGGCGCTCGCCCGGTTCGAGATGGGACCGAAGGGCGTCGACGGTCAGGATGTTGGTCCCCATCGAGACGAGGTACCGCATCGTTGGTTTCTCCGAGTACCCGGACAGGAGACCTTCAGTGTCGACTTCGAGGACACCGAAGTCGACATGCACGACGCGTTCGTTCGACATGATCGTCGCAGCATCACTGGTGTTGTGGTCCCGATAGGCGGCAGCGAAGTCAAGGTCGGTCAGTGTGTCGCCGTTGACGACGAGCACCCGGTCGTCAGGGAATTCCGATATCAGGCCGAGGCTCCCCACCGTCCCCAAAGGTGTGTCCTCATAGACATAGTCGATCGATACGTCCCACTTCGATCCATCGCCGCAGAAGCTCTCGATGAGCGTGGCAAGATGCCCCACGGAAATCGTGATTCGTTCGAAGCCTTGGGTACCGAGCTGTTTGATCAAGAGCTCGATGATCGGGATGTCACCGATGGGAACGAGCGGTTTCGGGATCGCAAAGGTGAACGGGGCGAGGCGGCTGCCCTTGCCGCCGGCGAGTATCACGGCGTGCATGTCGTCCTCCTAGACGTTGTAGGTACCGGGCTTGTACTGGGCCCGATTGGCCCCATCCGAGAACCACGACACCGTTTCTGATATGCCGCGGTTGAACCCGTCGAGTCCTCCGTACTCGGGTTCCCAGCCGAGGATCTCCCGAGCCTTCTCGTTCGAAGCCCACAGGCGATCGACCTCACTGTCAGCCGGTCGGACGCGTGCGTCTTCCGTCTCAACCTCGAGTTCCCGTCCGATCGCCGTTCCCACGGCTTCAACCACCTGACCGACCGAGATCTCGAAATTCGATCCGAAGTTGATGACTTCGCCGAGCCCGACGGTGCTTTCCGCCTCGATCGCGAAGCCACGGGCGATGTCCTTGACGAAGTTGAAGTCTCTTGTCGGGGTGAGTGTGCCGAGGCGAATGGGGTTTCGGGTTGTGAGCGCCTGGATGATGATGGTCGGGATCACGGCGCGAGCGGATTGTCGCGGCCCATAGGTGTTGAAGGGTCTCGCGACCGTCACCGGCGTGCCGAACGACCTGTGATACGACAGCGCGAGCTGGTCAGCCCCGATCTTCGATGCGGCGTAGGGGGATTGCGCTCGGAGCGGGTGTTCCTCGGTGATCGGCACGAACTGGGCAGTTCCGTACACCTCGCTCGTGGAGGTCTGGACGATTCGTCGTACCTCGAGTTCCCTCGCCGCCTCGAGCACGTTCAAGGTCCCCGTCACGTTGGTGTCGACGTACGACTGGGGGGCGATGTACGAGTACGGAATCCCGATGAGGGCGGCAAGATGGAGAACCGTGTCGGTTCCGCGCATGACGTTTCTGACGAGGAACGGGTCTCTGACGTCGCCAAGCACGATGTTCATGGCACTTGTGACGTCCGGAGGAAGGTTGTCGAGCCAACCCCACGTCCCGAACGAGGTGTAGTAGGCCAGCGCCGTGACCTCATGGCCCCGTGCCACGAGCTCCTCGCACACGTGGGAACCGATGAAACCGTCTGCTCCGGTAACCAGGATGTTTCTCGATGCGGTCAACTGTTGTCCCTTCGGTCTCGGTGTAGCTTATCGAGCGGGTGTGATCGGTCGGATCGGGTTTCGTGGTCGCCGATCCACATTCATCGGTCGGGCCGGGGTACTTCAAGTCCCGCCGTCGATGGTCGTACGATGCGGGTGCCGTCCGGCGCATCGCTCAAGGGACGGTACCGGTTTGGCTGAGAAAGGTGATGCCATCCACAACTTCCGTCCAGACATACCCAACCCGGCATCAGCCAGCCGGCCCGGTCATGCCCGGCTTCGGGCCGATGATGCATCGGCCCCGGTGGTCTCGATCGTGACACCGTTCTTCAATACCGGGCCGGTGTTCGCTGAGACGGCGCTGAGCATTGCTCGCCAGACATTCCTGCAATGGGAATGGATCATCGTCAACGACGGTTCCGACGACCCTCAATCGCTGGCACTCCTCGACGGATTCCGGACCGGGGATACGCGGATCAGGGTCGTCGACCTGGCCAGGAACAGTGGGCCCGGCGCGGCCAGGAATCGTGGCTTCGCAGAAGCAGCGGGACGGTATGTGTTCCAGCTCGACAGTGATGACCTCGCTGAGCCGACCGCAGTCGAGACGTTGTACTGGTATCTCGAAACCCACCCGGAGATGGCCTTTGCAAAGGGTTACACAGTGGGGTTCGGTGCGGAGTCATACATCTGGGTCAACGGCTTCCATTTCGCGGAAGCCTTCCTCGACGGAAACCGGGCTGACACCATCGCCATGATCCGCACCGACGTCGCGAGATCCATCGGATACGACGAATCGAACACGGACGGCCTCGAGGATTGGGAGTTCTGGGTTGCATGCGCCGCAGCGGGCTACTGGGGTGGAACCGTCCATGAACCGCTCGGGTGGGTTCGTCGGAGATCATCCCATTCGGGTTCGTGGGCGAACTGGGACGATGGCCCTCGGGAGGAGGCGTTCCGGATCCGGCTCACACAGCGGTATCCGGCGCTGTTCGACGGCGGCTTTCCCGATGTCCGGTCACGGCCGGAGGAGCCATCCGGGTTCAATGCAGCACCGCCGCCTGCAGTCAACAGGAGCAATGCCGACGCATCAGGGCTCCTGATGCTCGTTCCGTGGCTTGAGGTCGGGGGAGCAGACCGCATCAACCGCGCCATTGTCGGGTGGATGATCGGCGCCGGTTGGCATGTCTCGGTCGTCACAACGCTGCCCGCACCGAACGCATGGGAGTCCGAGTTCCGGCTGCTGACGGCGGACGTGTTCGTGATGGATCGCTTTCTTGCAATCGACGAGCGTGTTCGGTTCATCAGTTACCTCATCGAGTCGCGCTCGATCGACGTCGTGATGATCTCGAACAGCTGGTTCGGGTACGACGTTGTGCCGATGTTGCGCAGGATGCACCCCGAGTGTGCATTCGTCGATCTGACCCATGCCGAGGAGGAATGGAACGACGGCGGGTATCCCCGGTTGTCATGCGAGTATCGGAACAGCCTTGACCTCAGGATTGCCGGAAGCGCGCATCTCAAAGCGTGGATGGAAGAGCGTTGTGGCAGTGATCCGAGCGTCGAGGTCTGGTACGGAGGGATAGATACGGCGAAGTTCGCTCCGGATCAGGCCGCCCGCATCGCGACGCGACAGGAGCTTGGAGTCACCGGCAGTCAGACGGTGCTGTTGTTCGTGGGACGACTCGCCCCCGAAAAGCAACCGCTGGTTTTCGTCGATGTGGTTCGGTCTGTGTCGCAACGGGGCCACGATGTGGTCGGCATCGTTGTCGGCGACGGTGAGCTGCGAGGAGCCCTCAACGAACGAATCGTCGATGCCCAGGATTCCGCACCGGTGCATGTGGAGAATTCGGCAGGCGATGAACGGGTTCTGGACCTGATGCGCGCGGCGGATGTGCTCGTGATGCCGTCGCTGCGCGAGGGGGTCGCGGTCGCCACCTACGAGGCGATGGCTGCTGGTCTGGTGGTCGTCGCCACCGAGGTCGGGGCACAGGATGAACTCATCGCGCATGGCGCGGGCGTGCTGATCCCGGATCCGTCCGGTCACGATCTGGCGGAAAGAATCGCTTCGGCGGTTGAGAATCTCATCGTGGACCCCGAAGTCCGTGAGGCGATGTCGTCCACGGCACGCACCCGCGTCGTCGAGCGATTCTCCTCTGATCGTGCAAGGGATCGCATTGCCGGACTGCTCGCCGACGTCGGCGCACGGCACCGCGACGGGTCAGAAGGCGCGCCACCCGACGGATATGACGAGAACGCCGTGTTCGTCAGGCACAAGGGTCTCGAGACCCAGCAGCTGTACACGCTGAGCCTTCGGGAGCCGAGCGGGCTGCCGGGAGTCGATGCCGGACGAACCCTCGGGTACAGGATTCTGCGGCGCTTCTATCGGTCGATCCGACGCATCCCCGGATTGGGGCGCCCTTTGGAACGGCTCGCCCGGAGGGTCGGTGGATCGTAGCGGCGAGTTCGATACCCGTGGTGCGCACGATGCGCGGGTACCATACCGACGCTCCATGAATCCTCGACTGAGCGACGACCACCGATGACCGATACGACATTCACACACGATTCTGCTCGTGGCCGGCGGCCGCTTCTGACCGACGTCGCCAACCTGCGAAAGTATCGCGGGCTGCTCCGCTTGCTCGTTGTGCGAGATCTCACGGTCAGGTACAAGCGATCCGCGCTCGGTGTGTGGTGGACATTGCTGAACCCGCTGCTGTTCTCTGCAGTCATCTGGGTGGTGTTCGGACAGATCTTCCGGTTCGAGACGCCGGGGGTCCCGTACATCGTGTACCTGCTCTCCGGTGTGATCTGGATGGGCTTCTTCTCCCAGGGCGTCATGACGACTGGTTCGTCGATCGTGAACAGTGCCTCGATTCTCACCAAGGTGAGTGTGCCGCCAGAAGTGTTCTCGTTCGCGGCAGCGATAGCGGCAGGATCGAACTTCGTTCTCAGCCTCCCGATTCTGATTGCTGCCCAGCTCGCCTTCGGCGTCGGTATCCCGTGGACGATCGTGCTCGTCCCGATCCCGCTTCTCGCAACCGTTGTCCTTGTGACGGGTATCGGACTCCTGGTTGCTTCTGCAGCGGTGTTCTTCTTCGACGTGCTCGACTTCACGGCCGTTCTCGTTCAGCTTGCGAGCTACTTGACGCCGACGTTCTACCCGATCGAAATCATTCCTGACCACCTCCGCTGGCTGGTCGGACTCAACCCCCTCTATTCCTATCTGGAGATCTTCCGCGGGTTCATGTACGGCGGGACATTCGCTCCTGCCTGGCAATTCGCATACATGTCCGTCACGGCCGTGGTCGCGCTCATGCTCGGCGTATGGGTGTTCAATCGCAGTTGGAAGAATCTCGTGGTGAGGATCTGATGTCCAACGACGCAGTTGTCAGGGTTGAGGACGTGTCGCTCGCCTTTCGCATCGGTCGGAGTCAGGTGGGAACGATGAAGGAACACCTCATCAACCTTCTGAAGGGAAACACGACCTACGAGAAGCTCTGGGCGCTCAAAGGCGTGTCGTTCGAGGTGCAACGCGGAGAGGTGCTGGGCATCATCGGGCCGAATGGCGCTGGCAAGTCAACCCTGATGAAGATCATCGCGCAGGTACTCCCACCGACATCGGGAAGAGTCAGGGTCGACGGTTCGATCGCACCGATGATCGAACTCGGGGCCGGGTTCAACTCCGAGATGACCGGGGTGGAGAACATCGTGTTGTACGGCACCCTGCTCGGTCGTGATCCGAAGGAAATGCGAGAGCGTGTCGGCGCCATTGCCGAGTGGGCAGAGTTGGAGGAATTCATCGACACGCCGATCCGCAATTACTCGTCCGGGATGTTGGCCCGACTCGGGTTCGCCGTTGCGACCGATCAACGACCCGATGTCCTGGTGGTCGACGAGGTGTTGTCGGTGGGCGATGAGAGCTTCCAAAGCAAGTCAGGCAAGCGCATCGAAGCCATGATCGCCGAAGGGACCTCGGTTGTCCTTGTCTCGCACGTGCTCGGGACAGTCGCGGAATTGGCCGACCGGGTGGTCTGGCTCGACCATGGGAACATCGTCAAAGAGGGCGACCCGAAAGACATCGTCGAGTCCTATCGAGAGGCTGCTACCGGTTGAGTGAACCGGTTGGTTCGGTGCGGAGCGATCGCGCCTTGCCGAAACCAAGCAGCAGGCCCACCCAGAGGCCGGATCCGTAGGCCAGGTGCATCGTCGCTGCGGCGATGCTCACACCGAGCGGCCGTTCTGACGCTCTGATACCCACGACAGCGAGTGCAGCGGTCCATGACCCGACCAGGACGATCAGGGGGATCCACGAGACGGTCAATCCCACGATCACGCCGACAAGCATTCCTGCCACGAGGAACGCAGGCGCAAGCGGTCGTGGCGACGGGAGCCTGCCGTTGGCGATGAGGAGTTCACTCTTGCCCTGCCCGTAGCGCCAGTATTGGCGTGCAAGTTGACGCCATGAACTCCGTGGCCGGTACCACGAGCGTATGTCCGGATCGACAACAACAGTGCGACCGGACGCACGCCACCGTGCGTAGAAGTCGGCATCTTCAACGGTCCCGGAAGGAAATGTGCGGTAGCCGCCGGTGTCGAGGAAGTCGACACGAGCGAACGTCCCGAGATACACGGTATCGACAGTTTCACGTTGTGTCGCATGACGGAAACGGCCCGGTCCGATGGCAATCGGATCCGCCATGGCGGCTGCCACTGACCGCTCCCAGGCAGTGGCTCCCTCACCGACCATGGGGCCACCGACCGCAGAACCCGGTACCCAACCATCGATGCTCGCGGTCACGTAGTTCTCTGCATACCTCGTGTGCGCATCGAGGCGGACAAGCAGGTCGCCGGTCGCCTGGGAGGCCACGGCGTTGAGCCCGATCGATTGCACGCGGTCCGGGTTCGGATGAAGTTGCACTCGTGGATCGATTCGGCTGCGGGCCTGAACTCGTTCAACCGTGCCATCGGTCGACCCACCATCGGCAACCAGGACCTCGATGACACGCCGGTCGGTGAGGGCGACATCCATTACGTGATCGACGTTCTCGACCTCGTTGAACGTCGCGACGATCACTGACACGGAAGGTAAATGCATTTCGCCACCACAATACCTGTCGGTGGTACTTCCAAGCTCTCAAGCCAGACACGACTTTTGCCGATATCAAGGAATGCGTCTCCTTCGCGCCCTTGTCACGATCGCAAGTGTTCTCGCCTTGCTCGCTCCCGCCGGCGCGATTGCCGGTGAGGTACCTGCGCAGCTGCACACGGGTTTGTACTCGGATGACTTCGATTCCTCCGGCGACCTCAACGCCGTCGGATCGGCGGCAGGGCAGAAAGTGACGTTCGGTGGAACGTTCCACGACATTTCCGAGGCCAGCGGAAGCTACAACCCCTCTGACCCGAACTCGTGGTCGAACACCGTGCAGATCCTTGACGGTGTGTGGGCCGGCAAGGCGACACCGTTTGCCAACGTGGGCGTCAATGCATCGGCCGCGGCGATCGCAAGCGGCGCCCATGACGCTCAGATAGCCGAGTGGGTTCGTCATGTGAAGGCCTGGCTCGACAAGCTTGAGAATCGCAGCCTTGTCGTGGCCCCGCTCCAGGAACACAACGGGAACTGGACGCCGTACGGCTGTAATCCAACAGCGTTCAAGGCCGCCTACCAGAAGTTCGTCGATGCATTCGACAACGCCGGCATAGGCGAGAACAAGGTGAGGTTCGCCTGGGCACCGAACGGTTGGACATCCCCGGGCTGTGGATCGCTTGCGGACTACTACCCGGGTGACGGGGTCGTCGACGTGGTCGGAATCTCGGCATACAACTGGTCGGCCTGCCCGGGCAACGCAGCCTACGACACGCCCGCCGAGGCGATGGGGCCCTATCTCGACGAGATCCGAGGCACGATCCCCGGGGCGGGGGTGAAGCCGTTCGTGATCGCCCAGACAGCCTCGCCTCGTGGGTCATGCCAGAGCGACTGGATCACGTCGATGGTTCCGTACCTGAAAGCCGATCCCAATGTCGTCGGATTCGTCTGGTTCAACTTCAACAAACCGGGCGAACCGGACTTCCGTGTCTGGACGACATCGCTGACGAAGGGCTGGAAGGATGCAGTTGCCACCGGGGACACGACGTACACGTGGCCTCTGACGTCCTGGTTCACGCCCGGCCCGTTGACCGTCGGTGGGCTGCCACCCGAGGACCCTCCGTGCGGCAAAGGACCCTGCGACACCATCGCATCGATCGATGGCGGCGGACTCTGGTCTCGATGGGCTGAGCTGTTGTCGACGTCGGGAACGAATGACTTCTACTTCGGCAATCCCGGGGACTTCCCATTCATGGGTGACTGGAACGGAGACGGAACCGCAACGCCGGGTCTGTACAGGCAGTCGGACGGGTTTGTGTATGTCCGGTACTCCAACAGCCAAGGCATAGCGGATCGTGAGTTCTTCTTCGGCAACCCGGGAGACGTCCCGTTGGTTGGCGATTTCGACGGCGATGGTCGCGACTCGGTCTCGATCTGGCGTGCCAGCGAGGCACGGGTCTACATCATCAACGAGCTCGGCGCCGACGGAGCTGGGCTTGGTGCAGCCGACTTCAGCTACTACTTCGGGAACCCGGGCGACCAGCCCTATGTCGGCGATTTCGACGGTGACGGCATCGACACAGTCGGTCTGTACCGGCAATCAACCGGGTTCGTGTACTTCCGGAATTCGCTCACGACCGGCAATGCGGACTTCTCGTTCTTCTACGGGAACCCCGGAGATCGCATCATCGCCGGCGACTGGGACGGTGATGGCGACGACACGGTGGCCGTGTACCGACCGTCCACCCGTCGGATCTACGTCAATCTTGAGAACTCGAGCGGAGCAGCCGACTGGACCGGGTACGTCGGAACCGTGTCCCACGTCGTGACTGCGGGCAACCGTTGATGGTCCCCGCTCACCGTCTCGGTCGATCCTTTGCCATTCTTGCGGCGTTCGCAATCGTTGCTGGCTTGTTCAGCACGGCGTCCGTCGCCCCGGCGTCGGCTGCATCAGCCGGCGTCGACCCGGGTCTCGAGGAGTGTCTGTTGAACCTGCACAACGCAGAGCGAACGGCGCGAGGTCTGCACCCGCTCGTCCCCGATCCCACGCTCACCGCGTATGCGCGGGATTGGTCGTGGGAGATGTATGACTCACGCGATTTCCGCCACTCCGACCTGTCGTGGCCGGGCACGTGGTGGGGGCGGAGCGAGAACATCTCGTACAGCTACGGGTACGGTCATCAATGTGAGACCCACCACGATGGGTTCATGAATTCCTCGGGCCATCGAGCCAACATCCTGAGAGCATCCTCGGATCGCGTCGGGGTCGGCATCGTCTTTGACGGCGATTCGAACGATCTGATGTATGTCACGGTGGTCTTCGGGGATTCAGACGGCACCGACGGGCCCGCACCGGGCTCCGACCCACCTCCGTCGCCTTGCGGTGGTGACTGTGCAGGATTCGCTGCAGTCGATGCAGGCGGCGAGTGGACTCTGTTCGATGAGATCGGAGATCAGAACCCCTCGACATTCTTCTTCGGCAATCCCGGTGACATCCCGTTCATGGGCGACTGGAACGGGGACGGGACGCCTACCCCTGGTCTGTATCGCCAGAGCGATGGCTTCGTGTACCTGAGGGATTCGAACACCCAGGGTGTCGCGGATCACGAGTTCTTCTTCGGTAACCCCGGTGATGTTCCGATCGTCGGGGACTGGGACGCCGATGGCGACGACACGGTGTCCGTCTATCGGCCAGCGACGGGCCGGTTCTACATCATCAACGAACTCGGGACCGACGGTGGGGGACTCGGCGAAGCGGACTACGACTTCGCCTTCGGAAACGTCGGTGACACCCCGTTCGTCGGTGACTTCGATGGCGATGGCGTCGATTCGATCGGTCTGTATCGCCAGTCGACCGGCTACCTGTACTTCCGGAACGAACTTTCGACGGGTGTCGCCGATAACTCGTTCTACTACGGCGATCCCGGGGATCGGATCATGGCCGGCGACTGGGACGGTGACGGCATCGACACGGTTGCGGTCTATCGCCCGTCCGTGTGGCACCTGTATGTGAAGCTCGCCAACAGCGCGGGTACAGCCGATTGGGATGCGTACCTCGGCGATTTTCGGTACGTCGTATCGGCACGATGAGGTATACGGAAACCCCGGGATTCAAGAATGTCGGTGACGCTGCCGATACCAACAAGATGCGCAACGGAGCCACCGCCGCCGCCGCACGATTGATTGCGGTCGTATTCGCCGTGTTCTCGCTCGCGCTCGTGGCGACGCCGGCGAGGGCGGACGAACCGCCGCCGCCGTGGATCTTCCCTGTTGTCGGCGAGGACGGCGTCGATTTCGGCTATTACGACACGTTCGGTGCACCACGCGGCGGTGGCCGCAGTCATCACGGCGTTGACATCGGTACCTACGGCGTCAAAGGCGTTCCTGTCGTTGCAGCGGCCGACGGGTACGTGAAGCAGGTGAACTGGTCCTCGGATCCCGACAATCTCAACCCCGATCGATGCTGCACCATCGCACTCGTCCATGAGGGGGGCTGGGAGACCTGGTACATCCATCTGGACAACGACACCGAGGGCACCGACGATGGCCTCGGCTGGGGCATCGCCGACGGCGTCGTTCCCGGGGCAGATGTTGTGGCCGGTCAACTGATCGGTTGGGTCGGCGACTCTGGCAACGCCGAAGGCACGTACCCGCATCTTCATTGGGAGGTCCATGCACCGGGTGGCGTTGTGGTCAACCCGACGCCACATGCCGACTCGGCCATGCGGATCCCGGAGCCGGGAATCGTGAGCTACGACCCGCCATGTACCGACGGCGCCACCTGCGATTCGATCGCAGTCGTCGACAGCGGTAGCCGATTCGGATTGTGGAGCCAGCTCGACGATCCACACGAGACCGATTGGTTCTATTTCGGCAACCCGGGCGATATCCCGTTCATGGGTGACTGGGACGGTGACGGTATCGCAACACCGGGTCTGTACCGTCAATCCGACGGTTTTGTCTACCTCCGCGAGTCCAACACCGAAGGTGTCGCAGATCGTGAATTCTTCTTCGGGAATCCCGGGGACGTTCCATTGATCGGCGACTTCGACGGCGATGGGAGGGATTCGGTGTCGATCTGGCGTTCGAGCGAGGCTCGGGTGTACGTGATCAACGAGCTCGGTGCCGACGGCGAGGGGCTCGGAGCGGCGGACTACGACTTCATGTTCGGCAACCCCGGTGACCAGCCGTTCGTCGGTGACTTCGACGGGGACGGGATCGATACGATCGGGCTCTACCGGACATCGACGGGATTCGTCTACTTCACGAATGCCAACGAGACCGGTGCCGCCGACAACGAGTTCTTCTACGGCAACCCCGGTGACGTGATCTTCGCCGGTGACTGGGACGGCGACGGCGACGACACCGTTGCCGTGTTCCGCCCCTCGAGTCGACGCGTCTACATGAATCTCAACAACGCACCAGGTACGGCCGATTGGGCCGGATACGTCGGCACGAACCCATACGTGGTCGTGGCCGGTCGCCGATGAAAACCCGTGCGATCGTGCAAACCCTCGGTATGGTGCCCGCTGGTGAGGAGGCTGGAATGACCACGAGATCGACGTCAACTGCGAACCGGTCGTTGCGGCGCGCCCTGATACTCGCGTTCACGGTTGCAGCGTTCCTGCTGACGGCGGCCGGTATGGCTGCCGCATCGGACGATGTGGGGCTCGTCGACGGTGAGACCGGCATCTGGTACCTCAGGGACGCTGCGTCGGGGGAGACCACCTCGTTCTACTACGGCAATCCCTCCGACTACCCGTTCGCGGGGGACTGGGACTGCGACGGCGTCGACACGCCAGGGCTCTACCGCCAGTCCGACGGATATGTGTATCTGCGGAACTCGAACACGCAAGGGATTGCCGACATCCGGTTCTTCTTCGGCAACCCGGGCGATATCCCGCTTCCCGGTGATTTCGACGGCGATGGGTGCGACTCGGTGTCGATCTACCGTCCATCCGAGGCACGGGTCTACATCATCAACGAGATCGGTGCCCACGGCGCAGGTTTGGGTGCCGCGGACTTCAGCTTCGCCTACGGGAACTACGGGGACATCCCGGTTGTCGGCGACGCCGATGGTGACGGTACCGATTCCATCCACATGTTCCGGGAACAGACGGGGATGGTCTACCTCAACGACGTCGTGGGGGATGGGCCGACGACTGCGGTGGAGGTCGCAGACCGTACCGTACCGCTGATCGGAGACTGGCCCGGAAGCGGAGCCGTGGCGACGTTCGGGTCGAACCCGTCCGAGTTCGACGTGCCCGGTACCGGAGTGTTCGCATACGGTGGCCCTGACATGTCCCCGATCTCGGGTGACTTCGGAGTCCTCCCCGGTGGCGACGACCCGCCGCCGGTTCCACCTCCGTATCCGGATGTGGGTGACGGCAAACGGATCATCTACTCCAATTCCGAGCAGCACGTCTGGTTGGTCGATGAGAACAACAAACTCGTCGACGATTACCCCGTGTCCGGTCGCAAGGGTATTCCCTACGCAGGCACGTACTCGGTCTTCAGCAAGTCGGTGAATGCCTACGCGCCCTACGGCGGGATCACGATGCAGCACATGGTCCGATTCGTCCGTCCTGGTACATGGGGCAACCAATGGTCCTACGGCTTCCACTCGATACCCAGATATCCCAATGGACAGCCGATGCAGACGGTCGACGAACTCGGGTACTACCGGTCAGGTGGATGTGTTCGGCAGGAGGATGGCAAGGCTGCGGCGTTGTTCGAATGGGCCGACATCGGCACCGTCGTCCACGCGCTGCCGTAGACCTAGTGCGTCGGCATGTCCCTGCCGCCGCGTCTCCCCGGCGTCGGCGCACCCCTGTGGAGCGTGCGGGTCTGGCTCCTCGGGTATCGCAGCGACATCGCGTTGACCATGTGCAGGGCAGATACGGTTCGGAACCGCTCGACCTCGCGTCGGCGTTGGAGCCTGCCGCGTCGCCGTGTCCAGACGCTTTGATACGACCGCCATTTGGCTCCCGCAAGCCCGGATCGTTTCCGAACGGCGTACACCCAGACCGCGAGCTCGGTGGCGACGATGATCGGGCTGACCAACAGCCTCGTTGCGAACCCGAGGTACGTCATCAGCATTTCGATGCGGTTGCGCTCCAGGAGGAAGAACTTCTCGGGTGACATCGTGAGGTGATAGTCGTGGACAACGGCTGGTGTCGGTACGTGCCAGACCTGGTATCCAGCGGCCATGATGGCCCATGACAGTTCGACGTCCTCGTGATAGAGGAATCCGCGTTCGGACCAACCACCGATCTGCTCGAGAACGTCCCGCTTGATCACGAACGCGGTCCCCTGGACACCGTGAACTCTCGCCGGGGTCACGGCTGCCGTGTCGGTGGCATGGCCCAGGTGCCGATTGAAGCCGAACCCTGCTTTGTGGAGCAGCAATCCTTCGGCGTTGATGCCCGTTCCGTCAGCCAGGATCACCGTGGGACACGCCGCAGCGATTCGGTCGTTGCGTTCCAGTATGTCGACGCAGGGCGCAATCCAGTCGCCCTCGACGACGCAATCAGCGTTCATGACAGCGATGTGCTGCGTTGTGACCGAGCGCACCCCGAGGTTGACTCCGCCCGCATAGCCGAGGTTCTTCTCGGATCGGACGACCTTGACTCCATCGAGGCGCCCGGCGACCGCATGCGCGATCGATGCCGTGTCATCGGTGGACGCGTTGTCGACGATCACCAGCGGGCCGGCGAAACCGGACTGCCGCACGGATTCGATGCATCGTTCGAGTGTCCCTGCATCGTTGTACGCCACGATGATGAGCGCCGATGCCACGCTAGGACGTCCGGTCGGTCAACAGTGTGATGAAGAGCGAAGCGGACAACATCTGGAGGCCGAAGACGGCTCCCGTGGCTGTCGCGACCAGCGTGCGGGTATCGGTGAATGCAGGTCCTCCCGCGGCAAGCCACGCGACAATCGTCGCGAGCAGCCAGAGGCCACACACCATCACGAGCGTGAGCCCGGTGAGTGCAGCGATGGCACGAGCCCGGCCCGATGTCAGCGCGTCGACGGCGCGCGACACGCGGAATCCGAGTTGCTTGCGGTACACAGCGCCCGCGATACCAAAGATCAGGAGCTGGAATCCTGCGAGGATCCCGAGGGCGGACACGATGAACGAATGAATCGACAGACCGAGGTAACCGGTCATCACGGGTCCTCCTGCGAGCGCGACGGCGGCGATCAGCGACACGGTCGTCAGGATCGCCCCGGGTACGCCGAAGAGCATCAGTGGGCGATACACGAGCACCAGGCGCAGGATGCGCCCGAAGATGCGTGCCCCGTCGCGGAGGGGATTGAGCTTCTTCTCGCCGACCCTCGGGAGATAGTCGATGGGGACCGACGCGGTACGGAGCTCTCGCTCCTTGACCTTGATGCCGATCTCGACCTCGATGTCGAAGCCTCGCGCTTCGGTACCGAGATCGCCGAATATGGCCCGCCTGAAACCGTACAGCCCACTGAGGTGATCACCGCGATCGAGGCCGTGCAGGGTCTGGAGCACGCGCTCCATCAGGGCGTTGCCGATTCGGTTGATCATCGGGGTATTCGATGCATCGATGGCTCGATCAGCCCGCACATAGTCGTTGTCAGCGAGCAGCTCGACCATGGCAGGAATCGCTTGTGCCGGGTATGTCGCATCGGCGTCCATGAAGAAGACATAATCACCGCTTGATGCCTCGAACCCGGTCCTGAGGGCACTGCCTTTGCCGAGATTGCTCTGATGCGGGGCAACGACGCAGCCGAGTCCTGCTGCCTCGGCGGCCGTGGCGTCCGTGCTGGCATCGTCGACCACCACGATCTCGGCATCGGGCAGATGGGTCCGGATGTCCGCGACGACGATCGGGATGGCGTCAGCCTCGTTGTACGCAGGCAGCACGACGGTCACCGTGGGCGAGTTCGACCGTCGGGCGACGGCGTCTGGTTGGGTCGAGATCGAGTGTGACACGTCGCAACGATAGTGCGACTTGTCAGCCGCCCCAGTATCCGGCGATCGGGTTCATCCAGGAATCCCCGAATTGGAAGATCACGTTCGCCGACGTCTGGGTGTAGGTGTCGCGGAGGTAGAAGGTTCCGTTCGACGGCCGGAACACCCCGAGTGTGTCGTCTCCGTCGTTGTCCCAGTCGCCCGCGATCACGAGATCACCCGCTGCCGCTCCCCGGTAGTTGTAGGCAACAGACACGGCGCCGGTTGCGAGGTTGTCCGTGAGGTACACCATCTTGGTCGACGGGCGATAGACACCCACGGTGTCCTTGCCGTCTCCGTTCCAGTCGCCTGCGATCGGCTGATCGCCCGAGTTGCCGAACGACACCACGATGTCGGCGATGCCCTGCGTGTTTGTGTTGCGGAGGTAGAACTTCGATTCCGATGGACGGTAGACGCCGACGGTGTCAGTCCCGTTTCCGTTCCAGTCGCCTGCGATCGGGATGTCACCGGGGATGCCGTAGTAGATGTCGATGTCGGCGACACCTTGCGTGTTGGAGTTCCGGATGAACAGGAACCCGACGCTTCGGCGGTACAAACCGACGGTCTCGATGCCATCTCCGTTCCAATCACCGATGAACGGCTCATCGTTCGGGTCCCCGTAGTAGAACGTCTTGACCGCGCCAGACGGCATCCGGATTGACCAGACACCGGTCGTCGGGTCCTGCATGCCGACCGACGATGCGCCTGCGGGAACAGTCATCGGGGGCGGTCCTTCGACCTCGGCGTCATCGATGTCGAAGTACCAGCTGTAGAGACCGAATCTCGAGCTGACCGTGCCCACCGGCAGCGTGACGGTCTTGATGCCGTCCTCGCCGGCGTCTGCGGTGAACCGCACGGTCTTGGCACTCCCCGAGGTGTGCCGGGCGATGACATCGGCAGCGGTGAGGCGATATCCGTCGTAGAGCGAGCTGGTACCCCAGACCTTGTCGATGACCACGTCGGTCGTGAACGTGGATGTCCATGTCCCGAGCGGATTGGCCGCGGTGATCGACTGCCCATCCGACTTCGAAATCAGATACGACCGATACGAACCCCACTTCTCTTCCGACGACTCGGTCGCTCCACCGTTCGACGAGCTGTAGTACGCCTTGACGATCTTGCCGTCAGGGGCCTGGGCATGGGTCATCACCATGCCCGCTGTGGCGTTCGCAGCGGCTTCCCACAGCGTTCCCATCGTGAAACTCCGGGTCCAGCCGGCGTACACCTGGTCTGAGGAGCTGTTCTTGATGTCGCAGAAGCATCCCGCATTCCTGTGGTTGACCGTGTAGGCAGTGGCTGCGCCATACGACCGTGCCGCCACCGCCTGGGTCCTGAGGGCGTTGGATGGCCACGAGTACGGCACCTCGGAGATCCCCCGTGTGTACTCGTCGAGGGTGGTCACGACAACGAGATCGAAGCCCGGATAGGCCAGCTCGTTGTTGTTGCCGCACGGGTGTGCATAGCAGTCATGGAGGGATCGGTGACTGCTGACGTTGTCGACCACGTGGAAGGCGGTGCCGTATCCGTAGGTGCATTGGGTCGGTCGCCTGCAGTTGGTGGCGGATATGAGATTGGACGGTTCGCCACCGGGAGCGTTGAGCGCTGCTGTCACATCGCAGCTCCCGACCCCCCAATCGGTGGCGACGTCATCGATGGTCACGACGATCTGGCAACCGCCGGGTGCACCCTCCTGGGGTGTGGTGTCGACGATCGATACGGTGTCGCCGCTGAACAGGGTCGTCGACGGTGTGGCTGTCACGGTGGGATCGCGGGTGATCACGATCCCGGCTTCAGGAGCCGCAGGACCGGGGTGCACCGTGAGTGTCGTGCTCGTGATGTCCGATGCCACGTTGGTGTAGATCGAATCGACGGCTCCGACACCGCCCTGACCGAGGACGCCGATCGTTGCCCCGTGGTAGTAGAAGCCGAGGATGGTCGAGTACGACTGGCCGTCGAGTGCCCTTTGGTATGCGCCGTATTGGCTCATACCCACGCCATGACCGAATCCGGAGCCTTCGAAGTCGATCGTCGCAGGAGGTTCCGCAGCGGTAGCCGTCGAAGGAATCGATGTCATGGAGACCAACAACGCAATCAATATCAGAGATCTGCGAACCATGGGGAGAGCTCCGTTGTCTACGCGTTGCGGCTGAACCTGACCCCGGTCAACCTACATGGGCTTTCAAATAACTCGATGCAAATCGGATCTGTGCGGGCCTGATACATCTATCGGCCACTTCCGTGCCGGTCTGAACATTTGTGTTCCCGGTTCAGGCCGAGACGGTCCAGGTTCCCCGGGAGCGGATCAGTTTGCCGAGATCGCCGGATCCCTTGTCCGTCTGTGCCGCAGCTATCTGCTGTTCGAGCACCTTGCCGTAGCTCGGTACCTTGACATCGCGGAACACGCCGAGCGGTGTGGGACCATACGGGCCCTGTGAGATCCGACTGAGGGCAAACGCCACGGAAGGATTCGGGTCGCTCGGATCGTGGACGTGGATGTTGTCAAGCCCGACTTCGGACACCTCGACGATCTTGGCACCGCGGGCATCGACGACGACGCCGTATTCGTTGTCGGCGCCGAACACGATCGGTTTCCCCTCCTCGAGCCAGATACGGTTCGAGTCACGGGTGCCCTTGTCGGTGAGATCGATGAAGGCCTTGTCGTTGAACACGTTGCAGTTCTGGTAGATCTCGAGCAGTCCAGCGCCATCGTGCTCGTGCATCGCCTTGAGCATCGCGATCGTGTGGTTCCTGTCCATGTCGAGGGTCCTGGCCACGAACGCGGCTTCCGATCCGAGCGCAAGGCTGACCGGATTGAAAGGACGATCGATGGAACCTGACGGCGATGTCTTGGTCCGCTTCCCGACCTCGGAGGTGGGGGAGTACTGGCCCTTGGTGAGCCCGTAGATCTGGTTGTTGAACAGGATGATGTTCATGTTCACGTTGCGTCGCAGCGCATGGATGAGATGGTTGCCGCCGATGGAGAGCCCATCCCCATCACCGGTGATGACCCAGACCGTGAGGTCGGGGTTTGCCGTGGCGACGCCTGTGGCGATCGCCGGTGCGCGGCCGTGGACCGTGTGCATTCCGTACGTGTTCATGTAGTACGGGAACCTGCTCGAACAGCCGATTCCGGACACGAAGACATGCTTCTCCCGGTCGATGTCCAGGGATGCGAGGTATGACTGAACCGACGCAAGGATCGTGTAGTCGCCACAACCCGGGCACCAACGGACCTCTTGGTCAGTCTGGAAATCCGCTCTTTCGTACCGTGCTGTGTCGGTCATTGGCCTGCCTCCCCATCAAGGAGTCGATGGATCTCGGTCTCGATCTCTCTGGCTCTCATCGGTTGTCCCTGGATCCGGTTGAACGATACGGTCGGGATCAGGTACTCGGCTCTGATGAGTCGCGAAAGCTGTCCCATGTTGATCTCGGGCACGAGGACCGACTTGTACCGGCGCAGGACCTCTTCGAGATTCTTCGGCATCGGGTTGAGGTGCCGCAGGTGCACGTGGGCCACGGGGCGACCGGCCTTGATCACCCGGTTGACCGCGGTTCGTGCCGCGCCATATGTCGATCCCCAGCTGAGAACCAGAAGCTCGTCGCCTTCGCCGTGGACGACGACATCGGGTATGTCCTGTGCTATTCGCTTGATCTTCTCCGCACGGGTATGGGTCATCGCCTCGTGGTTGTCGGGATCGTACGAAACGTTGCCCGTGGTTGCGTCCTTCTCGAGACCACCGACTCTGTGTTCCAACCCGGGTTGGCCCGGAATCGCCCAAGGTCGCGACATCGTCTCCGGGTCTCGTAGGTAGGGGAGGAACGGCCCATCCTCCTCGGAGTGGGTCGCATACGGGCGGGAGATGTCCGGCAGGTCGTCGAGGTTGGGCAGTGCCCACGGTTCGGACGACGTTGCGATGTAACCATCGGTCAGCAGGATCACAGGAGTCATGTACTTGATGGCGATGCGTGCCGCTTCGAACGCTGCACCGAAGGCATCCGACGGCGACGAGGTCGACACGATGGGGAGAGGCGATTCGCCATGTCGTCCGTACATCGCGAACAGGAGGTCGGACTGTTCGACCTTGGTGGGCAACCCCGTCGAAGGCCCACCTCGCTGGATGTCCACGACGACCATCGGCAGTTCGATCATCAACGCGAGTGACAACGTCTCGGATTTGAGGGCGAGCCCCGGTCCCGAGGTCGTCGTCACGGCGAGTCTGCCGGTGAACGCGGCCCCGAGGGCGGTCCCGATTCCTGCGATTTCATCCTCTGCCTGGAACGACTTCACACCGAAATTCTTGTGCCGTGCGAGTTCCTCGAGGATCGTCGTCGCCGGGGTGATCGGGTACGAACCGATGAACAACGGGATGTTGGCCTTGTCCGACGCCGCCATCAGCCCCCATGCGGTGGCCGTGTTCCCCACGACGTTGGTGTACTCGCCCGGGGGAAGTTCGGCAGGTTTGATCTCGAATGTCTGATGGAACGCTTCGGTCGTTATCCCGAAGTTGTACCCCGCCTTGAGGGCGGCAGTGTTGGCATTCGTCACCGGTGTGTCGGATCCGAACTTGGTGACGACCCAGTCGATCACAGGATCGAGAGGCCGCTGGTAGATCCACGACATGAGGCCGAGGGCGAAGAAGTTCTTCGACCGCAGGGTTTCGCGACCTTTCACCCCTGTGTCCTTGACCGCCTCCTTGGTGAGTTCGTCCATCGGCGCCTGCAGGAACCGATAGGCATCGAGGCTGCCGTCTTCAAGGGGATTCGTGTCGTAGCCGGCCTTGGCGAGGTTGCGTTCCTCGAACGCATCACTGTTGACAATCAGCAGACCACCCTTGACCAGGTCGTGGAGGTGAGCTTTGAGCGCAGCCGGGTTCATCGCAACGAGGCAGTCAGGGTTGTCGCCGGGCGTCAGGATGTCCCAGTCCGCGATGTGGACCTGGAAGGATGAGACGCCTGCGATGGTGCCGGCGGGAGCACGGATCTCTGCCGGGAAGTTCGGAAGGGTCGCGAGGTCATTGCCGAACAGGGCAGAGCTTGCTGTGAACTGCGTTCCTGCGAGCTGCATTCCGTCACCGGAGTCGCCAGCGAATCGGATGACCACGTCCTCGATCTGCTCGGGGGCTGGTCGTTCTTCGGTCAGGGTCTCTTCGGACACGGTCAAGGCTCCTGGTTGGCAGATGAAGCTCTCGCTTCGGCATGTCTCGGGACCAACCGATCTACGCGGTCCCGCTGCTCGCTTGCATGGACGTCTACAGCTTATTGCACTGCTGGGTCATCGCTGCCATTTCCCGCAAACGCAGGATCGGCCATCGGAGGAAGCGGCGATCCGAGTATGCCGAGACCTTCGAGCAGCCCAGCTGTCTCGAGGATCACGTTCTCCCGCCACATGGGCGCGATCAGCTGAACGGACACCGGCACCCCGGAAGGGCCGATGACCGGGGCTGCGAGAGCAGGCAGACCGATCCGATTGATCGGGGCGGTGAAGCTCGCAAGGAGTTCACGATGGAAGTATGTGTTCCCGTCGATCTCCATGTCCTCGTCGCCTATCAATTGGCGAAGCCCACCCACCGTCGGGCAGGTCAGGACGTCGATGCCCGACCGTTCGAGCGCCGCCACCGTGTTGCGGGCGCCCGCGGCCCAGGCTGCGGCCTCGAGGAGATCGTCCACCGTTCCCTGCGAGCATTGGGCGAGCCGCTCCCTGGTCAGGGGACCGTAGCCTTCGGGATGAGCGGCGAATCGTTCGCCGTGGATGGTGAGGATCTCAAGCCCGGCTGCCTGCGCAAGTCGGGTTGGCGGTGCGAGTGCGGGTTCATCGATCATCTCGACCGTGCATCCCGCCTGTGCCGCCGCCTCAAGGAAACGGCTGAATCCGTTGTCCACATGCTGGGAGCGAGGCGCGACCTCGACCCATTGCCTGACCACACCGATCGTTGTGGCATGCGCCTGACGTCGGTCCGGACGGACCGGATCGGTCGGAACCGACCAGCGGTCTGACGCCTCGTAGCCGGCCATGGCAAGATACGAAGCCGTGATGTCGGCAACGTTGGTCGCAAGCGGGCCGACCGTGTCGAGTGATGGTGCAAGCGGGTAGACGCCGGTCAACGGCACCCTTCCGTGGGTCACCTTCAGACCGAAGACGCCACACAGCGCCGCCGGCACGCGTACCGAACCACCGGTATCTGTTCCGATGCCAATCGGGACGACCCGCGCAGCAACAGCCGCACCGGAGCCCCCCGATGAGCCACCGGCCGATGTGGCAGTGTCCCAGGGGTTGCGGACCGGTCCGAAGAAGTGGTTCTCGCTGGTGAATCCGAATGCAAACTCGTGGAGTCCGGTCCTGCCGATGATCACCGCACCTGCTGCGCCGAGCCTGCGAACGACAGGCGCGGAATGTTCCGGGACGTCAGATGGGAGGCCCGACCCCCGTGTGTTGGGGAGACCGGTTTGATCGATGAGGTCCTTCAGTCCGACCGGAACACCGGCAAGGGGACCGGGGTCCTTCCCAGCGTCCACGAGGCGATCGATGCCCTCGGCGCGAGCCATTGCGCCGGATCGGTCGACCAAGGTGAATGCGTTGAGTTCATCGTGCGAGTCGAGCGCGGATTCGATGGCGGCTGCGACGATGTCGGTGGCGCGCAGCCTGCCGGAGCGGACCTGTTCGCCGATCGCTGTTGCGCTCTGGGTCATGGCCGCATGTTACGACCAGCTGACCGTCCCGGTGTCAGGGAAGATGGCGATGAACATCTTCGATGGCGGCAGGAGGATCGGGTTGTCGTCCGCATCGAGGAGGACGAATGGGTCCGTGGTGCGATCGCGCTGCCATGTTCCTTCGATGACGGTTCCGTTCCGGAACACGCGCGCCGTGCCGGCTCCGACCGTATGGATCGCGGGCACCGAGCTACCGGAACCCGATGGGCTCGCGGTGTACCTGTCGCCGGTCAGGACCACCACCATGGGGGTGCTGATGATGTCCTCCTCACCGTCCTTGGTCACCCAATTGTGCGGCGTGTCGGCGTTGAACCGTTCATACACCTCACCGTTCCACACCCAGCGCACAGGTGGCTGCTGGGACCAGTCGAGTGTGATCTCGGTTGCCGTCGCAGTCGATTCCGTGGGTTCCCAACTGAAAGCGAACACGTTGCCCGGCGAAGCGTCGGGCCAGTTCTTGTCGTCGGCCACGTCGCGGATGAGCGTGGTGCTTGCGTACAGGTTGTGGGGGGCGCTGCGGTGGTTCTCACGCCATGTCGTGGCGCCGGTGTCGTACACCATCCGCAGGTTCGCAGCGGTGAAGATGTCCTGGACCCAGGGCTGGGCCCCGGACACCTGGAATGGTCCGTCGAGGGGCTTGACGATCTCGGCATCCGTCGGTCGGCCTGAGCGCACGGGCCCGACGTATTCGACATCGTTCGACTGGAACACGGCGAGGAAACGGGTGAGACCGGCTTCGACAAGGATCTCGTACACGATGTCGGCGTCCATGACGCCTGATTGCGGCCGGGCAGCGACGGCGTTGTCGATCTTGATCGCAACCGTTCGCCGATCCACGCTCGCGGCGTCCTCCGGTACCAGCCCGTTGACACCCTGTGAGATCTCGGGAAGGGTCGTGGTCGTGGCTGTTGTGGTGGGTGGTTGGGTTGTCGGGGTCTGTGAGGTCGTCGGGGCGATGGTCGTAACCGGAGCCAAGGTTGTTGTGGTTGTCGAATCGTCCGAGGCCGACGGGCTGCACGCAGCAGCAGTGAGGGCAAGGACGACCGCAAGAGACATGAGGGTGGTGGTGCGACGCATCTTGATGAGGTTAGAACCCGATCAGAGTATTGGGATATCTATCGTCTGACCGTGGAACACGATCCCATCGTTGACGTCGCACGCAGAGAACTCGGGGCCCTGGCGGATCCTGCGAAGGCTGCGGCGATGGCGGCATACATGAAGACCGACATGCCGTTCTACGGGGTTCAGAAGAAGGGCCGTTCGACGGTCCTGCGTTTGCTGATCCGCTCATTTCCCGCCCAGGTGCGTGATGTGTACGAATCCAATGTGCTTGCGCTGTGGAGCGAACCCCATCGTGAGGTGAAGTATCTGGCTCTCGGCTACGCGAGAGCGTGGAAGGCCTTCATCACGATCGAATCCATGGCGATGTATCGGGATCTCATCGTGCAAGGTGCGTGGTGGGACCTCGTTGATGAGGCGGCCGTGCAGCTCGTCGGCCCGGTCCATCTCGCCGACCCGTCGAAGTCGGAACACCTGGTGCGGTCGTGGATCCGATCGGACGACATGTGGCTTCGCCGCACGAGCATCATCTGCCAGATCAAGCACAAGGCTGCGACGGACACCGGGCTGTTGTCCGATGCGTGTCGTTGGAATCTCAGTGACACCGACTTCTTCATTCGCAAGGCCATCGGGTGGGCGCTCCGCGAATATGCCAAGACCGACCCTCAGTGGGTGCGGACCTTTGTAGCGTCCCACAAGGATGAGATGGCCCCGCTGTCGTTCAGGGAGGCGACGAAGCACCTGTCCTAATCCGGCTCGTTCACCAGGGTTCGCTCATGTCGCGATCGAACGGCCACAGTGGGCGTGTGATTCTCCGGTACGGCAAGCGGGTGAGCTCGCTGTCACATGGGCCCTCTGTGTCGAGGTCGTAGACGACCGAGGCGATCGGTTCGTACTCGGCGCGGTACGCACCTGCAGATTTCACCTGTACGAGAGCGAAGTCGCGCGGGTCGAATCCGTGTTGCATGTACGGAAAGAGCTTGCGTCCGTCGGCCTTGAACTCCGTGACGAGGATGGTCGTGTTCTCCACACGCAGCACCGCTGTCTTCCCCAGCTCGAACATCGTCGAGGTTCCCGTGTCCGCAATGTCCGCTCGTGGGTCGCCGGGCCTGTGGACCGAGAGGACCTCAGCGGTGACAGGAAGCGGCGTATAGAACTCCGTGGTGATCCGCCCTCCCAGTTCGATGTCGATGACCGCCCCCGGACCGGCTGCAATCGCGGCGTCGACACTGACGGGGTCGGTCACGAGCATGAGGGCACGCACATCGTTGTGCGTTGCCACGATCTCGGCGAGCATCGCAGTGCCATCGCCTGCGGCCCCTGCCGTGGGGGAGTCCGGTCCGTCGGAGGCGACCACGGGGCCACCGGCGCCGTCGCGGGCCACTGCTTCGGCCAGGACGACGGGTATCGGCGTCTTCACGACGTCATACAGTTCGCGCTGGTCCCAGAGTTCACGTGCCAAAGTATCGGCTGCTTGCTGGGCCAGTTCCACGTCGCCGTCGGTACTCACCACCGCCGACCAACCGATGTCGGGAACATCCATCCACGGCTGCGTGGCGAAGATCGAGATTGCCAGGACACCGGGCGTCTTCTCGAGTTCACGGGCGCGGGCCTGCATTGCTGTGAGCGGACCGAATGTCGTGTCGTGTGCCTCAGCCGAGGCGATGAGCGGGATCTTGCGCTGCACTGTTGTGGCTCGCGGCCCGCGAGCGCCGCTGATCATGTCGGCGAGTGACTCCATGAGCCGAGCGCCGGTTTCGACAACGTCGGTGTGGGGGCAGGTCCGGAATCCGACGACGAGGTCGGTTCCTTTTGCCATGCGATCGGTGAAGTGGGCATGGAGATCGAGGCTGATTGCGATGGGTACGTCCGGTCCGACAATGGCGCGAACCTGCTCGATCAGTTCTCCTTCGGGGTCATCGTGGCTTGTCGTTGCCATCGCCCCGTGCAGATGCAGGTACACACCGTCAACCGGCTTCTGTGCGACCTCCTGTTGGGCCAGCTCAAGCAAGCGGGTGGAGAGTGCGGCGTACGCCTCGTCCTCCACACGACCACCGGCGCCACCGTGGGCGGTCAACGTGGGTACGAGCTCGATGTTGCGGCGCCGCGCGACCTCGACAGCGCCGATCATGGAGCTTGTCGGGTCGTCGACGATCGCACGGCCTTCTCCCAACATGGTTCGGCGATACGTATCGAGGTCCACCGTGCCCGGGACGAAACTATTGAGTTCGTGTCGGATGCCACCAACGAGGATGCGGGGTCTGTTCAGGGATGAGTCAGTCATGTTCCACCATGAGCCGCAGCGTAGAGGCATGTGTTCGGCAGGTATCAGGCGGGGACAATCCACGCTGCGGTGGCGTGGGTGTTGCATCGCTCTTCGGTGCGCGACCCGTTCCGATCAGCTGATGGAACCTACCCGGGACGTCGGCCAGTATCGGGCCGTGGCGATCCAGCCGATTGCATCGACCCGGACGGGGCCGATCATCCGGCTGTCGGACGAGGACAATCCGCGATTGTCGCCGAGAACCCAGACGTGATCGTCCGGGATGCTCCACTCGCCATCGGGTTCGGTGATTCCCTGGGCCCACCGGTCGGCGAGGAGGGCTCCATCGATGGTCACCCGTCCACCATCGACGCCGACCCGTTCAGAACCGAGACCGATGACTCGTTTGATCAGGGTGCGACCGGTAGCTGCCGGATCAGGGAACGCCACGATGTCGCCGCGATCGGGAGTCCCTGTCGCTCGTTTGGCGATGATCCAGTCACCTTCCATCAAGGTTGGGGCCATTGACGATTCCCGAACCTCGAATCTGCGCACGACTCCGCGGGCGGCCGCACCAGCCACCAACACCGCGCCGACAGCCCCCGCAACCACTCCCCGTTTCCGCATCGTCCGTTTCCTCCGCGTTCCCATGATCGGACTGTCCAGCGTAAACCACGGTTACCACCTTGAGTAGTGTTGATGACGAAACCCGATACGGAGGTACCCATGCGAGTGATTGAGAAGTTGCTGCGTCCCAAGACAGAGGTCCATGCCCACTGTGATCTGTTCTGTGGCGTGTATGACCCGGCGCAGGCGATGATCGAAGCGACATCATGCCTGAAGGCTGCCGAGAAATACCACGCCTCCGACGACGACGTGTTCCGCGCACGATGCATTGCCATCAAGGAAGAGCGGGCCGAACTCGTCAAGCATCATCTCAACGTGTTGTGGGCTGATTTCTTCAAGCCGCACCATGTCGAACAGTTCCCCGGACTCCATGATCTGTTCTGGCGCGCGATCAAGGCTGCAGGTGATGCAAAGAAGTCGATGGACCCAACCGTGTCCCAGGGGATGATCGATCTCATCGGTGAGATCAGCGAGATGTTCTGGCAGACGGAAGAATCCAAGGCCACCGGGTTGTATCCGCCGTCCTAGACGTCTGATCGATCGACAACCGAGTCCGAACTGAGCGCCGTACTGCGGGTCGTCCGACCTGCCGTGCGGCGTTTCGCGTTGGTCCACAACCAGTCATGGATCGCGCCACCAAGACCGACCACGACACCGCCGTACACAAGCCCTCCGAAGATGACGGCGAACAGTGCTGCAATCCACCGTGGTCCTTGGAGTCCGCCGACGATGAACCACGACACACCAAACGCACAGAATGATGCAGGCACTGCCAGAGGAATCGACCGTCCAGCCGATCGGACCACACCGACGAGGCCTTCTCGTGCCTCGGTCGGCCGGTACCAGACAGCCAACAGGATGAAGGTGTAGAGGCCCAGCGCCAAGACCGAAGCCAGCGCAACGCCTTCGATACCGAAGGCCTCCTGGAACACGAAATAGGTGGGGACGGCCGCAACGGTGGCCACTGTGCCAACGATGACGGGGGTCCACATCTGGCGGCGAGCGTAGAACGCGCGCGTCACGATCTGGAGGGCGCCCCACACCGGGATCGAGAGCGCGTACATGAACAATGCCGACGCCGAAGCATCGGTCGAGGCCTGCTCGAACGCACCGCGCTCGAACAGCAGCCTCATGATCGGATTGGCCATGCCCATTGCGACTCCGGCTGCACCGATCGACAGAACCAGGACGTACCGAAGGGCCCGGTTGACGGTCCTGCGCATCGCCTCGTGTCTGCCTTCGGCGAAGAGTCGGGCCAAGGTCGGGTACGCGGCCACCGCGGCGGCCTGTGCGATCACACCGACCGGGACGAGCATGGTGCGGCGCGCAAACTGGAGCTCTGTCGCCACACCGTCGCCGACCATCGCACCGAAGACGGACATGAACGTCTCATCGAGCGCGACAACGGACTGGCCAAGCATCAGGGGGAGAGCGATCGTCAGATAGGTTCTGACCGCGGGATGCCGCCACGAGCCTGACCACTCGATGCGCATGCCGACCCTCGACGCACCCCAGATCTGCAACGCCAGGTTGCCCACAAGCGCCCCCGCGAGCGCACCCCAGATGAACCCCGCCGGATCCGCCGTGCCGGTCACCAGTGCATAGCCGACGCCACCGACAATGATGCCGAGGTTGTAGATGATCGGAGCCAATGTCGGGATACCGAACGACCCCTTCGCGTACTGGACCGCCGTGAACATCGATCCGACGACAAAGGCGAACTGTGCCGGTAGCACGATTCGCGTGAGGTGGATGGTGGACTCGATCTGGGACGGCTCGAAGTCCGGATACAACGCCTGGACCAGGGTCGGGGTCAGTATCCATGCGATTGCAATGAGGCCGCTGATGCCGATGGCGAGCCACCGCAGGATCGCTGTGAAGCCGATCCAGGCGCCTGGCTCGTCATCATCGGCGAGATACTTGGCGAAGATCGGGATGAATGTGATCGTCAGGAACCCGCCGGCGAGCAGATAATTCGCAAAGTCCGGGATGCGGAATGCAGCCACATACTCGTCGGTGACGCCGTCGGCGCCGAGCATCGACGCGAACACGATGTCACGGATGATGCCCAATATGCGTGACAGCAGGACACCGCCACCGACAATGAGAGCGGCTGCACCGATGTCACCACGTTTGAGACGCGTCAGAAAGGTCTGCACACGGGCACGGTACCGGTAGTCGGTCGTTCTCCGAGGGAGCGCACCCGACCTGCCCTAGGCGAGGTCCTTCTTGGCGATGAGGTACGAGGTGAGAGCGACCCCGATTGCGCCATACACCAAAAGTGTCAGACCGACCGATCCCATTCCGAAGTTGAGCCGTGACGTCATACCGGAGATCCAGGCCTGGGCGTCGGGAGCGAGGGCACCGAAGGCGGCGACTCCGGTCCGTGACGGCGAGAGTGATGCCAGGCCGGGGAGGGCCGCAACAACGCCGTTCTCGAACACGAGGAGCAAGGCAAGGCCGATGATCACGGACCGGTCGGTTATGAAGCCGAGGGGCACGAACAGCAATGAGTATGCGACTGCCGCCACGATGCCCCCGCCCATGACACCGAGAATCAACGTGGTGTCGAACGAGAATCGGGTGGCGTAGGTGAAACCGAGGAGCACCGCTCCGCCGACGGCGTACAGCGAGGCGACCGTCGCAGCGGCGATCATCTTCATCAAGGCGATGCGCCAACGTGGAATCGGTCGAAGTGTGATGAAGCTGAGGGTTTGGTCCCTGCGTTCCACACCGAGCGCCGACGAGGAGACGACGATCGCGATGATCGGCAGGACGAGAGCGAAGTACGACACGACCGTGACCTCCACGAAGATCTGGAACCCCGCATCCGGAGACCGGTCGCTCACGCCGATGATGAACAGAATCGCCGGTGCGGCCTGCATTGCAGCGAGCGCCAATGACCTCTTCAGCGGCAGAAGCTGACGAATGGACCCGACGAGGAGGGCAAGTGATGGTGTCATCGGCGTTCCACAAGGTATCGAAACACCGATTCGAGCGATTCGTCTTGCGGGAGGAAGGCCGTCAGGCGTGATCCCGCGTCGACCGCCAGTGCTGCAATGTCAGAGCCGAGCCCTTCGACGTCGCTCGTGCGGACGGTCAGCGTGCCGTCGCCCGCCTCGACGCTGTCGACGTGGCCGGCAGCGAACATCGCTGCTCCGAGCTCGCGCGGGCGGTCGGTTCCGATCCGCACGATGTAGGGGATGTTGTTCATAGCCGCCCTGATGGCGTGGACCGACCCTGCGGCTGCGAGCCGCCCGTCGACGATGGCGACGACCCGCGTTGATACCCGTTCGACCTCCTCGAGCACATGGGAGGACACGATCACGGTCTTGCCAGCCGCCCCGAGTCCTTCGAAGAGCTCGATGAGGCGGGCGCGCTGGAGGGGGTCGGTGCCGTTGAGCGGCTCGTCGAGGATCAGGACCGATGGGTCGGTGGCGAGTGCCGCGGCGACCTTGATTCGTTGGCGCATCCCTTTGGAATACCCGCCGACGTTCCTGTCTGCGGCGTCCTGCATCGACACGGCCTCGATCGCCTCGTCGGCTCCACTGCCACGTTTCCCCGACAATTGGACCGCGTAGCGGACGAGCTCGCGCCCGGTCATGGATTCGTAGACGGCGTCTTCGTCGGGAACCAGGGCGATGTCGCGGTACACACTGTGGTTCCGGCGCGGATCGGACCCCAACACCGTCACTGAGCCGTTGGATGCGTCGGTGAGGCCGGCGACCATCCGGAGTAAGGTCGTCTTGCCGGCTCCGTTGGGACCGAGGAGTCCGGTGACCCCTGGGCCGAACGAGCACGACAGATTCGAGACGGCGACCTTCTGGCCGAACCACTTCGAGACGTTGGTGACCTCGATGGTCGCGTGCTCGACGAATGCCGGGTCACGGGCACCGTCGGTGGTGGCCGTGGTCACAGCAACCTCCTGTATCGCCTGATGACGAACGCCACCGACGCTGCGCCGATGACCACCAAGGCCACGAGCGCGACACTCGGGTGGATGTCCGCAGCGGCCAGGAGCGACCCCGAGTCCGTATCGCCGAAGATCCAGTAGGTCACGGCGTGAGCGCTGTCAACCGGTGCGAACAGAGCGGCGAACCGGCCGCCCGGGATCGCAGAACCCCGCACCAGCGACTCACCGACGGCACTCGTGAAGATCATGACGGCCACGTAGATACTTGCGGCGATCGCCTTCCGATTGGAGAGTGCGGCGATGACGAATGCAAGTGGTACGAAGGCAACGACGTAGACGCCCACAGCTGCTGCAATCCGAGGGATGGTGTCGGCTGCTTCGACCAGACCGTCGAAGATCCCGTCCGGATCCGTTCCTGCCTGTCCGATGTACAGCACGATCTGGGGAATCAGCAGGAACCCGCCGACTATCCACAGCATTCCGGCGAAACGCGCAAACACGTAGTCATCCGACGACAGCGGCCTCGACGACAACATCGAGAGCACGCCGTCACGTCGGTCAGGGATGAACAGCTCAGGTGCCGACAGTGCGGCGAAGAGCATCGCGATGGTCCCACCCCACACGAAGAAGTTTGCATTCTCGGCAGCAATGTCGATTTCATCGGCCGCACCGGCAGGAAGGAAGAACGCCAACCCCACTGCGACGATCGCGGGCAGCATGGCAATCACGACCATGCCCCACGGCATGATCTTTCTGCGCGCCTTTCTGCGAAGACCGAGAACGCGACGCACGCCGTCGGCAATGACGGCACGGCGTGCACCTGATCGCCCTCGTCGCTCGCCTTCGTATGGCTCGTACCCGAGGTCATATACGGCGCCGGTCCGCTCACTCATGGCATATCTCCGTGGCGGATGAACAGCTCCTCAAGTGATGCGCCTTCGCCATCGAGACGACGCAGCTGCCCCCCGAGCCGAGCCGTGGTGTCGCGCACGAGGTCGAACACATCGAGCCGGTCGTGCCTGACGGCGAGACGGCGACCATCGAGGGTCACCTCGGCCCCGGCGGCGGTCAGCGCGGCGACGATCAGGACCGGATCGTCGGCGTACTCGACCCGCACCGTGTGCTCGTCGACGCTTGCTCCGATCGGGCCGGTGTGCAGCACCGTGCCTTCGTCAAGCATGACGACCCAATCACAGGTGCGCTCGATGTCTCGCAGCACATGGGACGAGACGACGACATCGATGCCGAATGTGCCGAGGCGACTGATGAGTTCGAGCATTTCCTCTCGTCCGCTCGGGTCGAGTCCGGATGTCGGCTCGTCCAGGAAGACAAGTTCGGGGTCGTGCACGATCGCCTGTGCGAGCTTTGCCCGTTGCTTCATACCTGTCGAGAAATCACCGAGGTACCGGAACCGTTCCTCATCCAGCCCGACAAGAGTCAGGACGTCCGATGCGCGTTGTCGCGCTGCCTGCATCGGGAGCCCAGCTGTTCCTGCGGCGTACACGAGGAAGTCCGCGGCCGTCTGGTCGAGCGGCAGACACGGTCCTTCCGGCATGTAGCCGATCACGGATCGGATATCGACCAGTTGTTGGCGGGGGTCCATGTCGAGAACAGTCGTGGACCCGACGGTCGGATCCAGAATGCCGAGCAGGATCTTGATCAGGGTCGACTTACCTGCGCCGTTGGCTCCCACGAGCCCGGTGCGGCCCCGCGGCACGGACACGTCGAGGCTATGCAGAGCGGCGATCTTGCCGTAGGCGTGACCGAGATCGGTTGCAGTGAAAGCGGTGTTTGGCACGGCAGAACATTAGGGGAGTCTGTGCTATCGGGGGTGCACAGCGGTACGCTCGCCGCGATGGATCTCGTGTTTGCAATCCCCGCTGCAGCCGTCGCCACCGGCCTTGCGATCGATCTGTGGTTGGGGTGGCGTCGGCGGCCGCGCCTCCACGCAGAGGTGTGGACGATGGCGTTCGCAGCCTACGCACTTGCATCATGGGCCCTTGTCATCGGACTTGCCTTCGGCTGGTCGAGCGTGTCATTCCGGCTCTTCTACTACCTGGGCGGCATCGCCAACATCCCCTTGCTTGCCGCCGGTTCGATAGCACTCGTCGTTTCGGAGAGAGCTTCACGGCGCTTTCTGACGCCCACCCTGCTGTGGCTCGTCTTCGGTTTCTTTGCAACGTTTCTCGCACCGTTTGTATCGTCGCTCCCGGCCGAGGGGATACCGGAGGGCAGCGATGTCTTCGAATTCACATTCGGTCTCGAGGCGCTCACACTTCCCGGGCCGAGGCTGTTCGCAGCCATTTCCGGGGGCGTCGGCACGGTCGTCATCATCGGACTGTCGGTTGTCACGATCGTGCGGACGATCGCGACCAACCGCAAGCTTGCATCCGCGAACGTGTTGATCATCGCGGGGACGTTGGCGCCAGCGATCGGGGGAACCCTTACCGCCTTCGGTGAGTCGGCCGGTCTGTCTGTTTCCCTGATGGTCGGCGTGACACTGCTGTGGCTCGGGTACCGCCGAGCCGTGTCGGCACGCGCCGGCTGAGTCAGTGCCCGGAAGGGAGCGGAGCGAGAACCGGACGGCGGGTCAACCCGACCAGCGCTGCGACAGTCACGGCTGCGAGCAATCCGGCGAGCATGAGTGGCGAGTTCGGGGTGACGCCGATCGGTGCGCGCTCAGCGGTCTCGCCATAGACCAACATCAGCGTTGCGGTTTCACCCGGTTCCAGATGGGGAACCAGCCACGAACCGTTCTCGATCGTCGCACCGATGGACGTCCCGACGACGTCACATTCGCATGGGACCTCAGTCAACCCGATCGTCTGGTCCGAGGTAGGTGTGTCGAGGATGTTGGTGACCGTGATCGTTCGGTGCCCACCGACGATCTGGCCATCCACAACTATCGATTCCCAGGATGAGAGGGTGGTGACGGTTGGCGCCGCAGATGCAGTTCCAGCCATCACCACCACCATCGCCACCGCGAGGATGCCTGTCAACAAGGTTTTCCTAACCATGGTGCGCACGGTAGGTCAGGCGACCCACGGTGCCTAGACACATCCCGACGTGTCCAGAGGGACTAGTCACGTTCGGGTCGGCGCGACGGTCGCTGGCGAGCACCTATCGACGGCGTCTGCGGTCCCGCCATCCCGTGGTGAGATAGCGCCAGTAGGTGGTCGTTCCGGATCCGGAGGGAGCGGCGACGCCAGGTGGAACCGTTCCGCCGTTGTTGACATCGTGGGACGGCTCGCTGGCCGGTTCTGGGTCCGGATGGTGGTCCTCACCGATGACGACCTGTCCGGGTGTCGTTGCCGCAGCCAGGTCGGAGCGAAGTTCCCTCAACCGTTCCCGTAGGAATTGGGATTCCGTTTCTGCTTTGGCAGCTCGCTCGCGTGCATCGGCGAGCTGTTGCCCTGCCTCGTGGAGGTTTCCCAACTGGTTGAGCATCTTGTTCCACGCATCGACGGGGACGAGCATCGTGCCCTCGGGGTGTTCGGGTGAGGTGTCTGGTTGCGGCGAAGGAGCCGTTTGCTGGCTTGGCTGTGCGGCACTGCTTGCGTTGACGGCGGCCGGAGTGCGGGTGTCCTGATGTGCGGATCCGCTTGGCGAGTCATCCGAGTGGTGCTCAGGATCGGGCGTCGCGAGGTCACGTCCGAGCGATCGTGCACGCTCCCGGATCGAATCGAGATCGACCATACGAAGCGCGAGCTCGCCATCGGATTCGAGGTACGTCGCGACCGTCTCCTTGCGCACCCATTTGCGCAACGTATTGGTGGGGATCCCTGTGGCGGCCTCGGCTTCCTTGAGCGTCACCCACGTACCCGACGCAGCGTTCGGACCTCGTTTGGATGTCGGACGCGGTGGTGTGGTTCGCTTCGCCGGCGATGCTCGTATCGCCTCTGTTTCCCATCTGGTGGTGGCATCCATTGTGATCCCATCCTATCGGCCCCGCACCCTGCGCGAATGCGAGGCGAAGGGATGCCCCGTGGAGGTGCCACGGGTTCTAGGATGACATGTGAAGGAGCCGCATTGACCGCACGAGATCCCAACATCGAAGCTGACGTGCGTTCACTTGTCCGCCGTATCGTCGACGGCATCATGGACGGTGGCGTCGATGACGGAAACGCTCCATCGACCGACCCGCGTGAACCGGTGGATGTGGACAGTGGATCATCGCCGGTCGGTGCTGTGGCCATTGGTGGGGATCACGGTGGATACGCGATGAAAGAAAAGCTTGCGTTCCGCCTCAAGGAGCTGGGGATGCGGGTGGTGGATTGCGGTACCGACTCGACGGATTCGGTCGATTATCCCGACATCGCCGCGGCGGTCGCTCATGAGGTCGCATCGGGGAACACGGACGTCGGAATCGTGGTGGACGGTGCCGGTATCGGTTCAGCGATCGCGGCCAACAAGGTCATGGGCATCCGAGCAGCGAGATGTGATGACATCTCGACTGCGCGCAATGCCCGCGAACACAACCATGCCAACGTCCTGACGCTCGGCGCCGGGCTCATCGGTGACGCCCTTGCGTGGCAGATCGTGGAGGAGTTCCTCGCAACACCCTACGGTGAGGGGCGTCACGCCCGCAGAGTGGACAAGATTTCCGACCTCGAACGGAGCCGAAGCCGGTCATGACCGACGTCAGCAGAGATCAGCTTGTTGAGATTGTCACCCGAGAGGTCTTGTCGGCGCTCGCGGAACGGTCCGACATCTGCGCAAGCCCTGAGAAGTTGCGCAGCGTGGTCGCCAGCGGAGCCGATCGCGTGTCGTTCCACGGCGACGCAGAGGACGTTCCCCTCGACCTCGCCAAGTACATCGACCACACGTTGCTGCGACCAGATGCGACCGCGGACGAGATCGACACGATGTGTGATGAAGCGATGGAGTACGGATTCGCATCGGTGTGCATCAACCCGACCTGGGTCAAACGAGCAGCCGAGCGACTCCGTGGATCAGAGGTCAAGGTCTGCACCGTGATCGGTTTCCCCCTTGGTGCAACACCGCCGGAGATCAAGGCGATGGAGGCCAGGCGTGCGCTTCGCGACGGCGCTCGCGAGGTCGACATGGTCATCAATGTCGGTGCCCTCAAGTCCGGGGACCAGGAGCTTGTGCTCCGGGACATCGAAAAGGTGGTGGATGCCGCACATGAGGGCGGAGCCATTGCCAAGGTGATCCTCGAAACGGCACTGCTCACGGACGAGGAGAAAGTGATCGCCTCGGCGCTCGCTCGTCAGGCTCGTGCTGACTTCGTCAAGACATCGACCGGGTTCGGGGGCGGAGGCGCAACCGTGTACGACGTTGCATTGATGCGCGAGACCGTGGGGCCGAACATGGGAGTGAAGGCGAGCGGGGGAGTCCGGACACTCGCCGATGCCGAAGATATGATCGCTGCAGGTGCCACCAGGATCGGTGCTTCGGCGGGAGTCCAGATCGTCAGTGGTAATGAAGGAGATTCCGATGACAAGCGGTATTGAGCTGCGTTCGTATGCATTCCTCGACAGTCTGCAGCCTCAGTACGCAGCATTCATGGGGACGACTGCCCAGGGTTTCCTTCCGCTTGCCGGAGAAGCGGTGCTCTTCGTCGAGGTTGCGCCCGGTATCGAGATCAACCGATTGACCGATGTCGCTCTCAAGGCCACGAGCGTCAAGCCGGGGATGCAGATCATCGAGCGGGTCTTCGGCCTCCTCGAGGTCCATTCACCGGAGCAGTCCGAGACGCGAGCCGCAGGTGAAGCAATTCTCGAGTCGCTCGGGGCAAAGGAATCGGACCGACTCAAGCCTGTGGTCCATACGAGCCAGATCATCCGCAGGATCGACGATCATCACGCTCAGCTGATCAACCGCACACGCCACGGCCAGATGATCATTCCCGGCCAGACGCTGTACGTCCTCGAGTGTGCTCCCGCTGCCTACGCCGCACTTGCCGCGAACGAGGCGGAGAAGGCGGCGAACATCAATGTGCTCGAGGTTCGAGCATTCGGTGCGGTCGGGCGGATCTATCTCGGTGGCGAAGAGCAGGACATCGAGGTCGGCTGGCACGCAGCCGTCGCAGCGATTGAAGGTCTCGACGGGCGATCGTCGTAGTCAACGAACGAACAAGACACACATATCGATCCATAGGAGGGTCCATGTCAGACGCATTGGGAATGATTGAGTGCCGTAGTTTCGCGGCGATGGTCGAGGCAGCCGACGCCATGGTCAAGGCTGCCAAGGTCGAGCTCGTGAGCTATGAGGAGACCGGGGGCGGCTACGTCACGGCCATCATCCGTGGGGACGTTGCTGCGGTCAAGGCAGCGGTCGACGCCGGTGTGCGCGGTGGCGAGAAGGTCGGCGAGGTCATCGCAACACACGTGATCGCACGTCCACACGTCAACCTCGATCTCATCCTCCCGCTCGGTCGAGCGGACGAGGCGAAGGACGCTGTCAGCTGATTCCTGCATCGATCCGACGTGATCGCAATCGAAAGGAGCTGACGTGAATCTCGGAAGGGTGACAGGAACGCTGGTCGCCTCCCGCAAGGAGCCCTTGCTTGAGGGGCTGCCTCTGCTCGTCGTGCGCCAGCTGGACGAAACCGGAGCTCCCAAGGGTGGCTACGTCGTTGCCGTGGACAGCGTCGGCGCCGGAATCGACGAAGTCGTGTTGTATGCAAGCGGAAGCTCCGCCCGCCAGACATCGGTGACCAGGGACAAACCCTGTGACGCCGTCATCATGGCCATCGTCGACCAATGGGATGTCGATGGAGAAACGGTCTACGTGAAGTGACATGGCGCGTCTGACCGACTCTGACATCCAGGCGATCATCTCCCGCGTCAAAGAGCGCGTTGCCTTCACCGACATAGAGGGAAAGACGTCGCAGGCCCTCCGGGCCGGGCAAGCGATAGCCGATCCCGACGAAGACCTCGGGGACGGCGTGTTTGCGACCGTTGATGAAGCCGTTGCAGCAGCCAAGCAGGCGTTCATGCGATATCAGACCAGCGGACTCGACGCCCGCAAGGAGATCATCGAGTCGATCCGTGCGTCGATGCGTGAGAACAACGAACGCCTCGCATACATGGCCAGACAGGAGACCGGCCTCGGTCGTGCCGACGACAAGGTGCTGAAGAACCATCTGGTGATCGAGCGCACACCGGGGCCCGAAGACCTCGAACCACAGGTCATCACAGGGGACAAGGGCATGACCATCACCGAGTTTGCTCCGTACGGGGTCATCGGTGCGATCACGCCGACGACCAACCCGACATCGACGATCATCAACAACACCATCGCGATCCTGTCGGCAGGCAATGCCGTGACGTTCAACGTCCACCCGAGTGCCCGCAAGGTTTCGACCGAGAACGTGAAACTGATCAATCAGGCGGTGCGGCGCGCCGGCGGCCCCGAGAACCTGGTCACCAGTGTCGCGGTCCCCACGCTGGATTCGGCTCAGGCGCTCATGCAACACCCTGACGTTCGGGTCCTCTTGGTCACCGGCGGACCGGGCGTTGTCAAAGAAGCCCTCCGCACTCCCAAGAAGGCCATCACAGCAGGACCGGGCAACCCACCGGCAGTCGTCGACCAGACCGCTGACATCGAGAAGGCTGCCAAGGCGATCGTCCGGGGCGCTTCGTTCGACAACAACGTCATCTGCGTCGACGAGAAGACCACCATCGTCGTGGACACCGTCGCTGACCGCCTGGTGCAACACATGGTGGCCGCCGGCGCGTACCGTTTGAAGGAGCATGAACTCAAGCGTCTCGAACGCGTGATCTTCAAGGAGATGGGTCCACCGAACAAACCCGGAGTCATCAACGGGCAGTTCATCGGCAAGGACGCGGCCGTCATCCTCAACGAGATCGGGGTCAGCGTCCCTCCCGAGGTCCGCCTCGTCATCGCCGAGGTCCCGGTTGAACACAGCCTCGTGTGGACGGAGCAGATGATGCCCGTGATGCCGGTGGTGCGGGTCAAGGACGTGGAAACCGCGATCGACCTCGCCGTCCGTTCCGAGCATGGTTTCCGCCACACCGCTTCGATCCACTCGACCAACGTCGACACGATCACCACGATGGCCAAAGCGATGAACTGTTCGATCTTCGTGGCTAACGGTTCCAACGTCGCCGGTCTCGGCTCCGAGGGCGAGGGCTACACGAGCTTCTCGATCGCCAGTCCGACGGGCGAGGGGCTCACCAAACCCCGCACCTTCTCGCGCGAGCGACGCATTTCGGTGGTTGGAGCGTTGCGCATTGTCTGATCCCGCCAGGACCGCCCCATCGATCTCTCTGTGGGAGTTCTCATCGATCGCCGAGGGCGTCCGGATCGCCGATCAGATAGCCAAGGGTGCACCGGTTGCCGTTCTCACGTCCGGGACCACCCACCCGGGCAAGTACCTCGTCCTCGTGGCGGGAGACACGGCCTCGGTTGTCGTTGCAAATGACATCGTGGCCGATGATGGACCTGAGACCCTGCTCGACCATGTGTTCCTTGCAGACATCGCCCCGTCGGTGGCTGAAGCTCTGGCGAGCGGACGCGGTGCAGCGCACCTCGCCGGTGAAGCGGCAGGTATCGTCGAAACCGACTCCGTTGCAGCGGCCATCGAAGCCGCGGACGCGGCGGTGAAGGACGCCGATGTCGCCTTGGGCATCATCCGGATGGCCGATGGACTCGGCGGGAAGGGGTTCTTCATCGTCGACGGTTCGGTTGGGGAGGTCACTTCGAGTGTTGCCGCAGCCCGGGAACGGGCCGGCGCACACCTGATCGGCACTGTCGTGATACCTCAGCTCACCGACGAGGTGCGAGCAGACCTCGCAGTGTCGCTCCGATTCGGGGACACCGTCGTATCGGGGGATCCGACATGATGCTTGGGCGTGTCCGTGGTTCGGTGGTGGCCACGGTGAAGGACGAGAACATGGAAGGGATGAAGCTGCTCGTCGTGCAGCCAGTCGCCGATGACGGCTCCGATGCGGGCGGCTGCGTGGTTGCAGCCGACGCCGTCCACCAGGCGGGTGTCGGCGACCTCGTGTATTTCGTGGCGTCCCGTGAGGCAGCAGAGGCGATGGAACCACGTTTCGTTCCGGTCGACCACGCGATTGTCGGCATCGTCGATGCCGTGGATGTGAACCGATGAAGGTCGGGCGTGTCGTCGGGACCGTGACATCGACCATCAACCACGGGTTCTTCGACGGTCAGCGGCTGCTCGTGTGCGATCTGATCGATCGGGACGAAGCCGTCGGTGGATATCTGATCTGCACGGATCGTGTCGATGCCGGACACGGTGACACGGTGCTCATCCTCGACGAGGGGACGTCGGCGCGTCAGATGCACGATGTCCCGACAGGCCCGATCAGGTCCGTTGTGGTCGGGATCGTGGACGACATCAACGAGCTCGCCCCCGACGGCGACGATGCCGGAATCGGATAGACCCCGACTAGCCGGGTCGGCAGGTAGCCTGCCGTGTGATGAGAACCCGTCTCCACATCGTGCTGCTCGTCGGTGCGCTCCTCGTAGCGGGATGCTCGGGTGGGAGCGCGGCGTCCAGTTGCGACGATCTTGCCGCTGAGACCATTGATCTGCTCCAGGCGCTCATCGATGACGTCGATGCCGAGTTCGATTCGATGAGCATCGAGGAGTTCATCGCCCAGGGTGAGAATCTGCCCTCCCTGGAGTCGTTCCGTGAGAAATCGGCTGCGATCGACCGACGTGCCGAGGAACTCGAATGCACCGAACTCGAGATAACGACAGGTGTCGCACAACGCGTCGGTGAACTGACAGCGAAGACCCGACTCGGCCAATTCGTGATCAACCTGCTCACTTCCGGGGGCCTGTAGCTCGAACGGTCAGAGGAGTCGGGCTGCTGGCTCGTCGAGTATCCAAAGGACCCGACCCCGTGCTGTGACGTGCGCTGCTGGCACGTCGTCGCCGGCAGCCACCTGCGCCACCATGTCCGCCTTGGCCGAGCCCATGACCACGAAGAGCACGAGATCGGTGCTGTCCATGAGTGGGTAGGTGGCGGTGAGGCGCCATGTGTCGAGTTTGTCGACCCAGTTCGCGACGTAGAGGTGGTCATCGACGGCGAGAGCGGTCGTTGCGGGAAACAGCGATGCAGTGTGACCATCGTCGCCCATCCCGAGCATCAATACGGACGGCGTCGATCCTCCTATGGCGTGTTCGACGAGCACGCGCTCGAAACTGTGAGCCGCCTCGTGCGGGTCGGCCATCGTTGTGTCCGGGGCGAGGAATCGCACACCGGTCGGTTCGACGAGCGTCGTTCTCGCCGCCCGTTGGTTGCTGTCGTCGTGCGATGGATCCACCCACCGCTCATCCGACATCCACGTCGTCACGGAGTTCCACTCGATAGCACGGCGTGCCAGCTCGCGATGGATCGGAGGAGGGCCGGACCCGCCTGACAAGCCGAGGGTCGACGTTTCGTGGGCGTTGAGGAACTCCTCGATGATGTCCGCCGTGTGGACCACGACCGAGCCTGCGTCCGGGAGAATCGTTGTGTCCATGGCGTCACGCTAGACCACCGCGGTGCCAACGGCCCCGTTGACCGGTAGCGTGGCTCCATGTCTTCGATTGTGACGATTGACACACCGCTCGGCCCGACATCGGGTTCCTTGATCGAGCCGACCCGACCGCGGCCGTTCGGGGTACTGCTCGCCCATGGAGCCGGCGCCGGCCGCGAGCACCCCTGGATGCTCGCCATGCAGGAACGTCTCGTGGGACAAGGTTTTCCGACGATGACGTTCAACTATCTCTACACGGAGCAGGCCCGGAAAGCTCCTGATCGGCTACCCAAGCTCATGACTGTGCATGCGCGCGCTGCCGAAGCGCTGGCTGAACGTACCGGCCAGGTCATCCTTGCCGGCAAGTCGATGGGGGGAAGGGTCGGCGGTCATGCGGTTGCCGAAGGCGGCGTGGTCGCTGCGGGTCTGGTCTATCTCGGATATCCGCTCGTGGCTATGGGAAAGGATGTGCCACGCGACACGACGCATCTCACCCACGTGGGTGTGCCGCAGCTGTTCCTATCGGGATCGCGCGATCGGATGGGCCCCAACGACCTCATCGCCCGGGTGGCCGATTCGGTGCCTGATGGCACATTCGTGTCCGTCGACGCTGGCGACCACTCCTTGGTCCCGCTCAAAGCAACGGGTCGTTCGGTCGGTGACTCGCTTGACTTCGCAGCCGCGACGATCGCGAGCTGGTGTTCGGACTGGTGAGTCAGTCAGCCGCGGGGTGGTAGGTGCCCGATTCGACACGTCCCTTGATGGTGCGCAGATGCCAGATGCTCCCTTTTGCCCACTCCATCGGGCCATCCATCGGGACACCCTCGGCGAAGAGACGGCCGATGAGGCCCGAGATGACATCTCCGTGGGTGCACAGAACCGCCGCCTCACCCTGGAGTTCATGGATGAGTCCGACGGTCCGGTTCGGGTGCGTGCCCTCGGCGAGTGCCATCTCACGTTCAACGGGGATCCCGACCGTGTCGGCGAACTCTTGAACCGTCTGGACACATCGGTCGAGTTGGGATGAGCCGATGCGGGTTATCGGGTGGTTCAACAGGAGATCGCGGATTGCGCGACGTTGGCGGCGTCCTTGTTCATCGATCGGGCGGTGCGGATCGTCGGGGTCGGAAGCGTTGCGTGTGCCTGCGGTAGCGTGCCTGACGAGGTGGATCGATCCGGCCGACCGGTTGAGCACCATGTCGTTCGCACGGTCCAGTACGGATCGATCGTTGGTGTACTGGAGAGTCTCCATTGCCTCGTCGAAGGTTGCCCACCGGATCTTGTCGACCTCTGCGTTCTTCTTGAATTTCCCCTTCTTCGGGACGGTGAGCCACCATTTGACGACCTTCGGGTTGCCAGCCTTGGTGAGGTAGCCGACCGTCCCGACCGGCCTTGGCTTCTTGCCGACGAATCCCGTCTCCTCCTTGACCTCGCGGAGCGCGGCCTCGAGGAATGTTTCGCCCTTGTCGAGTTTTCCCTTCGGGAGCGACCAGTCGTCGTATCTGGGTCGGTGGACGACGAGATAGCGCGGTTCTTCGGTCTCCGTGTCCGCGACGACGCATCCGGCTGCCCAGATGGACTCTTTCGGCGGCTTCTCCACGACGATCACCCGGCGATACCGCTTCCTGCGATGCCGTGGTGTTCACCCGTCTGATCCCTGGCGGTGATCGTGTCGATCTGGGAGCGTTCCAGGGAGAGCTCCCGAAGGGCCTCATGTGTATCGGAGCCCTCGGTGATCGGAACCTTGCTCCACTGCTCGTCCACAAGTTCCCATGCAAGCTTGTCGTCGTGGCTCACGACGTCGAGGATCTGGTCGATGCGTTCCACAAGCGTCGGATCTGTCACCCGGATCAGGGCCTCGACGCGTCCATTGAGGTTCCTTGTCATCATGTCGGCGGATCCGATCCAATGCTCCACTGGGTTGTCCGACGCTCCTCCGAACCGGTAGATGCGGCTGTGCTCGAGGAATCGACCGACGATCGAACGGACAGTGATCGACTCGGACAAACCGGGCACGCCCGGACGGATGGAGCAGTTTCCGCGGACGATCAGGTCGATGCGGCATCCCGTGGCTGCGGCGGCGTAGAGCTCGTCGATGATCTCGGTGTCGACGAGATGGTTGATCTTCCACAGGATCCGCCCGTCGACACCAAGCGCGCCCTGGCGGCGGACACGTTCGATGATGCCTGATCGCAACGTGTGCGGTGCGACAAGAAGGCGCCGGTACTGCGTCGGACGGGCATGCCCGGTCAGGAGATTGAACAGTTCCGAGAGGTCGGCGCCCACGTCGGGGTCGGCAGTGAAGAGCGCGAGATCCTCATAGAGCCGGGCGGTCTTCGGGTTGTAGTTACCGGTACCGATGTTCGAGTACCTACGGATTCCTCCTGCTTCCTTCCGGACGACGAGAAGGACCTTCGAATGGGTCTTGAGTCCCGACACGCCGTACACGACGTGGACCCCGGCCGCCTCGAGCATCTTTGCCCAGTTGATGTTGGCCGCCTCGTCGAACCGGGCCTTCAACTCCACAAGTACGACAACCTGTTTGCCAGCCTCGGCCGCAGCCATCAGCGTCCTGACGATCGCCTCCTCACCACCGATCGCAGGGTCATCTGCCATCGAGGTTCGATACAGCGTTTGTTTGATGGCAAGGACGTTCGGATCCACGGCAGCCTGCGACAGGAACGCCGCGGTCGAAGTGGCGAATGACTCATATGGGTAATGCACGAGGATGTCCCGGTTCCTGATCTCACTGAACAGATCGGGGGATCTCCCTTCGACCTCGGTCAGGCGCGGCTGCGTCACAGGTTTCCACGGTTCCTCTTTGAGGTCCCGACGGGGGAGCCCGTAGAACTCCCAAAGGCTTGCGAGCCCGAGTGGTGCTTCTCGCACGTGAACCGATGTCGCGTCGAGTTGCAGTCCGTTCAACAGCATGCTCATCACGGCGTCTGGGGTTCCGGACTCCACCTCGAGCCTGACTGCTGATGCCGCACGCTGACGGTATCGCAGGACTGATTCCATCGCGGCGAGGAGGTCGTCGGCCTCGTCCTCTTCGACCGCGATGTCCGCCGACCGTGTCACGCGGAACGTGGACCATGCAAGGATCTCGAGGCCACCGAACAGCCGAGAGAGGTGTGCTGCGATGACCTGTTCGATCGGGATGAACCGGTCAGCAGACTCAAGCCTTATGAATCGGTCCACATTCGGTGGGATCTTGACGCGAGCGAACTGTGTGTCCCCCTCGTCGTCGCGGACGAGCACGGCGATGTTCAACGACAGGTTCGAGATGTACGGGAACGGATGCGATGGATCAACCGCAAGCGGTGTGAGTACCGGGAACAACTGGTCCTCGAAGACTTCATCGACGTACTGGCGGTCGGATTCGTTGAGGTCCTCGAGCGACTCGATGGTGATGTCGGCCGCGCGAAGCGCTGGAACCAACTCCTTGGTGAACAGCGCATCGATACGCTCCTGGAGAATGCCGACTCGGATGTTGATCGCCTCGATCTGCTCATCGGGGGTCAAGCCATCAGGCGAAAGCGATGCGAGGTCATTGCGCGCCTGCTCGACGAGGCCCGCGACGCGGACCTGGAAGAACTCATCGATGTTCGAGGACACAATGGCGACGAACTTGACGCGTTCGAGCAGCGGTAGGTCAGCGCCTTCGGCAAGATGGAACACGCGTTCCTGGAAATCCAACAGCGAGATCTCGCGATTGATGTAGCGTGCCGGGTCGTACTCATCGAGTGGATGCATGGGACGATGGTAGTCCGCGACCCGAGGATCCCTCGGCGGCGGTCGCGTGCCGGGAATCGGTTTCGAAGTGGCCCATGGCCCCACGGCAACGGGCGTTGTGGCCGCTCAGCCCCGATTGCGGTCCAGCTCGACGACCTTGCGCAGCCGTCGTGCGTGACGTTCTTCACCACTGAACGCTGCGCCGAGGTAGGCGTCGACGATCTCGGTTGCGGTCGTTGTTCCGATGACGCGTGCGCCGAGAGCGAGGACGTTCATGTCGTCATGCTCAACGGCCTGGTGTGCGGTGTAGTGGTCGTGGACGACAGCCGACCGGGCACCGGTGATCTTGTTCGCAGCGATGGATGCCCCGGCTCCCGAGCCACACACGACGATGCCGCGCTCGGATTGGCCGTGGACCACCTCTCGGGCCACGGCAGCGGCGATATCGGGGTAGTCGACGGGATCGGTCGAGTCGGTTCCGACGTCGGTCACGAGGTGGCCCGCATCGCTGAGGTGAGCGATGAGCTCTTGTTTGAGTTCGTATCCCGCATGGTCTGATCCGATGACGACGCGCACGGCTGCTCCTTGTGCGATCGGGGGTGATCCGGTGCCAGCGTAGTGCATGCAAGGCAAGGCGGAATCGCCCGTACCATCAGACGATGCGATATGTCCTGACCGTCGTTGTGAGCGCAACGTTCGCGCTTGTCGGATGTTCCTCTGGTCCCGCGGCGCCGGACGCGGCTCCCGTCACAGAGGTGTGCTCCACCGGGTTCTGCATCACGGTCCCTGCTGGCTGGGAGACCGAGATCGGGGATACCTACATCTCTGCCCACCATGCCCTTGCGCCGGACAACACGTTCCTCACCGCGGGTGTCATCAACATGCGCGCCATCGTGGAGTCCGCGGGTGGTTCATGGCCCGCAACGACCCCGGAAGTCGCGCGTTCGTTCTGGGCGCTCCTCGAGGACGCCGATGCAGGCTCGTTCGAGCGGTCCGCCAGGATGATCGGTGGCGCTGAACGATCGTGGGGGGCCCATCGCGACGGTGACATGTGGCATCTCGTGTTCCCGACGGGGCCGTCCTCGGCGATAGGAGTCGAGCTTCGGGCGCCGAACGCGTCGTGGGAGGCTCATGCCGACTCGGTCTTCGCCAGTGTTCGTGTGCGATAGCGTCGTGGGCGGTCACCAGCCGCATCAGGTCCGTGATGGAGTTACCGCAAGTATTGGACCTTTTCGCGTAGTCTCGGTTCGATGACCGACTCCATCCGTGTCACAGGTGGGCGCTCACTCTCTGGGTCCGTGCAGATTCTGGGTGCGAAGAACGCCGTACTCAAGCACATGGTTGCGACGCTGCTGGCTCCGGGAAACCACACGATCGAAAACGTGCCACGGATAGCGGACGTCGAGATCATGTGTCAGGTGCTCGAACACGTCGGAGCCACCTGTGAACGTTCCGGTACGACGCTGCGTGTCGATGTCCCCGTCGAGCCGAATCCCGAGGCGCCGCTCGACCTGGTCAGGCAGATGCGTGCGTCGATCCTCGTTCTCGGCGCCCTGCTCGCTCGCACGGGTGAGGCTCGGGTCGCTCTGCCCGGAGGGGACGATTTCGGCTCGCGGCCCATCGATTTCCACGTGCGCGGACTTGAGGCAATGGGGGCGAAGTTCGAACTCCGCCACGGTGTGCTGCACGCCTCGGCACCCGACGGGCTCCATGGGACGGATGTCTTCCTGGAGTTCCCATCGGTGGGCGCCACGGAGAATCTGTTGCTCGCCGCGATCCTCGCGGAAGGCACATCGACGATCCGCAATGCCGCTCGTGAGCCCGAACTGACCGACCTCGCCGAGTTCCTGATGAAGATGGGGGCCAAGATCGATGGGGCAGGCACATCGACCATCGAGGTACACGGCGTCCCGGGTCTCGAACCTACGGTTCATCGGACGGTCCCGGATCGCCTGGAAGCCGGTACCTATCTCGTTGCCGGTGCCATGACCGGTGGCCAGGTCACCGTCGAGAATTGTGTCCCTGAGCATCTCCGCATGGAGCTCCGGAAACTTGAATCAACCGGATGCCGTATCGAGATAGGGCAGTCCCACGTCACCCTGACGGGCCCGCGACGGCCAACTGCCGTGGACATAGCGACGCTCCCGTATCCCGGATTCCACACCGATATGCATCCACAGATGGTCGCATACCTCTCGGTCGCCGACGGCACGTCGATGGTCACGGAGAACATCTACGCCGGCCGCTTCCGATATCTGGGGGAGATCAACCGCATGGGAGGCAACGTGCATGCCGACGGCCAGCACGTCGTGGTCCGAGGCGTCGACCAGCTCTCGGGTTGCGAAGTCGACGGGTGTGACATCCGTGCCGCAGCGGCCCTCACCATCGCCGCGCTGCGTGCCGACGGAGACACGGTGATAACCGAAGCCCAGCATGTCGATCGTGGCTATGACAGCTTTGTCGAGAACCTCGCACACCTGGGAGCGTCGATCTCGAGGGTGTGAAACCGGGCCACACGGTGTGTGGATTATTTCCTCCTACCGTGGTGTTGCTAAAAGGCGCCTATCATCAGCGCCATAGGAGTTTCCATGACATCGGGTATCGAGGGCAGCATCATCGAGATCG
>CBDUOH010000002.1:0-86660 GCA_965368815.1 uncultured Acidimicrobiia bacterium
GGTGTGGTCACGCGACGCTCCTCACCGGTATGCCGGCACCGCTCAGCGCGGTCTTGACGTCGGCGATCGTGTAGTGGGATCGGTGGAATATCGAGGCGGCGAGGACCGCATCGGCCACGCCTCGGTCGAACACGGCGATGAGGTCGTCGGGACCGCCTGCTCCACCCGATGCGACGATCGGAACGCTGACGCGCCTCCGGATGGCACCGAGGAGCGACAGGTCGTAACCGTCATTGGTGCCATCGCGATCCATCGAGGTGACGAGAAGCTCTCCTGCTCCCAGCCGCACCGCTCGTTCTGCCCAAGTGATGGCGTCGATGCCGGTATCGACCCGCCCGCCCGACGTGTGGATCGTCCAGCTCCGGCCGACGCGGCGTGCGTCCACAGAGACGACGACGCACTGGGATCCGAACGCACCAGCACAGTCTGCGATCAGGCGCGGAGAACGGACAGCAGATGAGTTCACGGCCACCTTGTCGGCGCCGGATCGCAACACTGCCTTCATGTCGGAGACCGACCGCACGCCGCCACCGACAGTGAGCGGAACGAAGACATGCTCGGCAATCGCGCGGATGATCCCGTGCATCGTCTCCTGGCCGCCCGGTGTGGCGCCGATGTCGAGGACGCAGATCTCATCGGCTCCTGCTCTTGCATACGCCGTGGCCAGTTCGACCGGGTCACCCTCGTCGGTCAGGTCGATGAACTGTCTTCCTTTGACGACTCGGCCGTCCTTGACGTCGAGACACGGAATGATTCGCCTACGCAACACGCCGCACCTCACTCGCAGAAGAAAGGAACGCGTCCAGCAGGGCAAGTCCGTCGTCGCTTGATCGTTCAGGATGGAACTGCGTGCCGAACAGCGGACCGGAGCGAACCGCAGACACGAATTCGATGTCCCCGTATGAGGTCGTGGCGGCGACCGCCGGGTGCGAGGTATCCGTCAGGGCGTATGAATGCACGAAATAGAAGGTTGCAGATCTGTCCGGGGGCAGGAATGGGTCCCCCGAGTGCTGCACATCGTTCCAGCCCATGTGGGGGAGCGGTTCGGCTGCGAGGCGGGTCACAACGCCGGGGAGGATGCCGAGGCCGTCGGTTCCATCTTCTTCGGAGTGCTCGAACAGGAGTTGCATGCCAACGCAAACCGCAAGCAGAGGGCCTGCGTAGTTCCGCAGCTCCTGATCGAGCCCCGTTCGCACAAGGGTTCGCATCGCCGGAGCGGTCGCTCCGACCCCAGGCAGCACGACACCGTCGAAGCGATCGAGAACCACCGACGAGTCGACGACCGTGACATCGGCACCCGACACGATGAGAGCGCGTTCCATCGACACAAGATTGCCAGCGCCGTGGTCCACAACGGCTATCGACGGCCGCTCGCGACCTGGGGACATCAGAGGGCGCCCTTGGTCGAGGGGATGCCGCTCCGACGTGGATCGAGCTCGGCGGCGTTCCGTACGGCGCGGGCGAGTGCCTTGAACAGAGCTTCGGCGATGTGGTGATCGTTTGCCCCGGCGGCTTGGACGTTGATCGTCGCACGCGCGGTGCGAGCGAACGCTTCAAGGCTGTGGCTGATCATCTGCGTCGAGAGCGAACCGATTCGGTCGGCGCTGAATGCTGCATCGAACACGAGGTAGGGTCTGCCACCCAGGTCAATTGCCACGCGAGCGAGCGCCTCGTCCATCGGTACAGCAGCGTCGCCGTAGCGGGAGATTCCGGCCCTGTCCCCGAGCGCCTCGTCGAGCAGGCTTCCAACGACCAGCATGGTGTCCTCGACGGTGTGGTGGTCATCGACGTGGAGGTCGCCCTTGGTGGTGACGTCGAGATCGAGGAGCCCGTGGTGGGCAAAGGCGGTAAGGAGGTGGTCGAACATCCCGACACCGGTGTCGATCGTGGCGTTGCCGCTCCCATCGACAATCAGTGTGGCGCTGATGTCCGTCTCGCGTGTCGTGCGCGTGGTCGTAGCTGATCGGGTCATGGCAAGAGCCTCCAGAGTGCGTCGATGAGCCTGTCGTTCTCGTGAGGGGCTCGTACGGTGAATCGAAGATGTTCAGATATCGGACTCGGCGTGGGGAAACTGCGGACCACAAGCCCGTTCGCCATCAGGTCGTCAGACAGGGTGAGCGCGCTCGGTCCGATCTCACACAGCAGGAAATTGGCCGATGACGGCCGCACCCTGATGCCGAGCTTGGTCAGTTCCTGGGCGAATCGGGTTCGTTCCTTGACGAGTCGCTCGACCCTGCGTGTCATGCGTTGTGGCTCCTCGAGAGCCGCAGTGGCGATCTCGGCTGACATCGACGAGATGCTGCCCGGCGGGCGGACGCCGTCGAGCCGAGCCGCGATCTCCGGAGATGCCATGGCGAACCCGACCCTGAGCCCGGCCAGTCCGAAAGCCTTGGACATCGTGTGGCACACGATGACGTTGTCGTATTGGTCGACGAACGGCGACCAGCGATCGCCGGTGAATTCGGCGTACGCCGCGTCGATGACGACGACACCCTTGGCAGCCTCGATGATCGAACGGATGAACCGGTCATCGAGCCGATCACCTGTCGGGTTGTTCGGCTCGCACAGCCACGTGACTTCTGAGGTCTCGGCGGCTTCGCCGAGGGACTCGAGTGGGAATTCGAGTTTGGGGCCGATCCGTTCGATGGCCATGAATTCGGCGTCGTGTTGCAGCGTTGCGATTTCGTAGAGCGTGTATGTGGGTATCGCCGTGCAGGCTCGCGATTGGGCATCCAGATATGCCTTGGCGATCAGCAGGATGATCTCATCGACGCCTGCTCCGGGCACGATGTGCTCAGGCGTTGTCTCAAGGTACGTCGCGGCCGCTTTTCGCAGCGGCAGGTACGCCGCACCCGGATACTCGTTGAGCGAACGGGCCATGGGAGCGACCAGATTCGGAGCCCAGTCCGTCGAGAACGGTGACGTGTTCTGATCGAATCGAATCACCTGCTCGACCGGAATGCGGTGCATCGCGGCGATGTCGGCCGTCGACGGCTGCCACTTGTACTTGGGTGCTTTCATGGTGTTCCGTCCAGTCGCGCTCGCACGGAGTATGCATGCGCCGTGAATCCTTCCGCACGCGCCAGGATGTCAATCGTCGACGCGATGCCCTCGAGCCCGACTTTCGTCAGGGTCTGGATCTGCCTGAACGAACCGAAGTCGTCGACGGACAGGGGCCCGTACGACCGTGCGAGCCCCCCGGTCGGCAGCACGTGGTTTGCCCCCGTCGCATAGTCGCCAGCCGCCTCGGGCGACCAGTGACCGACGAAGACAGACCCTGCATTCGGCACGGAATCCACGTCGGTCCCAGCAGATCTGGTGTGAAGCGACAAGTGCTCGGGTGCCCAGTCGTTCGCCAATCGCAGCGCATCCTCGGGATCCGGTGCCACGACGATGAGTCCGGCTTCGTGGAGGGCCGTCCGGATGGTGTCTGCCCGTTCGAGCATCGGAAGAGCATCGTCGATCGCGGCCATCAGTGCGGCCGCATAGGCGTCATCGGGGACAATCACGAGGACGGCGGATTCCTCGCCGTGTTCTGCCTGACACATCACATCTGCTGCCACGACCCGTACATCTGCGGCGTTGTCCGCGACGATCGCGGCTTCGCTCGGACCTGCGGGCAGATCGATCCCACACGCGCCGAGGACTGCCATCTTCGCCGCCGTGACCCACGGCCCGCCGGGACCGACGATCTTGTCAACCCGCGGCACCGACTCCGTTCCGAAGGCGAGCGCGGCAACAGCCTGTGCACCACCCATGGCATACACCTCGTCGATACCGAGGATGCCTGCGGTGGCGAGCACGATCTGGCTGACCGTGCCGTCCGCCGAGGCCGGGGTTGCGATGCAGATGCGCTCCACTCCTGCGGCCTGTGCCGGAACGACCCCCATGATCACCGACGACGGGTAGTCGGCTCTCCCTCCCGGTACATAGACGCCGACTGAACCCAGCGGGGTCCATCGCCGTGCGATCGATACCCCCGGAATGGGTTCGACATCCGAGTCCATCGGCTGTTGGGGGGCATGGACGGCGCGCACGTTCGCGACAGCCATCAGGATCGCGTCCGACGTGTCCTGATCGATCGCATCACGTGCCTGTGTGATGTCAGAGACGGCAACGCGTAGGTTGCCGCTGGATTGACCACCGCCGAACCTCGCTGCAGCGTCCATCACCGCGCCGTCACCTCCGACTTCCACCTGTCGAACCAGTTCGGCAGCAGCAGTCCGGACGGACGCATCGGGGACCGCTGATCGGTGTGTGAGATCCCGGTATTCATCGCTACTGAGATCGGCGAGGTTCACCATGCGGATCTTGGGAGTCATGCCAGCACCTGTTGGACAGGAAGCACCAGGATGCCACTTGCACCGGCCGCTTTGACAGCGGGCAACACCTTCCACACCTCGGCTGCGTCGACCACGCTGTGGATCGCAACCATCGATGGGGATGTGAGCGGGACGACCGTCGGGGACTCGATGCCGGGAATGATCTTGGCTATCGCTTCGACAGCGTCCGTGGGGGCGTTCATCACGACATAGCGCCGATTCTTCGCTGCCACCGCAGCGGTGAGCATGGTGACGACTGTATCGGCCAACTCTGAACGCGTGGCGCCGGACCTTTCGATCAGTACAGCAGAGGACTCCAGGATCGTGACAATCGGACGCAGCCCGTTCACGAGCATCGTTGAGCCCGTGGAAACCAGGTCGACGATCGCCTCCGCTATGCCGAGCTTCGGGGCCACTTCAACCGACCCGCTCAGCGGGACGGTCTGGATCGCGATGGATTTCTGTGCGAAGAACTCCCTGACCACGAACGGGTGTGAGGTGGCGACTCTCGCTCCTTCGAAATCTTCGACCGATCGCATGGGCGACGCCTCAGGAACGGCGGCGATCAGGGAACACCGACCGAACCCGAGGTCGAGTGCGATCTCGACGTTCTTGTGCTGCTCCCTGGTGATGTCGATACCGGTCACACCGAGATCGGCCACGCCATCCGCGACCATCTCGGGGATGTCCTTGGTGCGTACGAACAGCAGCTCGATGGGCGTACCGGACACAGGAACGGCGAGGGATCGCTCGGTTCTTTCGAACCGGAACCCGGCCTGACGCATGAGCTCGCATGCGGGTGTTTCCATCCGCCCTTTCGATGGGAGGGCGATGCGGAGTGTCGATGTCGTCATACTGATTCCTGACCCATGTCGTAACCGATGCGGGCGAGGGCATCCCGATATCCGCCCGTGCCGTGATGGAGCCATTGCGCGATTCGTGTGATCGTCGCGGTGCTGACACCTGTTTCGTCGTGGATGGTCCTGTATGGGATGCCGTCGGCCAGTCTGCGCACCACGACCCAACGAGCCGTCATGTCCTCAAGCTCGCGTCGTGTGCAAAGATCCCTGAAGAACGCGGCCGCTTCGTCTCGATCCGACAGCGAAACGATCGTGTCCATCAACGCCGCGGTTTGCTCGCTTCGCCAATCGTTGAGTTCCTGGTTTGTCTGTGGCATCGGGTCCTCCGGAGCACGGTTGTGTGTCCCAGCCGTGTACTAATGTAGCAGCATGATAGCACGTTATAACACAAACAGGGTCCGGACATCATGGACGTGATCCCGGCACTCGACGTCTTGGATGGTTCGGCCGTTCGTCTGCTTCGTGGGGACTACGAGGCGGTCACGGTCTACAGCAATGATCCTGAAGCGGTCCTTCGGGGATGGCGGCACGAGGGCGCATCCTTCGTGCACATCGTCGACCTTGATGCGGCGAGAGGCCGAGGGATCTCGGTCATCCCGTTGCTCGAGCGTGTCGGTGGAATCGGGCTCTCGTGCCAGGTGGGCGGCGGTATCAGGAATCCTGCCGACGCACGGCAGGTGATCGCAGCGGGGGCGCAACGAGTGGTGGTCGGTTCGGCCTTCGTTGATGCCGACGGCGATGGCGAGGGTATCGCTGACGCCATCGGCCCATCCCGCGTCGTGGCCGCTGTCGACGTCCGGTCCGACAAGGCCATGGGGCATGGATGGGGCGGCGCCGGGATACCGTATGAAGAAGTGGTCCGCCGGGCTGCAGCCTGTGGCGTGACCAGGTTCCTGGTCACGGGTGTTGCCGTTGACGGAACCATGGACGGCCCAGATCTGGCGTTGCTTGCGTCGGTGGCGGACATAGCGCCCGGCCTGACGATCATTGCTTCAGGCGGTGTCGGCACCCTCGACGACCTCAGCGCCTTGCAGGAACTCGGCGTCGAATCCGTTGTCGTCGGGAGGGCTCTGTACGAACACCGGTTCACGCTTGTCGAGGCGATCGCCGCAGCGCGGTAGGGACGGAGGTCCCGCCCACAACGAAGGAAGCCGTGGGATGTACCCACGGCTTCCTTCGTTGATCGGTTTGATCGTCACGAGGCGATCTGATCGTCCGTTCCCTCGTCTTCTCGCCTCGTAGCCAGGACGGCCACGACGCCTGCGGCCATCAGGATGAGTGCGATCAGGACCAGGTTGTCAGTGCTGATGCCTGTTGTCGGCAACTGGTCTGCCACAACGCCGAAGTCTGCGTCCAGGAATGCTCCTCCATCGGGGAGCAGCACCGAGAACGACGACGCCGTCGTGAAACGGAGTGCCTGGGTTCCTGGGTTCGGAACGGTCGCAAGCGACACCGTCACCTTGTAGTTGCCGTCCGGAAGACCTGAGAACAGGTACTTGCCGTTGGCATCAGTGGTCCGGGACAGTTCCGTCTGCACGCCCGGCGTGACAGGATCCACGTCCTGACCATCGACTCCGGTCAGCTTGACCGGAGCACCCGCGATGCCGGCCTCGGATCCATCCTGGATTCCGTTGCCGTTGGTGTCGTACCACACGGTGTCACCGATGGTCGCCGATGCCTGGACCTGACCCACTGCGGCGCTGTCCTCGACTTCGGGGATCGGGCGCTGCAGGATGTCGGTTCCGCCTGCGACGGCTGTGTTGGCGGACGGCACGCTCGTGATCTCGCTCTCACAGGTGAACGTCACGCTCTCGCCCGGGTCGAGCGAGTCCTTGTCCACGGCAATCGCCTCGAGCGCAGCCACGAACGCAACCTCACAAGCCGCAGCGTTTGCGTCGACGAGGTAGATGTTCTCGACCGTCCACTCCGTCGGGTTCGTCACGGTGATCTGCCATTCGACCGTCGTGGGCAACGGCGTGCTCGACGGGAGGAACGCCAGGTCGACGTACTCGCCAACAGAGGGGTCGTAGACCGTCTTGTCGATGGTCAGCTCACCACCGGGCTCTTCCGTGACGCTGATCTTCTCGCAGTCCGAATCGGACACGCTCTTTCCGGAACGGTCACCCACACCCGAAGCCGCCACGACATCGACCTTGAGGCCGGGGACGCATCGTTCATGCGTCGCTGTCGTCATGTCGATGCTCACGGTGATCGAGAACGTGCAGGTGAATACGCCACCGGCAGCGATCGTGATCGTCGGGTTGTCATTGCAGGTGTTCGACACGAGACCGGCAGCAATCGGATTGGCCAGCAGGTCGATGTCTGCACCGCCTATGTTCTCCGTCAACGTGTCGATCGTCACGGACTCGGTGTCGGATTCGTTGTAGACCTGCACCTCGAAGACGGCCTCGTCGCCATCGAAGTAGTTGCCGTCGGTCGTCTTGCTCTTGTCGACGGTGATCTCGGAGTCCGAGTTCACGGTGATGTCGGCACAGTCGTCGTCGGAAACGGACTTGCCTGACTCGTTGCCGGTGCCGGATGCCTCGACGACGTCAACCTTGCCGTCGGGATTCGGGCAGTCGTCGGCGGTCGCACTCGACATCGCCGACGAGACGATCATCGAGAACGTACAGTCGACGCTGCCGCCTGCGGGGATCACGAGCGGTGACACGCTGTTGCACGTGTTCGACTCGAGTCCCGGCGCAAGCCCGGGTGCCAGGAGGTCGATCGTCCCGATACCACCGACGTCATCGGTGAGCGAGTCGATGGTCACGGCCTCTGTGTCCGAGTTGTTCGAGATTGCAACACCGAATGTGACCTCGTCAGCATCGAAGAACGGGCCTTGCGATATGACCGTCTTGTTGATCGACAGGGTCGGATCCGGGTTGATCAGGATGCTTTCGCAATCGTCGTCGGACGACTGTGCGCCTGACGTCTGTCCGACGGCTTCGCCGCTGACCACGTCGATCTTGCCGTCCGGGTCGCAACGGTCATCGGATGCCGACGTCATCGGTGCAGACACGACGATCGAGAAGGAACAGTCCACTGAACCGTTCGGGGCGATCGTGATGGGAAGGTCATCGTTGCACGTGTTTGCGACGAGACCGGCCGCGTCGGGAGTGGCGAGCAGATCGATGTCTGTCCCCCCGATGTTCTCCGTCAGGGACGTCACGGTCACCGACTCGTCATCGGATCCGTTGGCGATCGTGACGCTGAACGTCGCGACATCACCGTCGTACAGGTCGCCGTCGGTCACGAGTGTCTTCGTGATACCGATGGAGCCAGGGTCGATGGGATCGAGCATGGCACAGATGGCGTAGACACCACCAGCGGTCGATCCGGGTGCGCTGTGGCGAACGGTCACCTGGGTCTCGGGAGAACCGAGGTTCAGGATCGAATCCGCAGAGCCCTGGGCGAAGTCCTGGTTCCATGGCACATCGCTTGTACTGGCGGAATCACCACTCGCGAAGTCGAGGTACCACTGTTCGAGCGTCTCCCCGGGGTTCGACTCACCCCCGATGGCGTGGGCGTCGTATGAAGCCCAGCTGACGTGGTAGTAGCCGGCCGGCACGTTCACCGCTATCGGTCCGACACTCGAGCCTCCACCAGCGAGATACCCGCCGTCGGAGGCATCGCCATGGATGTCGATGAGGATCTGGCTGCCGGTTGCATCGAACGGACACACCAGTGACGGCGTGTAGTGCGAGTCATCGCTGTCGTTGACAGCGGGCCGGTTGAGCGGCGCCCCTGTTGCGGTAGCGGTGTTCGCGTGGAGTTCGTGGGTGGGCGCGAACCACGAGATGCTCGAAGCACTGCACACTGTGGATTCGCCCGGGTCGAGATCGAATGATCCGTTGCCGCCCGGGCACGTGATCGTGGCGCCGTCGTTGTTGTCATCGGTCACCGTGATGTCGTAGACGGTCAGGCGGCCGGTGTTCGTGACGGTGTATGACCAGGTGACAGCGTCGCCCGCAGGGATGGTCGGGCCGGGTGCCGTATCTGCCTGTACGCCGTTCGTCGTCTTTTCGATGTCGAGCGAGGGCGCACAGATCGAACCGACGAGGTTCGGCAGGCTGTCCGTGAGATCTGCGAAACTTGTCACGCTTCCGGATTCGACGACCTGGTCGAGGCGTCCGAACGGTGTGACCGGATCACTCGGACTCGGGGTGCTGGTAAAGGCGCTACCAGCTCCGACTCCGTAGACCCTGCCGGTGGTCTTGGCTTTGAGGGCGTTCGCTGAGCCGAGGGCTGCGGCGGTTGCGAGGTTCCAGCCGGCGACGTTGTCGCTGTAGGAATTGCCGATCGACCTGTTCGGGTTGCCGTCGGTGATGAAGATCACGGCGTTTGCGGCTGTGAACTCGCTGGTTGCCTCAGCGAGCGCGGCATCCCAGTTCGTGAACGAGTTGGAACCGGTATACGCGCGGTACCCCGTTCCTCCGACGTTGTTCATGTAGTTGGCGAGCGCGGCACTTCCGACGGATGTGTAGGGCACGTCGGCGCTTGCGGGAACACCAAAACGCACGATCCCGACCCGCGAAGACGGAGCGACGCTGTTGAGTTCGCTGACGAACGCGTTGACACCATCTCGCACCGCGTTGATCCCGGCGTTCGAGTTGCTCGTCATCGAACCCGATGCATCGAGTATCAGGACGACGTCGACCCCACAGGAGTCGACGGCAGCATCAGCAGCGCTTGTGACGCTCGGAATCGCGATTGGTATCGCCACGATCAGTGACAATGTGACGACAGCGGCCGAGACGACCGACATGATTCTTCGTGCAAGCCCGTGTGTGGGCACCCATACTTGGGGCATTTGCCTTCCCATCCCTTTAATAGCACGGGGTTTCTGCCCCGTGGGTCCGGACCGAAGCCCTTCGTTCCGGACACTTCTATCTCCGCCGCGGAAGCCCTCCACGGCAGAAATATCCAGCACTATCCATTGAATCGCACTGACACCCAAACCCCCATGGGTCGGCCGTCTTATCGCGACTCACACCGAACATACCGCTACGCAGCGTGGTCGGCAATAGTCAATCGGTGGTTGTTGTTGTGTCTAGTCAGCTCGGTCGGGTCTGCGCGGTGCGGTTCTGACTATGGTTCCGCGCTATGTCTCGTCCCTCCATTGCTGATTTCCAACGTCTGGCCCTGCGGGTCGGCACGATACTCAGAGCCGAGCCGAACACCGGCGCCCGTGAGCCGGCGTTGAGCCTGTGGATCGACCTCGGCGACGCCGAGCCGGTCCAGTCGTCGGCCAAGATCACCGAGCGCTACGACGCCGATGATCTGGTCGGTACCCAAGTCATAGTAGTCGCTGGGTTCGCCCCCATGCGCGTCGGCGGATTCCGTTCCGATGTGCTCGTCCTGGGGATACCGACCGATGAGGGGACCGTGCTGCTCCGCCCCGACGGCGAGGTTCCACCCGGTGCTTCCGTCGCCTGAATGCTCGTCGGGTCCGGGAGACGCCCGACGGGCAGCGATAGCGCACCGGTGATCTCGTCGAATCGGATGCCGGGTGCCGAGAGCCAACGCCAGATCAAGCGGGCTTCCTCCATCTCGGCCATCGTCCCCGGCCGACCCTGTGGCGGCAGGGCTTCGGGCAGGAATGGTCGTTGGGCCGTCGATCGCCATGTCTGGTGGAGATGGCCGCGATTGATGAGCGCTGATATCCCGTCTGCATCGGTTGCGATGACGATGCCGGCCTCCTGAAGGGCAGTCCATGCCCTGACGTCCTCGATCGAGCGTTTGAGGGCGTCCCAGCGATCGCGGACGTCGGCCGCCTCCTCGAACCGCTGGTGGCGGGCGAACGTGGTCATCTTCCTGGCAAGCCCCTCGAACAGGACCGCAGGGTCGGTGGCCAACGCACGCTCGAACTCGGCCACGACTGCCGCGTAGCCATCATCATCGGTGCCTGCGCACGGGCACGTCGAGGTTCCGAGACCGCGGAACTCGTCACCTCGGCACGGCGTGCCACACCGTCGGATCTGCGAGCCGTCCCACAGAGCGAACATCACCTGTTCCGCCGCACGCCGCGATCGGAACGGACCGAGGCTCGTGCGCCCCGTCGTGGAGATCCGGCCCAGTTGCAGTCGCGGATACTCCTCGTCGGTGAGTCGTACCCAATGCAGGGAGCGAGGCGGCTTGGACCTGCGGTTGTATCGAGGCAAATGCTGGGTTATCTGTCGTACCTCGACCACCGACGCCTCCAGTTCGCACGTGGTCGTCTGGTGCTCGATCGCCGCGAGCTCGCGCAACATGTCATCGACCTTGCGTCGTGTGTCGCCCCCGAAGTACGAACGGACACGGGCCCGGAGGTTGGTTGCCTTCCCGATGTAGATCACCGCCCCCGAAGCGTTGATGAATCGGTACACACCGGGGCGTCGGGGCAGGTGTTCCGTGAGATCCAATTTGCCGATGGCGCGTGAGCCCTTGATCGAGGGCAACGCAAGAAGATCATCCAGGTGGGTGACCCCGATCGATCCTGCTCGCTCGAGGAGGCACCAGAACACGTGTGCCGTTGCGATGGCGTCGTCGAGTGCTCGATGATTCGGGGTCGTAGGGGAGTGGAAGTGGGACGCGAGGCTTGACAGCCTGAGGTTGCGAACCTCTTTTCGCACGAGGCGTCGAGCGAGTCGAAGTGTGTCCGTCGACTGGTGGGGGAGCCGCCCATAGCCGAGGCGGATCGCCGCTGCATTGAGGAAGGACACGTCGAATGACACATTGTGTCCGACGATCACCGATTCGCCGAGGAACTCGAGGAATGAGGGGAGTGCCTCCTCAATTCTTGGCGCGTCGATGACCATTGCCTGGGTGATTCCCGTGATGACGGTCACCTGGGGAGGGATGGGTGCCCCGGGGTTGACCAACGTCTGGAACCGACCGACCTCGAGGCCGCCCTCGAACTTCACAGCGCCGATTTCGGTGATCTCGGATCGATCGGGTCCCACGCCGGTTGTCTCGAGGTCGAGGACACAGAACGGGACTTCCGAGAGTGGAGTTCCGAGATCGGAGAACGAGCGTTGGCCGACGAGAGTCACCAGAGCGACACTAGTCGAACGTGTGTTCGATGCGATGATTTGGTTTCGATGGCGCACGAGACGGGTACATTCACGATGGAAAGGAGCACGGTGGAGTTCGCAGGGCAGGTGTGGTTCAGGTTCGGGTCTTCTCCCGTGTGGACGCTGTATCGCTTCGCACGAGCTGTGGCCGAGGCTGGTATCCCTGTGGCGCTCGACTGGCAGCCCCTCCCGGCCGACGATGAGGCGCCGCTCATGCGTGCGTACCTCGGCATCGACGATCCGGAGGAACGGGGTCGGTTTCTCCACGCGGCCCTTGGGCTGATCCATCTCGAGGGACGCGATGCCGCCGATCCTCAGATGGCGGTCGACGCGGGAACCGCTTCAGGGTTGTCCGACGTGGGGTCGGGGCCGGAAGCATCGTTGCGCGATGTCGCAGCGTTGGCGGACTCACTCGGCGTCGTCGACGTGCCGTCGCTCTACCGTCACGGCCCGCCGATGAGGATCGTCCTGACTCCTGCGGCCCTCATGGCTGATCCTCGCGACACCTTGCAGGCAATCCTTGCTGTTTCAGCAGACGACGGAATCTGGGAGTTGAAAAAGCCATGACGACCTATCGATGCGAACAATGCGGGAACAAGACCCGGTTCGACGTGTATGACACGGTGACCCGACGGCGGTTCGAGCACGCGGATCTCGGAGGAGTCGTGACCATTGAGGATGAGTCCGTGCTCTCGCGGACTGTCGACAAGGTCGTGTGTCGGTGGTGCGACTCGCCGGATCAGGTCGTCTCGGTCGAGGACGATCGCTGACGTCGCGCCTCGGCAAGCACGATCGCTGCCGCCACCGAGGCATTGAGCGAATCCGACTGCCCGGACATCGGGATGCGTGCTCCGACCCCGATGTCGTTCCATTGGCTGCCTACGCCTGCGTCCTCTGCCCCGACGACGATCGATGTCGGCCCGGACATGTCGATGTCCCAGACGCTCATCGAGTCGTACGGCCGCAGGACCACCGTCTGGGTGTGTTCGACGCACCACGCAATCGCAGACTCGCGATCGGCCGACGCAGTCGGGATGGCGAGAAGCGCGCCTTGGGCGGCGCGGATGACGTTGGGATTCACGAGATCCGTTGCGAGTTCCGATGCCAGCAGCGCTGCGCCGAGTGCATCACAGGTACGCATCATGGCTCCGATGTTGCCCGGCTTTTCGACCCCGTCGGCGACGAGCACCAGCGAGGGCTCGGGAGGGCTGAACTGTCCGATTCCCAAGTCGGGTGTCACGGCAATCACCGCGGTGCCGTCCGGGTGCGTTCGGCGGGAGATCTTGTCGAAGACATGCGTCGACACGGTTGTCGCACCGAATGGGGCGGCCCGACCGGCGTATTGCTCGCACCAGATCGTTTCGACGATGCGGGTGTGTCGGGACAGGCGCTGGGATTCCCGCGCGCCCTCGACGAGGAACTGCCCGGTTTCGTCCCTGTGTGACCTCTTCGACAAGTTGACCCAGGCCTTGACCCTGGCGTTCGACGTACTGGAGATGTCAGGAGGACTCATGTTCGGCTCCCATCTGCCTGCCAGCCCTGTTGCGTTGCGCCATACGCAGTCGCGATCTCCTGACCACGGTGCGTTTGTGATGCTCTGTTGCGACGATCGCTGCGACCACAACCATACCGATCACCGCGAGACCCAGAACGAGAGCGCTTCTCAATGCACCGGATCGGCCCGGTTCGACGACCGGTTCGGCCAGGCCATCACCGATCGCTCCGACCATCGCGATCAGCGCACCGTCGATGTCATCGGCGGCAAGGAACGGGCGACCGACGTCGGCGACGGCTGAACCGTCGATGGTCACACCCGTCTGTGCCGCAAGTTCCGTGCGACCCTCCGCGAGTGCGATCAGCAGGACGACGCCGTTCTGTGCGACATCGTCGCCGACGCCCCACAGTTCTCCGATCGTGGTGGCAAACGCAGCGGGGTCGTGTCCCCTGGTGTTGTCGACGACCACGACGCGCAAGTCGATCCCGTGCCTGGCAGCAACGCGGTCGATTGTGTCCGCCATGACGTCGGGTGCCGTGACCCGACCGGCTTCATCGGTGAGCGAGCCGGCGCAGATGATTCCGAGGTACTGACCGCATGGCTGTTGCGCCTGCGCTTCGGCGTCCGACGACACCACGCCAGCCACGATCATGGTTGCCGCGAGCAACGCCACAGCGCCAATCCGTGCGGGGAGTGCTTGGCGTATCAGGCTTGTTCCGTCGGTGGTCCGCGGGCGTTCACGTCGTGGTGAGGGCATGGACCCCGATGTTCGTCGGGTTGGGCGTTCGATGCCAAACCCGCGCCGGATCCGGTTCGTGATGTCGGTACCGTTGCGAGATGCACGAAACACTGGTCGATGTCGGCTCACCGTTTGATCTGCTTGCTACGGCACGGACATTGGGCGTTGGCCGGCGCATCGGCGATGTGTGGGTCTGGGCGTCGTGGACCGATGAGGGCCTCGGAACGGTCGAGGTCGCCCACGCTCCCGGATCGGTGGTGAGAATCCGCGCCTGGGGCGACGGGGCTCGGGTGCTGATCGAGCGGGGCCCGGACCTGGTCGGAGCCCGGGACGTCGGCTGGGGGGACGACCCGCCTGCAGATCTCAGGGACCTTGCGGCGGGTACGCGGGGTCTCAGGCTTGGCGCCAATCGGTCGGTGTACGAGACCGTTGCCCAGACGGTGCTCGGTCAGCTCGTCACGACCCGTGAGGCGAAACGCACCCTTCGTGAACTGATCTCCGCGTTCGGCGACGCGGCACCGGGACCGGTATCGGAACTCACGGCGTTCCCGAGGGCGTCGGTACTCGCCCAGCTCGACTATCAGGATCTTCATTCCTTCGGGATCGAGCGTACGAGGGCCGAGACGTTGATTGAGGTCGCACGACGGGCTCGACGCCTGGAGGCGATCCTCGCTATGCCACCCGGCGATGCCGAGCGACGACTGCTCGCCGTCAAAGGAGTGGGGCGATGGACGGCAGGAATCGCGATGGGAAGTGCGGTCGGGAACACGGATGCGGTCCCTGAAGGTGACTATCACCTACCGAACGCGGTGGCGTGGGCCCTTGCCGGGGAGCCGAGGGCCGACGACGAACGGATGTGCGAACTTCTCGAACCGTTCCGTCCCCAGCGCCGACGCGTCGTCGAAATGATCAAGCAGGCTGGCATCCACGCACCGAAGTACGGACCACGGTCACCGATACGTCAGCACCTCTGACGGGTCCCCGCCTGGCTAGTAGAGCTCGTAGTAACCGTCGATGAGACGATCGGTGACGTTCGCCCAATCACCGAAACAGTCCGACACGATCCGATCGACCGCATCGGGATCCGGATCGTTCGTCGTTTCAACGTGGACGGTCTGTGGTTCGGTGACGGGATGCCCGATCGAGGACAGGAGTCGGATGGTCGCTTCTGTGGCGTCGGTCTCGGCGATGAGACGCTGTGAGATGTCGTAGGCGATCGCGTGATATGTCTTGCCGACATGGGCAGCAGGGTTCTTACCGGCAGCAGCCTCGAGACTCATCGGGCGATAGGGAGTTATCAGACCGCCGAAACGGTTGCCCCGCCCGACCTGTCCGTCATCGCCCGCCTCGGCGGATGTTCCGCTCAGCGTCAGATAGACCGAGTCCTCCTGGTCCGCCTGATTGACCTGGACCGACACCCGGCGCCCCGCAACGGCCGACGCGAGCTCGGTCACGTCATGGTGGACCGCATCGATCACGTCGTCGTACGCAGCCCTGTCGGCAACCTTGGTGGCCATCACGGGTGATGCAACGGTCACCGTGATGTCATCTCCCACCCGCGCACCCATGACCTTGATGTCGCGTCCGACGGGGAGTTCGGCACGGTATGCGGGATCGTTGAGGTGATGCTCCACGTCGTACACGACGGATTCGACGATCGACCGTGGCATCGACACAGCGGCGAACGACGTGTCATTGGCGAGGGGCGCGACAGACTCGGCATGGACGACGGCGGCGAGGTCGTCAGAGCTCCTGTTGAGCCAGACCTCGACCGTGAACGCGTCCGGATCGGCATCCGGAAGCAGTTCGAGCAACCGGCTGTGATATCGGGCCGCGAGTTCTTCGGGGTCGGGCTTCCAGTCGAATGCGTATGAGGCTTTGCCCACCAGCACGATGCGCGACGGCTTCACATGGTGTCCGCCGCCGAATCCGACGTCAACCGCACCTGCGGCGAGAATCGCTTTGTCGACATTGAAGTGTCGTACCGCACCCGTGTGCTTGGTGTACTGGCGAGCGAGGTGGCAGGCGAATTCCTCTGCAAGTCGGTCACAGATCGTGTCGGGGTGACCGAGGCCCTTGCGCTCGACGAATTCAACGGGTGGGGCGTACGCGGGTCGGCTGGTAAGGGAGATACTCATAGGCACGCATCGTATACCCGCTCCGTTTGTGACCACCACGGCCGGTGTCGAGCCGTCGGTGCGGTACCGTACCCGACATGGATCCGTTCACCGCCGCCATCCACGGCGACAAGGAGTACGCAGAGGGGGCTGACGTCGCTCCGGCGATTCGTCCGTCGACAACGTTCGAAGCCGACACCGGACGACGGTATCGACGGACGAGCCATGAGACGACGGAACGTTTCGAAGCCGTGGTTGGGGCGCTCGAAGGCGGTCACGCCGTGTGCTACAGCAGCGGAATGGCCGCGGCGGCTGCAGCGCTCGACTTCTACCGCCCGGGTTCGGTGGCCGTGCCGGATGTGTATCACATGATCCGGGTCCTCATCGAGGATCGTGCCGATCACGGTGATCTCCGCGTCGTCGATCCCGACACCCTCGACACCGGTGACATCCAGTGGCTGGAATCACCGTCGAATCCGTTGTGTACGGTGACTGACATCCCTGCTGTGGCCGCGCGGAACGCTGATCGGGGCGTCATCACACTTGTCGATTCCACGTTTGCCACTCCCGTGTTCTCCAACCCGCTGTCGCATGGGGCCGACGTGGTGCTGCACTCGGTCACCAAAGCCATCGGTGGCCACAGTGATGCACACGCCGGTGTTCTCGTCGTTGCGGACCCCGACATTGCTGTCCGCCTCCGTCGGCACAGGGAGATGACCGGCGCCGTCCCGGGGTCGCTCGACGTGTGGCTTGCGCTGCGCGGCATCAGGACGCTTCCGCTGCGGGCGCAGCGGGCAGCCGCCACAGCCAACCGTGTCGCTGAATGGGCTGAGTCGTCGGGATTGCTGACGTACTACCCCGGACTTGCGTCGCATCCGACCCATGCCATCGCCACCCGGACGATGTCGGGGTTCGGATCGATGTTGTCCATCGACCTCGGGACGTTCGATGCGGCCGCACATCTCGTCGAACGAGTCGAGATGTTCACGAATGCGACCTCGCTCGGCGGTGTCGAATCGTTGATCGAGCATCGGATCGCGTCGGATCCGAACGTCGCCCCCGGGCTGGTACGTCTGTCCATCGGCCTCGAGGATCCCGATGATCTGGTGCATGATCTGCGTCAGGCGTTGTGAGGTCCTTCCGACGACCAGTGTTGCCACCGGACGACTTCGGGTGTCGCCTTCCATCCCCGCTTGAGGCTCCCCGAACGTCGATCCGGAGCCGGATGCCCGATCGTGCAGATGCCGACGATCGACACGTTTTCGGGGATCCCGAGCGTGGCATGCAACGCTTCGAACGCCTGGGCCCCCAGGAATCCGGCTGCAAGCCCTTCGTCCACGGCTGCATAGAGAATCGCCATCATCGAGGCGCCGGCGTCAACCCACCAGAATGGGACTTCCCAGTCGTCCTCGGTGGAGCGTTCTCCGTCGGTTCCGGCTTTGTCCGGTTCCGAGTATCGGTCGAGGTAGGCATGCTTGTCCACGCAGATCACGACATGGACCGGCGCACGTGAGATCCAGGGGGCGAACCCATCGGCCACATACAGCTCTTCGCCGCCGGCTCGTGCCACCGCTTGCCTCTGGTCCGGATCGGTGACGACGACGAATCGCTGACCCTGGCTGAATCCCGCCGAGGGCGCCTTCACACCTGCCGAGACGATGCGCTCGATGACCGAGGGATCGACCGGCTCGTCGGTGTAGTTCCGCACCATGCGTCGCTTGCGGACAACATCTCGGAACTCCACCTCAGATCCTTTCGAGCGCCGCCGTTGTCTCGGTGATGGCGTCCTTGGCGTCGGCGAAGTACATCATCGTCTTGTCCATGTAGAACAGCGGGTTGTCGATTCCGGCAAACCCGGGCGACAGGCTCCGCTTCACGACAATCACCGTCGCCGCCTCGTCCACGTTGAGGATCGGCATGCCGTAGATCGGCGAAGCTGCGTCCTCCCGGGCACTCGGGTTCACGACATCATTGGCACCGACGATGAGAACCACGTCGGTGCGTTCCAGCAACGGGTTCGCCTGTTCGAGGTCGAGCAGCTTGTCGTATGACACGTCGGCCTCAGCGAGAAGAACGTTCATGTGGCCCGGCATGCGCCCGGCGACCGGGTGGATCGCGTAGGTGACCTCGACCCCGCGATCCTCCAGCTCCTTGGCGAGGTCCCGTACCGCGTACTGGGCCTGGGCGACAGCGAGCCCGTAGCCGGGAACCACCATGACCCGCGATGCGTAGCCGAGGGCGATCGCGGCGTCGTCCGCCGTCGCTCGCCGGACCGGTTGGGTCCCGATGTCCTCGGCCGCAGCTCCGCCGCCGAATCCGGAGAACAGGATGTTGGAGAGCGAACGATTCATGGCAACCGACATCTCAATGGTCAGGATCATCCCTGCGGCACCCACGAGCGCGCCTCCCACGATCAGTGCCTGATTGCTGATGACGAATCCCGCCATGGCCGCAGCGATACCCGAGAGGGAGTTCAGCAGTGAGATGACGACCGGCATGTCGGCGCCGCCGATACCCATGACGCCGACGACACCGAGCACCATCGCCGCGAGCGCGGCAAGCCAGTAGTACACCGGGTCGCCCGTTGCGACCGCAACGGCTCCGAGAGCGACTGCCAGACTTGCGAGTATCGCGTTGGTGACGACCCCGCCCACTCTGAGGGGGCGTCCGGTGAGGATGCCCTGGAGTTTTCCGAAGGCCACGAATGATCCCGACAGGGTGACAGCGCCGATGACGAGCGACAGGGCAGTCGTGACAGCGGTTTCGGTCGCGAACACGCCTGCGGTGGCGACAACGGCAGCTCCGGCGACGAGGGCCGATGCTCCACCTCCGAATCCGTTGAAGGCTGCCACGAGCTCGGGCATCGATGTCATCTGGACGCGGATGGCAAGCAGCGCCCCGAACGCCCCACCGGCAACAAGACCCGCGATGACGATTCCCCACGCCAGCCGGGAATCATCGGTGACCAGATCCACCACCACGACGATGGTCGCAACCAACATGCCGAGGGCGGCGATTTGATTGCCGCGTCGTGCCGACCGTGGCGAGGTGAGCCCCTTGAGTCCGAGGATGAACAGCACGCCCGCGGCGAGGTACGCGAGTTCGGTCATCGCTTTGGTCCCGGCAGTTTCTTGAACATCTCGAGCATGCGGTCGGTGACGAGGAACCCACCGACCACGTTGATCGTCGCGAACATGACCGCGAGAAAGCCAAGGACGCCAGCAACCCAGCCGGTGCCCGTGGCTGCGGCGATGACCGCCCCGACGATGGTGATGCCCGAGATTGCGTTGGCACCTGACATCAACGGCGTGTGCAACGTCGGCGGGACCCTGCGGATGACTTCGAACCCGACGAAAGCGGCGAGCACGAAGGCGACGATGGATTGGATGAAGACGTCGCTCACGATGCATCCCCGGTACGGACGATCATCGGGCCGATGACCGCGTCGTCGGGATCGACAACCACGGCTTCATCGACGATGAGGCGTTTCACAACTTCGAGGATGTTCCGGGCATACATTCGTGATGCGTCCGAGGCAACCCGGGAAGCCAGGTCGGTCGGTCCATGGATCGTCACGCCGCCGATCTCGACCACGGAGTCGGGAACGGACCCTTCCACGTTGCCCCCCGAGCTGGCCGCCATGTCGATGATCACCGAACCTTGTGACATCGCTTCGACCATTGCTGCGTCGACAAGCACGGGGGCTTTCCGTCCGGGCACCTGTGCCGTGGTGATCACGAGATCGGATTCGGCGACGGAGGCTGCGAGGATTCGCCTCTGTTCGGCGAGTTCGTCTTCTCCTATGGCCCTGGCGTAGCCGCCCTCATCCATCGTCATCGTCGGTGCATCGACGAACGTCGCCCCGAGGCTCTCGACCTGTTCCCGGGTCTCGGGGCGGATATCGTACGCAGACACGACGCCGCCGAGGCGCTTGGCGGTCGCGATCGCCTGCAAACCGGCCACTCCGACACCGAGCACGAGCACTCTGGCCGGTGGCACGGTCCCCGCAGCGGTGACGAGCATGGGGAGAAATTTTGGCATTACACCAGCGCCGAGAAGCACCGCCGCATAGCCAGCGGCCGTTGCCTGGGAGGAAAGAGCGTCCATGGCCTGGGCAAGCGTGGAGCGAGGGACGAGCTCCATCGCGAGACAGGTGGCACCGCGGTCGGTGAGTTTGGCGATGATGTCGGCGTTGTTCGTCGGGTCGAGCATGCCGACGACGATCGTGTGCCCGGCTATCGAGGCGATGTCGTTGTCGGTGACGGGACCCACTGTTGCGAGAACGTCGAGCGCTTCACCCGATCCGAGTTCTGAAACGATCGATGCTCCGGCGGCTTCGAAGGCGCTGTCGGTGTATCCCGACGAGGTACCCGCACCCGATTCGACCGATACCCGCACACCGAGTTCCACGAGCGAACGGACGCTTTGAGGCGTACCCGCCACCCTGCGTTCGCGCGCTGCGTACTCTGAACGGATACCTAGGTGCATCGCGCTCCAAGCTACCGGTCTCGCCGTGACTGTGCCGAATCCACGGCAGCGGCCACCAGGGCCGCATCGTCGGCCGACAGCGGCGCCAGCGGTGCTCTTGGAGCTCCGACGGCTCTGCCGACCAATCCGGCTGCGTGTTTGGTACCTGCGACGCCGAATTGCTCAACGACTCCCGTCAGCGTCACGAGTTCCCGCTGCGCGTGGTCGTCACCGGCGGCCGCCAACTCCACAAGCCTGAAGGCGTAGTTTGCGCTTGCCGTGATGGCGCCGTAGCCGCCGTTGCCGTGGGATTCGGCGAGGGCGCGCGATGCGCCCGCGAACACGAGGAAGCCTGCACTGATGGCATCGGCCAGATCAAGGATCCGTGTCGGGTCGCCACCGGAGTCCTTGATTCCGACGATGTTGTCGACCTCGGCGAGGCGTTTGACGACGTCCGTCGGGAGGGCATAGCCGGTCACGCGCGGGACCGTGTAGAGGAAGACGGGGATGGGCGATTCGCCCGCTACCTGGCGGAAGAATCGTTCAACGCCTCGATGGTTGTCACGCACGAGCGTTCCCGGGGTTGCGACGAGCGCGGCATCGGCACCGCCGACATCAGCCTCTGCGATCTGTGCCACGGCCTGGCGAACCGACTCTGCGTTGATTCCGCACATCACGAATCCGTCGTGGGATGCCTGCCTGGTTGCGGCGACAAGCGTCTCTCGTTCCCCTGGTTCGAGATACGGGCCTTCCCCAGTGGAGCCTGCCACCACGAAGCCCCCGGAACCCTCTGCTGCGAGATCCACGACGTTCGCCCTGTGGCCCTCGGCATCGAACTCCCATGACGCATCGAACGGTGTGACGATGGCTGGCATGGCCCGTGGTGGTGTTTTCATGCGTCGTACGCTCCTGACGTCGTGTGGCCTCCGTGGCCGGTCCAATCCGTATGGAACCATGTACCGCGAGGCTGATCGGTGCGCTCATAGGTGTGCGCCCCGAAGTAGTCGCGTTGTGCCTGGATCAGGTTCGCGGGGCCGCGCGCCGAGCGGTAGGCATCATAGAAGGCGAGCGCGGAGGCATAGGCCGGCACCGCGATGCCCGCCATCGCTGCCCGCGAGACGGTTCGGCGCCACCCGGGAAGCGTCGTGGCGATTTCCTTGGCGAAGTGGTCGGCGACGAGAAGATTGTCGAGCGTCGGGTCTGCCCGGTACGCGGACGTTATGTCGCCGAGGAACTGGGACCTGATGATGCAACCGGCCCTCCACAGACCCGCGATCAGGCCGGGATCGAGATTCCATCCGTACTCGTCGCTGGCCGCACGGATCAACATGAACCCCTGGGCATAGGACACGATCTTGGAGCCGTAGAGAGCGTCGTGGAGGTCGTCGATCACCACGGATCGGTCCTCGATGATCGGCTCGACATCGCCCCCGAGCATTGTTGATGCCCTCACCCGCTCGTCCTTGAGTGCCGACACCATCCTGGCGTAGACCGATTCCCCGACGAGGGTGAGCGGCATTCCCTCGTCCATCGAGGCGATCACGGTCCATTTCCCGGTGCCCTTTTGTCCTGCGGCGTCGAGGATGACGTCGACCGTCGGGATTCCGTCGGTTCGATGTCCCAGGATGTCGGCCGTTATCCCGACGAGGTATGAGTCGAGCTTGCCGGTGTTCCATCGGGCGAAGTGCTCCCCGATGTCCTCGGGGACCATTCCCAGTCCGCGGGCCATGATGTCGTAGGCCTCAGCGATCACCTGCATGTCGCCGTATTCGATTCCGTTGTGGACCATCTTGACATAGTGGCCTGAACCCCCGGGTCCCACCCAGTCGGCACAGGGCTCGCCGTTGTAGTCGGCGGCGATCGACGTGATCAGATGCTTGATCTCGGGCCAAGCCTCGGGATTGCCTCCCGGCATGATCGAGGGGCCATTGCGGGCGCCCTCCTCACCGCCCGAGATCCCGGCGCCGACGAATCTGATGCCGTGTGCCTCAAGGCTCGCAACCCTCCGTTCCGTGTCGGTGAAGAGTGAATTCCCGCCGTCGATGATGATGTCGCCGCGTTCGAGGAGCGGGACGAGCGCATCGATCTGCCCGTCGACAGGTGCACCGGCCTTGATCATGAGCAGCACGCGCCGAGGTCTCCTGAGATGGCCGACCAACTCCGCGAGGTCACTCGTGCCGATGACGTTCTTGTCGGCGGCGTCTCCGGCGAGGAACGCCTCTGTGGTGGTGGTGGTGCGGTTGAACACGGCAACGGTATGCCCATGATCGGCAAGATTGAGCACGAGGTTCTGGCCCATGACCGCGAGGCCGATGACCCCTATGTCTGCGCTGCTGTCTGCGCTGCCCACGATGCGATCACCTTTCCGATGCTCGGTCGCAGGGTACCGTCATCGGGGTACCGCACCCTCCCACGACGGGGTCAGGGACCTTCGAGAGCGCCGAGGTCGAAGGCCGCCTTGTTCAACGCCGACACCATCGCCCGAGCTGAGCCTTCGACCACGTCGGTCGACACGCCCTGTCCGGAATATGTCGTGGCATGGACCTTCACGATGACATTGACCTTGGCCATCGCATCGGCTCCGGCCGCAAGGGGTGACACCCGATAGTCGACAAGCTCGGCGGCGATGCCGTACGCATCCTGGAGTGCCACGAACGTGGCGTTGATCATTCCGTCACCGTCGGAGGAAACCGTTATCTCCTCGCCATCGCGATCGAGCGTCACGGTTGCGACGGGCGGTTCATGGGATCCACCTGCGACGTGGAGCGAGACGAGCTTCATCTGTTGCGTGACGGCACCGGTCTCCTCGGTGACGATCGCGCGGAGCCCTTCCTCACCGATCTCGCCCTTGCGGTCTGCGAGCTGCTTGAAACGATCGAACGATCGCTGGAAATCGTCGTCCTCGAGACGGATGCCGAGCTTGTCAAGGGCGTCAGCGAACGCTGCTCGACCCGAATGCTTGCCGAGGACAAGGACGGATTGGTGACCGATGGCGGACGGATCCATGATCTCGTACGTTTCGCGGTTGCGTAGCACACCGTGCTGATGGATCCCCGACTCGTGGGCGAACGCGTTCTTGCCGACGACCGCTTTGTTGTACTGGATCGGGTAACCCGTCAGGCTGGAGACGAGACGGGATGTCTCGAAGATCTCTCGGGTGTCGGCTCCGATCTCGACGTCGAAGTGATCCGAGCGTGTCGTGAGCGCCATGATGATCTCTTCTGTCGACGTGTTGCCTGCCCGCTCGCCGATGCCGTTGATGGCACCTTCGATCTGGCGTGCGCCCGCATGGATCGCTGACAGCGAATTGGCCACGGCCAACCCGAGATCGTTGTGACAGTGCGTCGAGATGATGACATCCTCGTTGCCGTTCCTGACCTCGGAATACACCCGGGTGAGCAGCTCGACGAAGTCTTCGGGCATCGCGAACCCGACGGTGTCGGGAACGTTGATCGTCGTTGCTCCGGCCTCGACTGCGATCCTGCATACCTCGATGACGAAATCGGGGTCGGACCGCGTTGCATCCTGGGGCGAGAACTCGACGTCTTCGACATACTGCTTTGCCCTCGTCACCCCCTCGCGGATCGATGTGATGACATCGGCCGGGGACATCCGGAGCATCTGCTCCATATGGATCGGCGATGTGGATTGGAAGACGTGGATCCGTTTCGACGGCGCGAGCTTGAGCGCATCGGCTGCCTGATCGATGTCATCGGGGTGCGTCCGTGCAAGGGACGCGATGACCGGACCGGTGATCTCGGCGGCGATCCTCGACACTGCTTTGAAGTCGCCAGGACTCGACGCGGCGAATCCCGCCTCGATGACATCGACCTTCAGTTTCGCAAGCTGCCTCGCGATGGCGACCTTGTCGTCGGGCGAAAGCGCAATCCCTGGGGCCTGTTCACCGTCGCGAAGCGTGGTGTCGAGAATGATCAGTTTGTCCTGCATGGTGGGTTCTCCTTGAGTGGGTGTGCGGCGTCAGTGAGTGCCGGTCGTGTCGACCGGCCCCATAAGTCGCACCCACCCACGGTGCCCCGATACGCAGGAGTCGTGGCTCATGTGTCGTCTTGCGGGGTCTTGGGAACCATGAAGGTCATCATGTTGCGAAGCTCGCGACCGACCTTTTCGATCGGATGGACCGCCACAGCCTCACGAGCGGCCTTGAGACGCGGAGCACCGTTTGCGTATTCGGCCATCCACTCCTTGGCGAACTCGCCCGACTGGATCTCGCCGAGGATCTCGCGCATCGTGTCCTTCGTCGACTCGTCCACGATCCGCGGCCCGCGACTTATGTCGCCGTATTCGGCCGTGTCCGAAACCGAGTGGCGCATCCATTCGATGCCGCCCTCCCACAGGAGATCGACGATCAGCTTCAGCTCGTGGAGTACCTCGAAGTAGGCCATCTCAGGCTCGTAGCCGGCCTCCGTGAGTGTTTCGAAGGCGTTGAGAATGAGCGCATCGACCCCGCCGCACAGGACGACCTGTTCGCCGAACAGATCGGTTTCGGTTTCTTCCTTGAAGTTCGTCTCGATGACTCCGCCGCGTGTCCCGCCGATGCCGTGTGCATACGACAGGGCGAGGGAGAACGCTTCACCGGTCGCGTCCTGATGGACCGCAACGAGGGTGGGGACGCCTGATCCTTCCACGAACTGGCGACGCACGAGGTGCCCGGGTCCCTTGGGCGCCACCATGGCGACATCGACGTCGGGTGGGGGAGTGACGAACCCGAAGTGGATGCTGAAACCGTGGGCGAAGAGCAATGCATCGCCGCTCTTGAGCCGGGGGGCGATGACATCGTTGTAGACCTGCTGTTGGACCTGGTCGGGTACGAGCATCATGATGACGTCGGCCCAATCCGCGGCCGTCTCGGGATCGACGACCTTGAGGCCTGCATCGGATGCGGCGCGAATGCGGTTGGAGCCTTCCCTGAGCCCCACGACGACGTCAACCCCGGACTCCTTGAGGTTGAGTGCGTGCGCGTGACCCTGGCTGCCGAAGCCGATCACCGCAACCTTCCGGCGGGCTATCAGCGCCGGATCGGCATCCGCTTCGTAGTACATCTTGGCCATGTCAATCGCTCCTAGGCAGTTCGTTTCTGTTTCTTTGCTACGGATTTTGAATCCTTGGCCAGAGCGATTCGCCCCGACTTGACCAGGCTCACGATCCCATAGGTCTTCATGATCTCGTGGAAGTCTGCGAGCCGAGCCGGTTCCCCTGAGACCTCGAACGTGACGGAAGCCGCCCCGACGTCGACGACCGCTGCACCGAACACGTTTGCTGCCTCGAGAACCTCGGAGCGGCGTGTCGGTTCGGCATTCACCCGAACCAGCATGATCTCGCGCTCGATCGCCTCGCCGGGCACATGCTCGGTCACCTTGAGCGTGTGTACGAGCTTGTAGAGCTGCTTGATGACCTGCTCCATCTGCGGACCGTCGACCACCACGGTCATCTGCGAGCGGGTCGGATCCTGCGTCGGCCCGACGGTGAGGGAGTGGATGTTGAAGTCCCTTCGGGCGAACATGGACGCGACACGAGCCAACACACCGGGCTTGTTCTCGACGGTCACCGATATCACATGGCTCATGCGAGGTCCTCGAGGCGCATGATGATGTTGTCGTTGCTGCCACCGGCTTTGATCATCGGGAACACCATGGCGTCCGGGTCACAACGGAATTCCATGACCACCGGTCGGTCGTTGATCGCAAGCCCCTTCTCGAGCGTCGGGATCACGTCCGCGGGTTTTTCGGCCCGGAGTCCGGCGCAGCCCATCGCTTCGGCGAGCATGACGACATCCGGGTTGTCGTACGACAGCTCCGATGCCGAGTAGCGCTCGTTGAAGAAGAGCCGCTGCCATTGGCGGACCATGCCGAGGTTGGCGTTGTTCATGACCACGATCTTGACAGGGATGTTCTCGATGGCGGCCGTGATCAGCTCCTGGAACGTCATCTGGAAGCATCCGTCGCCGTCAATGGCGATGACGGTCTCGTCCGGCATCCCGGCCTGGGCTCCGATCGCTGCGGGGACAGCGAAACCCATCGTGCCGAGGCCGCCGGAGTTGATCCACGTGTTCGGTCGCTCGAATCCCCAGAACTGCGAAGCCCACATCTGATGCTGGCCGACGCCGGCGACGACGATCGCATCACCACCGGTGAGCTTGTGGATCTGCTCGATGACGTACTGCTGTTGGATCGGGCCGTCGGGATCCTGGTCGTACGCGAGGGGATAGTCCTTCTGCCATTTGGTGATCGAAGCGAACCACTCGCTTCGCTCCGGTGCGGGCTTTCCGTCGAGGACCTTCGTCGCGCGTTCGATGAGTTGGCGGAGGACCGTCTTTGCATCTCCGACGATCGGGACGTCGACCTGGCGGATCTTGCCGATCTCCGCGGGATCGACATCGACATGGATCACCCTGGCGTCCGGTGCGAAGAACTCAGGGTCGCCGGTCACCCGATCGTCGAACCTCGCGCCGATGTTGACGAGGAGATCGGACTTCTGCATGGCCGTCGAGGCCGTATAGCAACCGTGCATGCCCGGCATGCCGAGCGCCAGTTCGTGCGAATCGGGGATTGCGCCCCTTGCCATGAGCGTCGTCACCGTGGGGAGTCGCATCAGTTCGGCAAACGCTGTGACCTCAGCGGAGGCGCCGGACCTGATGGTGCCCCCACCGGTGTACAGGACCGGCCGCTCGGCCTCCATGATCATCTTGATGGCCGCGGCGACCTGCTTGGGGTGACCCTTGACCGAAGGCTTGTACCCCGGGAGATCGATCACCCTTGAACCCTTGAACTCCGCGTAGCCGGCGAGGGCATCCTTGGTGATGTCGACGAGAACCGGTCCCGGCCTGCCTGTGGAAGCGAGATGGAAGGCCTCGTGGATGGCCCCGGCGATCTCTGACGTCTGGGTGACGAGTTCATTGTGCTTCGTCACCGGCATCGAGATGCCCCACGTGTGCGCCTCCTGGAAGGCGTCGAGCCCGATCGACGTCGACGCCACCTGCGCCGTGATCGCGACAACCGGAATCGAGTCCATGTATGCGTCGGCCAGCGGCGTGACGAGGTTCGTTGCTCCGGGACCCGATGTGGCGAACGTCACGCCGACGCGGCCTGTTGCGTGCGCGTATCCGGAGGCCATGTGCCCGCCTCCTTGCTCGTGCCGCACCAGCACATGCCGGATCGGGCTGTCGTACAGCGAGTCATATGCCTGGAGGATGGCGCCACCGGGCAGGCCGAATACAGTGTCTACCCCTTCGAGCTCGAGGGCTCGCATGAGGATCTCTGCTCCAGTGATGGTTTCCATGGCTGCTCCGGATAGAAGAAAACCCCCCGGTGACACGGAGGGTTGGGCGCACCGAGTATGTCGGGTGCGCCTATTCGAGAATGAGTACGAGTGTGTGTTCGATGGTCATGTTGTTGGACACCGGGTTTGGCGGTGTGGTATGCGAGTATTGCAGGGTCCGTATGCATGTCAAGATGACGGGCACCCGAACGCTGTGAGGAGCATACCGTGGCTTCAGCCGACCGAATCCGTACCCTCGGTACCGTCGTGCGTCTGGCCAGGGCGGAGCTGGCATCACGCAAGCCCGACGACATCCCACACAAGCTGCGGCCCGTGGCACGTGCGACGGGCAAGGGCCTTCCCGCACCGTTGGCGAGAACATTGATCGGGTTCATCGAAAAGGACGACACATTCCGGGCCGCGGTGCGCGAGCGGTTCGAGAGCGATGGGAACGACGACACTGTTGCGAGGTACTTCCTCGAAGACCCGATGCGGGCTGACGAGATCGTTGGGCTCGCAGCTGCCAGCGGGTCGCTCGACGTTCTGAAAGCCGGTCTCGAATCCGAGCAACGCAAAGTGGCCCAGGCCGAGGCACGGCTTGCAACCGCGCACGAGCGGATGGAACGAGCACGGGCAGAACATGCTGCGGAACTTGCCGCGGTCTCCGATGCTGCAAAGCGGTCCAGGGAAAGCCTCGAAAAGCAGCTTGAGGCAGCGCGGGCAGACGTTGACAAGGCGTCCGTCGAGATCGAGAGCCTATCCGACGACATGGCCATCCTGACCAGCGAGGTCGAAGATCTTCGCGCACGCCTGTCGCGTCGGGATGCAAGGGAATCACGACGTCTGCAGGGAGTCCCTCCAGCGGTGGATCGGACGACATCGGTGGTCCCGAGCGACAGCGTCGACATCGCGGTGATGCTCGACGACCTCGTCCGCAAGCTGCGGTACTACCGCACCCCCGACCACCGTCGATCGACCCACGAAACGGCCAGCCCCGACGTTTCCATTCCGCTCGGGCTTTCGCCCGAGTCGGCTGCGGCGCTCGGAGCCGTCCTCACTCAGGGACCGGGGCTGATGCTGCTTGACGGATACAACATCGCGGGTGGGGTGAGTGAAGGGCTGGTCGGTATCCGTCAAGGGCGTGACGCCGTCATTCGACGCGCCGAGTCGGTCAAACGGGCATCTCCGTCGACCGATGTGGTCGTCATCTTCGACGCCTCTGGGGCATCGGGGCGAGGCGACTTCGTGACCGAAACAGGTGTCAGGGCGGTGTTCGAGCCGCTCACATCGGCTGACGATGCGATTGTTGCCATGGTCCGTCGAGCACCGCCTGGCTGTGTCGTGATCACCAACGATCGGGAACTCCAGAACCGGGTCGCCACCCACGGCGCTGTCGTGCTGTTCTCGACGGCGCTTCTGGCGTGGAGCGAACATCTAAACACCGAGTGACTTCGTGCCGATAGAGGGGGGACTATCCCGGAGGCCACCACCATGGCAACCACCTTGCAGCGGTACTCCGCTGATGCCCAACCGAGACCTGCCCCGGTTCGCACCGGAGTGCTGTCGCGCTGGCATCGCCTCCGTCGCGATCTCTCCCTGATATCAGTCATTGCGGCAGCGATCTGTGGCGTCGTTTTCGCATGGCCGGAGATGTTCATCGCAGGCGGCCTCACGCTCGCCGTGACCGTCGACGCACGGATCGCGCTTCGGACCCATCGATCCGGCTATCTGCCGTCGCTCCTGGCGGACATAACGATCACGGGCGTCACCTTTGCGATTGTGGCGGTTCCGCCTGTCGGTATCGCTGCTGCCACGACCTATTTCATCCTGCTCGTCGCCCTTCTCGGCCGGTCGTGGCGTGCATGGCCGGTGGGTGCCTATGCCGTCGTGGTCGGCGCTGGTGCATCGTGGGCCCGACCGATGTTGGGGATGCCTGAGGCATCGACGATCCGGTTGGTCACCGCAGGCACCGTCGCCGCAGGCGTGTTCTCGATTGCCATCACCATCGTCGCCACCCGATTCGGATCGTTGCTGCGAAAGCGGTTCGACGAGGAGGAGACACGGGTACGGCGTTCACAGGCGGCATCGAGTGCTGCACGGGCGCTGGTGGCTCGAGACGACGGCCACGCTCTCGAGAATGCGATCGAGGCGATCAGGGCGGGTGTCAGGGCTGAGACGCTGTTCATCGAACACAACGAAATCGATCCTGCAGACGGCTTGGTGGGCGTGGTCGTGGGATCGAGTACATCCCGTGCATCGATCAACCATGTGTACGAGCCCGGTTTCCGAACCTCGTGGAGCGCCCTCGGTCGCGGCAAGGCCCATCTCGAGGGCGGTGCCCCGTTCTTCTACCGGATCGAGGAATCCGCCGGTACGGGAAGCGATCGTTCAGGAGCCGGGGGCGCGAACTCCGAGGTGAACATCCCGATCATCTCCGACGGCCGATGGCTCGGCGTGGTGGGAGCGGCCGATTCCCAGCCGGGACGGCGTTGGCACACCGATGACCTCATCCTGCTCCGAACACTGGCGGACCTCACCGCCGCCTTCTGGCAACGGATCGAGGATCTGCGGGTCCGCGACTCGCTCATCGGATCGCTCGATGGTCGTTTGCGTTATGAAGAGGCGCTTGCGAAGTCGTCCCAGGCGTTGCTGGGTGGAAAGGGGATGGGCGTCGAGGGCGCGCTTGACGCCGTTGGTGTCGCTGCCCGGGTGGACGAGGTGTACGTCACGATGACGACACAGCTCGCCGACGAGTCGCTTGGCGCTGAGACCATCGAGAGTTGGGTTCAGCCGGGCATCCTGCCCACGAAGCCGGTGGGTGTCTCGATGCCGTACGACACGATGCCAACGGTTCGTGACGCCATCCATACGGGGGCTCTTGCGCGCACCGGGGATGGGATCGTCGAGGAACTCGTTGCACCCATCGAGGTCGGCGCCGGCGGGTTCGGAACGGTCGGGTTCGTCCGCCGCCAGTCGACCCAGCCATGGTCGAAGCGCGAGGCCGCGTTCCTGCGAACCATCGCTGACATCCTTGGTGCGTATTACGAGCGCGCCGAGACCAGGGAACGGCTCGAGTCACTGATCCAGTCGAAGAACCAATTGATCGCTTCGGTGAGCCACGAACTCCGGACCCCGCTCACAGCCGTTGTCGGTCTCGCCGAGGAACTCGGTGCAGCCGACCAGCAGATTGCGCCAGCCGAGAGGCAGCAACTGATCGCTGTGATCGCCCATGAGAGCAGGGAGATGGCCGATCTCGTCGAGGACCTCGTCGTGGCGGCGCAATCGGAGGATGGCGAGGTGAATGTGTTCCCTGAGCGAACCGACCTGTCGCTTCTGGCAGCCAACGTTGCTTCCCGACTGTCTCCCCCCGATGAGGTCACCCTCACCGTCGACGACCAATCCAGCGCGGCGTTCGCTGATCCCGTGCGTGTTCGCCAGGTCATCAGGAACCTCCTCACCAACGCCGTGCGGTACGGCGGTCGGCAGGTTCGCGTGACATTCGGCGGGGACGACCGTTGGGCGTATGTCGACGTGCACGACGATGGAAGTGGTATCCCGGATCACGACCTCGAAGCGATCTTCGAACCTTTCCGGAGGTCGTCACACACAGCTCCGGCTCCGGGGTCGGTCGGGCTTGGTCTGACCTTGTCGAAGCGTCTTGCCGAGCTCATGGGCGGTTCGCTGTCGTACATCGACTCGGATGGATGCACGTTCAGGCTTACGGTGCCCCGCACGCCTGACGCAGCGACCTAGTCCGGCTCAGCTCGCGACTTCGGCGATCGTGCGAATCGTCGTCAGATCGGTCGATCCGATGATCAGCGTTGTCACGCCCGCGTCTGCCCAGGCATCGAGTCGGTCCTTGATGCGGGCTGCCGGCCCGACGAGGCATACCTCATCCACGAGTGCGTCGGGCACCGCCATGGTGGCCTCCATCTTCTTGCCGGACAGGTAGAGATCCTGGATGGTTTCGGCTGCCTCCTCGAACCCGTACCGATGCGCGAGGTCGTTGTAGAAGTTGCGACCCTTGGCTCCCATGCCGCCGATGTACAGAGCGATCCCCGGTTTCATCTGGAGTCGTCCGGCATCGACATCGTCGGTGACGAGTGCGGTGACCGTCGGTGCGATCTCGAATCTGTCGGACTTGTCGGGTTCCGCGCTTGCGGCGAAGCCTTCTGCCAGCCGGGGTCCATACACAGATGCACTGCGCTCGGGGGAGAAGAAGACCGGTAACCATCCGTCGGCGATCTCGGCCGTGAGGGACACGTTCTTTGGTCCGATCGCCGCGAGGAAGATCGGGATGTCAGGGTTTTTCGGCCCTTGCATCAGCTTGAGGGGTTTGCCGAGACCGGTCGAACCCTCGCCGATGTATGGCAGCTGGTAATAGTCGCCGTCGAAGGCCACCGGTTCCTTACGGGCGAGCATTGTTCGCATCAGCGTCACGTACTCCCGTGTCACCCCGAGTGGCTTGCCGTAAGGGCGCCCGTGCCAGCCCTCGACGACCTGTGGACCCGATACACCGAGTCCGAGCAGGAACCGCCCATCGGACAGTCGATCGATTGTCGAGGCGGTCATGGCCGTCATTGCCGGTGTCCGGGCCGGCATCTGGAGGACCGCGCTGCCGAGCTTGATCCGTTCGGTCCTGGCTGCAATGAAAGCAAGCGGTGTCGCTGCGTCGGACCCATACGCCTCAGCGGTCCACACGCTGTCGTATCCGAGTTGCTCGGCCTCGCTCACAAGCATGAAATTGTCGGCGACCGCGGAGGCGGCGAGACCGAGATTCAATCCGAGTTTCATGGTCTCAGGCTAACCCACTCGCTCTGACCAGTCGGATCAACTGCTTGCTGCGGGTCGCTGTTCGCCGGGGTGGATCCGCAGCCTTAGCGGTGACACGAGTCCGACCCGGCTCATCGCATCGATGGCCGTCCGCTCGTCGTCGGCAAGTTCGAGGATTCCCTGATCGCCCAGCATCGCCGTCACGATGCAATCCTCACACGCACGCGTGTCGCGCATGTCGCAGACGTCACAATCGATGATCATCCGTACCTCCTTTGATGCCACAAACGTATCGACGAGGTATGACAGATTCGGGTCCGTCGGCCCGATACGCTTCGTGGCGTGCTGGACGAGATCAGGGCGGTCGTGCCATCCGACGTGCGAGTGGGGGTCACCGACCTCGCGCCGTTCGACGATGCTCTGCGTGCAATCGAATCCCGCAACGCGGACGGGCTCAATGGCGGTCTTGGCTTCGTGTACCGCTCGCCTTCGGTCGGGGCACATCCGTCCCGGTCGTTTCCATGGGGCAGATCGATCGTCGTCACGGCGGTTCCGTATCTGGTCGATGGCGATGGTGTCGACGGTGATCTGGACTTTCCGAACGGGCGTGGTCGCCCCATCGCACGGTTCGCCGACGGCGACCGCTACGCCAGGGTCCGTGACGTTCTTGGTCGAATCGAGCGGCGGTTGGCGTCGGGGGGTCATCGCAGTGAAGTGGTCTTCGACGACGACCGTCTGATCGATCGCGCGGTTGCGGTTCGCGCCGGTGTGGCTTGGTCAGGCAAGAGCACGATGGTGCTGGCCCCCGGTCTGGGTCCATGGTTCCTGATCGGCTCAGTCGTAACCGATGCACCGATGGCCTCCACCGAGCCGATGCGTCGCACGTGTGGCTCGTGCACAGCTTGCATTCCGGCCTGCCCGACGGAGGCAATCGTCGGGCCCGGCGTCCTCGACGCAAACCGTTGCCTTGCCGCCGTGCTCCAGCGACCCGGGTCGATTCCCGAGGAGCTCCGATCCGCAGTCGGTGGACGGGTCTACGGTTGCGACGATTGCCTCGTCGCCTGCCCGCCCGGGGATGCGGCCCTCGGTGCGGTACCCCGTGCGAGGCCGACCCTCGGGGCCCGTGATCTGCTCGGTGCGACTGATGCCGAGCTCGATCGTGATCTTTCCCATTGGTACGTGCCCAAGCGGAACATGCGTTTTGTCCGGCGCAACGCACTCATCGCCCTTGGCAATACAGGTGACAGTTCGGACATCCCTCTCCTTGCCGGGTACGTCGGCCATCCGGATCCGCTGCTCGCCGAGCACGCAATCTGGGCCGTCCAGCGGATCGGCGGCGCCGAGGCGAAGGCGGTCATCGATGTACAGGACGTCGGTCCGGCAGTACCTAGAGTGGCCCCATGACACTTTTCTACGGCTCGGTACTGCTCGTCGGTTCGTTGCTCGCTGGCGTGTGGCTCGTACTGGCGGCGATTGCCGGATCCGTCGATGGTTGGTCCCATGTCGATCCCGATGCGAGATGGGGTTCGCTCGGTCGATCCGTGATCGCAGGATGCATCGGATTCGGCATGGCCGGTATCTCGGTCCTCTATACGTCCTGGCCCGATTCCCTGTCGGTCGTCGCAGGGGCACTGGGTGCAGCACTGATGATCAAGGCCGCCCGTCTCTTCGGACCCACAGAGCCGTCGTGACCCTGTATCTCGTCGCCGACGTCCATGGCGCGGCGGAGGCGCTGTCGCGTGCAGCCCCTGAGGGCTCGACACTGCTTGTGCTCGGCGATCTCGTCAATCTGGTCGACTACCGCACCTTCGAAGGCATCGTGCCCGACGTGGTCGGTGTCGAGATCGTGGCTGCGATCGTGGAGCTTCGCAGTCAACTCCGTTTCGACGATGCTTCTGCGCTGTGGGCCGACAACGCTGCGGGCAGGGTGGACGAGATCAGGGCAGAGGTAGCTCGACGCATGGAGGAGGAGTACGCACGAGTCGGCGAGGCGCTCGCCCGTTACAACGCTTTCGTCACGTATGGCAACGTCGACAGCGTCCGGCTGCTCGAGGCATCGTTGCCCGGTTCGGCCCGTTTCATCGACACCGACGTTATCGACATCGGCGGGTGGCGAATCGGGTTTGCCGGCGGCGGTGTTCCGTCGATCGGGTCGAGCGGCGAGGTATCCCACGCTGCGATGGCTGCCAAGCTCGACCGGCTGGGTCCCGTCGACGTACTGTGTACCCACGTTCCGCCAGCGGTCCCGATGCTTGCGTCCGATGTCATTGGTGGCAGGCCAAAGGGCTCGAGTCCGATCCTGGACTACATCAAGGAGCATCGCCCCCGATATCACTTCTTCGGCGACATCCACCAGCCCCGTGCGCTGACGTGGCGGCTGGGGGAGACGATGTGCCGCAACGTCGGCTACTTCCGGGCGACAGGACGGGCTTTTGCCTTTGGCTGATATCGATCTGGACGTCCTCGCCGACGGATATCGACTCCGGCCCATGTCACCGACAGCAGCCGCGAGGGCAGCGACTGTCGCCAGGCGCTGCCTCGATCCACTCCTCGATGTGGGCGGTGGCCCGGGCAACCACTCGGCGGTGTGGGCGGGCCTCGGACGCCGGGCGGTTCTGCTCGACGTGGCGCCTGCGATGATCGAAGCAGCGCGGCGACGCCCCAATGTGAGGGTGGTCCTCGGCGATGCCCAGTGTCTTCCGTTCGCATCGAACCAGTTCGGGCTGGCCTACTTCCACATGTCGATCCACTACGGCGATTGGAGACGGACGCTCACCGAAGCAGCCCGGGTCGTGCGTCCGGGCGGGTTGATCGACGTCTGGACGTTTGATCCCGCAGACATCTCCACAAGCTCGCTCGGGCGCTGGTTTCCGTCGATCCGGCACATCGACGAGCCGCGATTCCCTGACCCGGTTGATCTTGCAGCCCATGTCGGCGCTTTGGTCAGCTCGGTCTCGATCGCAACGATCGTCGAACCGATCGAGCGAACCGCAGCGAGCTGGACAGAGGCGGTTCGCGGTCGTTTCGTGTCCAGTCTCCAGTTCGTTCCCGACGATGAGATCGAGGCGGGCATCAGCGCGTTTCGTTCGACGCACCCGTCCGATGACGACATCTATCGCTACGAATCGGTGTTCACCCGGGTGACCTGCGTCGTGTGAGCGCTACGCTTCCATCGGTAGCAGCGGACAAGGAGTGGCGATGGCAGTCGAGGGGACCGTGCAGCGAGTCGAAGTGTCGGCCGAGCCGCAGCATGTGTACGAAGTTGCTCTCGATCTCGAGGCCTATCCGGCATGGGCCGGAGGTGTGAAATCTGTCTCCATCGCCGAGGAGGACGAACATGGTCGCCCTGCGAAGGCCGAGTTCGTGATCGACGCGATGATCAAGGAGATCTCGGCGACCTTCGTGTACAGCTACGACTATGACAACGGATTCGCCTGGAGCGCGGTGCCCAATGACGACATCAAGTCGCTTGAAGGCAGGTACGAGTTCAACCCCATCGAGGGCGAGGCGACCGAAGTGGTCTATGCCCTCAAGGTCGAACCCGAGTTCGCCGTACCCGGGTTCCTGCGTCGGCAGGCGGAAAAGCAGATCGTCGGCACGGCATTGCGCGGGTTGAAGAAGCGGGCGGAAGCGACCTCCTGATGCGGATCATCCTCGTCACCGGCAAAGGCGGTGTCGGGAAGACGACGATTTCCGCGGCAACCGCGATCGCTGCCGCCGATCGGGGGTATCGAACCCTCGTGATGTCAACCGATCCGGCACACTCCCTCTCGGATGCATTCGACGTGCCGCTCGGCGACCAACCTTCGATGGTCGTCCCGAATCTGGACGCCCAGCAAATCGACACCCAGCAGCGACTCGAAGAGTCCTGGGGAGCGGTCCGTGACCACCTCACGGACTTGTTCGATTGGTCCGGACTGAAGGGGATCGAGGCAGAGGAGCTGACGGTGTTCCCGGGCATGGACGAGCTGTTCTCGCTGTCGGCCGTACGGGAGCACGCACGTTCTGGCTCGTACGATGTCATCATCGTCGACTGCGCCCCGACAGCCGAAACGCTGCGTCTGCTCTCGTTGCCAGAAGTGATGTCGTGGTACATGAACAAGCTGTTCCCCGCGTCACGACGGGTCGCCAAGGTCGTGCGTCCGCTGCTGTCGAAGGTCAGTGCCATGCCGGTCGCCGACGACGCCGTGTTCGACACCTTCGCCCAGTTCTACGACCGGCTCGACGGCATCAAGGAATTGCTGTCCGATCCTGAGATCACCACGGCCCGCCTCGTGATGAACCCGGAGAAGATGGTCATCGCCGAGGCCAGGCGGACGTACACCTATCTCGGATTGTTCGGGTACGGGGTGGACGCGGCAATCGTGAATCGGGTGCTGCCCGACGTAGTCGAGGATCCATACTTCGAACGGTGGCGCAAGATCCAGGAGGGTCATCTGGCCGCCGTCGACGAAGGGTTCGCCGGTACCGATGTCCGGCGACTCCGACTGTTCTCGGAAGAGATGGTCGGGGTGGATCGGCTCCGAATCGTCGGCGAGGAGCTCTACGGCGACCAGGACCCCACAGATCGCCTCTCGAGCGTCGATCCACTGCGGGTTGAGGACGTCGGGGACGATGTCGCCCTTGTTGTGACTGTTCCCCTGGCGAGCAAGGGCGACGTCGAGGTGATGCGGCACGACAACGAGATCTTCCTGACGATTGGGCCGTACCGCAGGAGCATTGTGCTGCCCGACTCATTGAAGCGGCGTACCATTGCGGGTGCCAAGCTCGACGAGGGCGAGCTGCGAGTGGTTTTCACCTTGGAGGATGCATGAGCCAGGAACAATCGGATCCGCTTGTCACCGCCGTCAGGTCGGCTGTCGGCCACCTCGGGAAAGCGGGTTTCGAGGTCGTCGCAGCGCTTGGTGCGTTGGCGACCGGACTCAGCAGGAAGCTCCGCAGCGACAACACCGACGACGACGTCGACGGTGGCCCTGAGCGGATCCAGGTGGACTGACGTCCATCGACGACTGATACCCTTGCACCATGACGGTCATTGGTGTCGACATCGGAGGGACAAAGGCGTTCGGCGTCCGCATGGAAGCGGACGACCGACGGTTCGATGAGCGTTTTCTGCTCGACCGCTCCATGGACCTCGTCGATGCGATCGCGCTCGCCATCGACAAGGTGGCCGATGGCCCGGTCGATGGCATCGGCGTCGGCATCGCCGGTCTGGTTCGGATGCCAGACGGTGTGCTCGTATGGGGACCGCACGTGTCGGGTACCGACATCCAGGTGAAGTCCGAACTCGAGGACCGCTATCAGACCCCTGTGGTCGTCGACAATGACGCAAACACCGCAGCACTTGCCGAGTTCAGGATCGGTGCAGGAGCAGGCTATGACAATGGGCTCCTCGTCACGCTCGGAACAGGAATCGGCGGTGCCGTGGTCATCGACAAGAAGGTCTACCGGGGTGGAGGTTTTGCCGGCGAGTGGGGGCACGTTCGCGTCGAGGTGGGGGGCCTGCTGTGTGACTGCGGCAAACGGGGATGCTGGGAGACCCGCGCATCGGGACCCGCTCTGATGCGTCTCGCTCGTGAGGTGGTGGCTGCCAATCCGGACGGGTCCCTGGCACGCGCGCTCGGGTCCGAGCCCATAACCGGCGAGTCCGTCATCGCCGTCGCGGATGCCGGCGAGGAGACAGCGCGGGCGCTCGTCACGGAGGTCGGGCGGGCGTTCGGACAGGGGATCGCCGACCTGATCGCGATCTTCGACCCCGAAGTCGTCATCATCGGAGGTGGCCTCGGTTCCGTCGGCGAGTCCATCGTCGGGCCCGCGAGAAGGATCGTGAGGGATTCGATCCACGGTGGAAAACTGCGCGTGCCGCCTACGATCCAGGTAGCGGCGCTCGGACAGGCCTCGGGTGCCGTCGGCGCTGCCGTCCTGGCCAGGGAGGAGCTGCATGTCCGCTGAACATCTTCCACGTCCCCTTGAGGCAGTCGACTCGCGTGAACCGATTCCACGACGCTCGTGGAACGAGATCGGCGCCGAGGTCGTGCTCCTGCTTCCGAACATCGCGAAACTCCTGTCGCGCCTGATGCGAGATCCCCGTGTGCCCATTCGACGCAAGGTGTTCGTCGGTTCGGTCGCGGCCTACGTCGCTTCCCCGATCGACATCATCCCCGACTTTGTCGTCGGCGTCGGGCGCCTCGACGACATCATCCTCATCTCCCTTGCGATCGACCACCTGATGAAAGGTGCCGATGCCGAGATCGTCCTTGAGCATTGGGACGGCTCCATCGATGCGCTCGACCTTGTCCGATCGGTGTTCACGTGGGCTGCTGACATCCTTCCGAGTGGGATCAGGCGGTTCCTTCCCACGTAAGGGATTCCCGTTTCGGTGTCTGACCGGCGTATCGTCGGGCAATGGAATTCCGACGCATCGACAATCTGCCTCCGTATGTGTTCGCTGAGGTGAACCAACGCAAGCTTGAGGCACGGCGAGCCGGCGTCGACGTGATCGACCTCGGCTTCGGCAATCCGGACATCCCATCACCGCCCGGAGTCGTCGAGAAACTGGTCGAAGCCGCATCCCAGGGCAAGAACCACCGATACTCGGCCTCACGCGGGATTCCCAACCTGCGCAAGGCCGTCGCCGACCGATATCAACGGGCGTTCGGCGTCACCCTGGATCCCGAAACCGAGGTCATCAACACGATCGGGGCGAAGGAGGGGTTGTCGCATCTGATGTGGACCCTGGTGCAGCCGGGTGATGTCGCCCTGGTACCCGAACCCTCATACCCGATCCACATCTACGCACCGGTGCTTGCGGGTGCCGAGGTCCGTCGGGTGCACCTGAGCACGGATGCCGATTTCTTCGACAGGCTCACCGCCGCCTTCCGGACGTCGTGGCCGAAACCACGGGTGATCGTGACATCGTTCCCACACAACCCGACGACCGTGAGCGTCGATCTCGATTTCTTCAAACGGCTCGTTGATTTCGCCCATCGCAACGATGTCGCCCTTGTCCATGATTTCGCCTACGCCGACATCGCCTTCGACGGGTATCGACCACCATCGTTGCTCCAGGTCGACGGTGCCAAAGAAGTCGCAGTCGAGCTCTACACACTGTCCAAATCCCACTCGATGGCCGGATGGCGGGTCGGCTTCGTGGTCGGCAACGCGCAGATCGTTGCTGCTCTCCAGCAGCTCAAGTCGTACCTGGACTACGGGACCTTCCAACCGATCCAGATTGCGTCGATCATCGCCCTCAATGAGCACGATGCCTACATCGGTGAGGTCGTCGACGAATACCGGGTGCGTCGTGACACGCTCATCGAAGGGCTCGCCCAGGCGGGATGGCACGTCACCCCACCGGAGGCCACGATGTTCGTGTGGGCCAAGATCCCCGAGAGCCATGCCCACATGGGAAGTCTTGCGTTTGCGCTTGATCTGCTCGATCGTGCGGCAGTCGCCGTCAGCCCCGGGATCGGGTTCGGTCCCTCCGGCGACGGCCATGTGCGTTTCGCCCTGGTTGAGAACGCCCAACGGATCGCCCAGGCGATGCGGAACATCCGCCGGTACCTCGCAGTCCCTCCGGTCACAGGGAACATGTGAAACGCCGCGTGGTTGCAGTAAGTCAGACAAGCCACCGATCAGGTCAATGGGGTCCACAACGATGACATACGCAGTTCTGTTCCCGGGTCAGGGCTCGCAGACCGTCGGCATGGGTGCCGACGTGCGCGCCGCGAGGCCTGACCTGTTCGCCGACGCCAGCACGGACATCCTCGGCTGGGACCTCGATGGCCTCATCGACAACGGACCACAGGAGCGGCTCACCGAGACACAGCACGCCCAGCCGGCGCTGTACGCAACGTCGTTTGCCCTGTTCGACGAGTTCCGCAAGGCGGTCCGCTCGGATCCCTCCGCCGCAGCGGGTCATTCGCTCGGGGAATACACGGCACTTGCGGCTGCAGGCAGCGTCTCGTACGCCGACGGGCTGCGTCTCGTGGCTGAGCGGGGCAGGGCCATGGCCGAATGCGCAAACAACAGCGCATCGGGCATGGCGGCGCTGATCGGGGCCGATGCCGACGCTGCCGAAGCGATTGCTGCTTCCCGTCGGGCCGACGGCGGGCAGCTCTACGTCGCCAACCTCAACGCACCGGGCCAGATCGTCGTCGCGGGCGGAACCGATGACATCGAATGGCTGGTTGAACACGCCCGTGAACTCGGTGTTCGTCGAGCCATCCCGCTCGATGTCGCGGGCGGGTTCCATTCCCCGTTCATGGCAGACGCTGCCAGTGCGCTCGAGTCCGCGCTCCGAGCGGTCGATTTCGCGGCTCCGGCATTCGACGTGTACGCCAATGCGACAGCCATGCCGACATCCGATGTGGCCACCACGCTGTCCGAGCAATTGACCGCGCCGGTCCGCTTCGCCGAATCGCTCGAGAACATGGCGGACGCAGGGATCACAACGTTCGTCCACGTGGGGCCGGGCGACGTGACGGCGGGTCTCGTGAAACGAACGATCAGTGACGCCGTGGTGCATGTGGTGTCAGGCCTCGATCAAGTGCACGCGGTCGTGGAATCCCTGTCCGTACAATGAACTGCACGTCTGAGAAAGGGATCGCATGAACAACGCGACGATCACCGGTTGGGGTCGCTGCATTCCGCAGCCCGTCGTCACGAACGAGGAGCTCTCGACGGTTGTCGACACCAGTGACGAGTGGATCACCAGCCGTTCGGGGATCAAGGAACGGCACGTGTCGCACGTCCAGAACTCCGACATGGCCACCCTCGCCGGGAAGCGCGCCATCGCTGCTGCCGGGCTCACCCCTTCGGACATCGACTATGTGATCGTCGCTACGTGCACGGGGGACAGGCAGATCCCTTCCACGGCCTGCTACGTCCAGGCCAAGATCGGTGCAGTCAACGCCGCTGCAGCCGACATCAATGCCGGGTGCACCGGATTCGTATACGGCATGTCGATGGCCCAGGGTCTCATCGCGACCGGGACGGCACGCCGTGTCCTGTTGATCGGATCCGAGCGGATCACGACATATCTCGATCTCGACGTACGTTCCACGGCCGTCCTGTTCGGCGACGGTGCCGGTGCCGTGGTGTTCGAGGCCACGAACGAGCAGGTCGGCATCCGGTCGATGACGTTGGGATCGGATGGGACGGCAGCCGATCACCTGACCGCGATCGGCCTCGGTACCGAGTTCATCGGATCCGAGGCGCGGCTCTCCGTCGTCATGGACGGCGCGGAGGTGTTCAAGCAAGCGGTGGTCAAGATGGGTGAGTGCACCGTCGAGGCCGCCGAGCGAGCCGGTTGGAAAGAGGATGACATCGATCTCGTCATCCCACATCAGGCGAACATCCGGATCATCGACGCGGTCCGACGCAGGCTCGGTGCGGATGAATCGGTCGTCTACGCCAACATCCACAAATACGGCAACACCTCTGCTGCGACGATTCCGATCGCCCTGAGCGAGGCGCTCGATGACGGCGTGGTGAAACCGAACGCCAACCTGATCTTCGTGGCATTCGGTGCGGGTTTCACATGGGGTGCGAGCGGTCTCGTGTGGGGCGACAGGCTCCAACCGGTGTCGGTGATCGACGAAGAGTTGCCCGAACCGACGATGACCGGTCTCGACATCATGAAGTCGCGACAGCAGGTGTTCGTCTGATGCCCGGGGTCGCGCTTGTCACAGGAGCATCGCGTGGTATCGGGCGTGCGATCGCCCTCCAGCTCGCCGCCGACGGCTTCGCGGTCGGTGTCAACTACGCATCGAGCTCTGCCAAGGCTGACGAGGTCGTGGCCGAGATCGTGGAAGCAGGTGGGTCGGCCGTGGCGGTTCAGGCCGACGTCGGCAATGCCGACGCGGTTGCTGCGATGTTCGAGCGGGTAGCCGAGGAACTCGGTCCGGTCACCGTCCTCGTGAACAACGCAGGCATCACCGACGACGGGCTTCTCCTCAGAATGGGTGTCGACCAATGGGACCGTGTCATCGAGACGAACCTGCGGTCGGTGTTCCTGTGCACGAAGGCCGCACTCCGATCGATGATCCGCAACAAGAGCGGCAGGGTCATCAACATCTCGTCGGTGTCGGGCGTCTCCGGAAACCCGGGCCAGGGCAACTACTCGGCTTCGAAGGCAGGGGTCATCGGATTCACCAAATCAACCGCCAAGGAGGTCGGCTCCCGCGGCATCACCGTCAATGCGGTTGCCCCGGGTTTCATCGCCACGGACATGACCGATGCGCTTGGCGAGGATGCCACAAGCGCTGCCGCCGAACAGATCTCTCTGGGCCGTCTGGGTACCCCGGAGGAAGTCGCATCCGTCGTTGGCTATCTTGCCTCTGACGGAGCGTCGTACATCACGGGTCAGACCATCGTCGTCGATGGCGGTCTGGCACTTTGACAACCAGGAGGGCGAAAGCCATGGAAAGATCCGATATCGAATCCAAGATGAAAGATCTGCTCGTCGAAGAGCTTGGTCTGGACGCAGACAAGATCACGATGAGCGCGACGTTCGAGGAGGATCTCGAAGTTGATTCGCTCGGTGTCGTCGAGCTGCTGATGGCGCTTGAGGACAACTTCGGCGTCCAGATCCCGGACGAAGAAGCCGAGTCGCTCGTTACCGTTGGCGAGGCAGTAGATCTTGTCGAGCAGAAGCTCAACGGTTAGAGGAGCATTGTGAACCAACGGCGCGTTGTCGTAACGGGTCTCGGGGCGGTCACCGCCCTCGGCCCCGATGTAGATACGTTCTGGTCGAACATCCTTGCTGGAAAAAGCGGGATCACGACCATCGAGCGCGTCGATACGAGTGATATCCCGACGAAGATCGCAGCCGAGATCAAGGATTTCGACATCGAGAACTTCATGGAGCGCAAGGATGCGCGCCGTCTCGACAGGTCATCCCAGTTCTTCTGGGTTGCGACGAAGCAGGGGCTCGAAGATGCCGGTTTGTCCTACGAGGAGGATGACCCCGAGGCGCTTCGCACCGGTGTGCTCGCAGGGACGGGCATCGGCGGTGTCGAGACACTCGAAGAGCAGATGGACGTGCTCTTCAACCGGGGGCCCGGTCGTATGTCCCCCCACGGCATCGCCAAGATCATCTCGAACATGGCTGGCGGCGTTGCGTCGATCGATTTCCATCTCTATGGACCCAACAGCACGGTCGTCACTGCGTGTGCCGCGTCGGCAAACGCGATCGGCGATGCTGCAGCGGTGATCCAGCGAGGATCCGCCGATGTCATGGTGGCCGGCGGTGCCGAGGCGTCGATCACCCGGTTCGCGATGGGCGGGTTCTCACAAGCCAGAGCGATGAGTACGAACAACGACGACCCCGCAGGGTCGTCGCGACCGTTTGACGCCGACCGTGACGGATTCATCATGGGTGAGGGCGCAGCGGTGGTCGTGCTCGAGGAATACGAACATGCCCTGGCCCGTGGGGCTCGCATATACGGCGAGATCCTCGGATACGGCATGTCGGCCGACGGCTACCACATCACGTTGCCGCGACCCGGTGGGGCCGGAGCAGCACGGGCGATGGAAGCAGCGCTTGCAGACGCAGGTGTGGCACCCGCACAACTCGACTACATCAACGCCCACGGGACTTCGACACCTGCCAACGACCGTACCGAGACCGCAGCGATCAAGTTGGCCCTCGGCGATGAGGCATACAACGTCGCCGTTTCCTCGACGAAGTCGATGACGGGCCACCTCCTCGGTGGTGCGGGAGCACTCGAAGCGGTTGCCTGTTTGCTCGCTATCCGCGATGGCGTGCTGCCGCCCACGATCAACTACACCACTCCGGATCCCGACTGTGATCTCGACTACGTGCCGAACGAGCCGCGTTCGGTCGGCATCAAGACAGCGATGTCCAACTCGTTCGGGTTTGGCGGGCACAACGTGAGTCTCGTCTTCGGAGCCCTCGACCGATAGGCATGCTGGCTCGCTAGACGTCCCCCTCCGGGACTTCGCATCCGACACCGGGCGGTTCTTCGCCTTTGATCACCGTTTCGTTGTATTCGTCGAACGATCGTGCAACGAGGGCGGCCACCATGCCGACGCCGAGTATCGATGCCAGACCGAGGACGATCGCACCCGATATCTCGTATCCGGGGCATGCATCGGGCAAACAGATCGTTTCGACGATGGATGATCCTATGAGGGCCCCTGCAGCGGCCCCCACGAACGTGGTGATCGCAATGAGCGGCCTGACGTTGGACCGTGCGGCCACATAGGCGAACACGGCACCGAGCGCCGCGCCGGCCACAGCGCCGCTGAAGCCAGCGATGAAATACCCTGCAATCGCTCCGAAGATGGACGATCCGACGACGGAGGCACGGTCACCCGGGAGCATCATGTGTCCTTTCTCGGCGTCCGGGGGGCCGGCAGGGGAGCCGGCGGGTTTGCGGTCGCCTTGGCAGCATCCGGTAGCCAGGCCGCAAAGGTACCGACGCCACCGGCCAACAGGATCGTCGTGGCCCACGGCATCGGGGACACGGCGGTCGCGACCAGGGCGGCGACCGGGAGCCCGAGCCTCAGCACCCAGAGCGATCCAGGGAAGCCACGTGCATACAGAAAGGATCCCATCGTCGCCACCACGGCGGCTGCCCACTGGGCGGGGTGGCTCGTATCGAAAGCACCGATGCCAACGACGAGTGGAGCGATCGGAGCGATGGCCATGAGCACGATGACCGATCGGTTCGGGGCGTCGGGTACCGGTTGCTGTCGGACCCAGAAACGAAGCCACGGTCCCCCGAGGGTTACCACCGTGACTGCTGCGGCGATGAGTACGGCGTAGAACCACGCGCCGTCGTTTGCTGTACCAAGAGCCGCAGCGCTCGCCACAGCGCCGACAAGCGTCCACCGTCCCCACGGCGCTCGCACGAGGAGGAATCCGCTCAGCGCGACGAGTGACGATCCGAGGATCCCGATCGCGATGAGCGCAGTCGACGATGCCGAGAACGGTTCCGGGTCGAGGGTGAAGAGGGTCAGGCCGGCAGTGATCGAACCGGCGGCGAGGATGGCTACCCCGATGGCAAGCCGACGCACAGCGCCTCAGGCCCTTCTACTGGGAAGGACGGGTATCGATCGAGCCAGGGATCCTCTGGAACCCGATCGTGGCATTGTGGCGGTAGATCGCCGGGGGCAGGGTGGAGAAGTCGAATTCGAACGTGTCGCCCTTGGCGAGCGTGACCGGCTCCCACTGGTCCGATGTGGAGGTCAGCAGGTACTCGGCGTCGTCCTCGTTCGTCCAACGGACGATCTGCACAACGTCGAGGTCGACAGGCAGGATCGCGGGACGGAACGCGCCGTTTTGGATGACGATGAATGCCACGCCTTCGGGCGGTGGTTCTGTGGTCGTGGTCGTGGTCGGTTTCCGGTCGGCGGCGATGACCGCGTCGGACGGTCCTGATGTGATCACGGATCCCACGACGGACAGGACGATGAAGACGGCGAGGATGAGCACCCCGCTCCTGATCATTGTTCCTCGTCCCACCTATGCCTCGATTCGTCGGTTCGGCGAGTGTAGTGGAAGCTTCGTCATGACGACGGGTGCGGAACCGTCCTGCCGAGGTTTCTCCAGGTTGCATCCTCTCCACGGGCGAGCACGGTTGCTGATGCGTGGGGCGGAGGATCGTCGAGGAGCGTGTCGAGCGGCTTGTCGGTCAACGCCAGGATGGTCGCATTGACGGGGTCCTGGTGGGAGACGAAGACAGCCGTGTGTCCCGGCGAGAGATGGTCTTCGACGGCGGCAGTCATCCGGTCCACGACGTCAATGAGTGATTCGTGCGCCCACGCGAGATCCGAAGGATCGGCGAGATACGACTCGAGCTCGCCCGGGGCAACGGAGGGGAGGTCCTCCCACCGCTGTCCCAACCAGCATGGACTGACATCCCATTCCGACAATCGATCATCCGTGATGACTTCGATGCCGTGACGTCGTGCGATGGCGTGAGCAGTGTGCCGAGCCCTGATCAACGGGGAACTGATGACGGCGTCGATCGACATGGTGGCCAGATGTCGTGCGGTCCGGTGCGCCTCCAACACACCGACGGCGTCGAGGTCGAAACCCGGGAGATGTCCGTACACCACGTGATTGGGGTTCCTGACCCGGCCGTGTCGGACGAGGATGGCGATGGATTCCTTCGACATGCACGACAGCGTATCGTCTCTCGGGGAAGGAACCCGACACAGAGTCGGAGCGTTGAAGAGGTACAAATCCCTGCAGGCGGGTTGTGCTCGTCTAGCTATAATGAAATCGAGAAGTCGACGCGAGCGACGGTAACAGCCATGCCACTCAACGAACACGAGCAGAAGATCCTCGATGAAATCGAGCGCAAGCTCTATGAGGACGATCCCAAGCTTGCTGAGATGGTGTCCAAGGCTGTCCGAGGCGACGGCACGCGCTGGAGGATGCGATTCGCCATTGTGGCGTTCGTGGCCGGCGCCGTGCTCATGTTTGCATCGTTCACCGTCTCGTGGATCGTGGCTGGGCTCGGTTTCCTCGTAATGGTCGCCTCTGCGGGTTGGATGGCCCTCACGATCAGGTCGACCAGGTCCCTACCGACGGGTGCCGGCACCGTCGATGCTTGGGTGGGACGGTTCAGGCGCAAGTGGCGTCGGGACGAGTAAGATAGCCGACCCCTGCCTCCGTCTGAGGCTCGGGTCAGACGGATGGGTCGCCGCATTTCGCCCACCCACGAGTAAGGGAGTTTGTCTTGGAGGGATTCACCGCCGCACAGGCGTGCGAGCTGACGTCATGCACGCCACACCAGCTTCGCTACTGGGACAAGGTCGGATTGGTGAAACCTTCAGTGCAGACAACCGACGGCCGGCCGGGTCGTCGACGGATCTACAGTTTTCGCGACCTCGTCGGGCTGCGGGTCGTCAAAAGCCTCCTGGACAACGGATTGTCCATCCAGCGGGTGCGACGTGCGTGGGACTACCTCCGCCGCACCGGCAACATGGACGATCATCTCGCCGAGGTCAAGCTCGTCACCGATGGCGAATCGATCTTCGCTGTCGCCCATGATGACACCGAGCTGCTCAACGCGCTTCGCCAGGGTCAACTCGCGTTCTTCGTGAAGATCGATGAGATCGCTCTGAGCGTCGAGGACGACGTGACCAAGTTCGAACTCGATCGCAAGAGCTTTCGGGAGATGCTCCGGGTCGTCGAGGACGATGTCATGGCCGAGGATTCAGAAGCCACGGGCTGACGAGGTCGGCGAACCTACCGCTTGGTCCGTGCGGTGAGACGACGGAACCGATTGATCAGCCTCGTCGGCCGATAGGCCGCAGCAACCCGATGCGATCGGGAGTACCGCGTCGTCAGGTGTTGCTCAGCCCGCTCGTGCGCATCCGTGGCCTTGTCGATGACGGCGGCGGACGCTGTCTTCTCGCCGTAGAGCGTGTCACCGTACACCCTGGCCAGTGGCACGAACGCGTCGTCAAACGACGCTGCTGCCTCGAATGGCGTCGCTGCCGGATCAAACGGATCGCCGAGATCGGTCAGCCTGTCCGTGATGTCCTCCCACGCAGCAGAGATGTCTCCGCTGGCGAGGCGTCGTGCGCGTCGCCGACGCCGATACCACTTCGTCAACGGTGTCGCCGATGTGAGGACCGCGATCGCGAGGAGGACGATGCCGACGGGGATCGTCCAATCCGGGAGGGCGAATCCACCGTCCTCGGATGCGCCGGCGCCCGTCGGGATCGGACCACGATCGATCGGATCGCGGTCGCCGAGTGCAGGATTGAGGAGGTTGTCGTCACCGCCTGACGTATCGACCAGGTTGCCGCTCGGAATGAGCGCCGCGTATGCGGCGGGCGAGAATCCGAACGCGTCCTCGATCGAATCATCGACGGTCGGGGTCGCATAGTCCGAGCGCGGCGTGGGATCGAACGCCATCCATCCGTGTGTCGGGATCCAGATCTCCACCCAGGAGTGCGCGTTGCGGTCCATCACGAGAACGGTGCCCGGATTGACCTCGCGGCCACCGGTGAAGCCCAATACCACCCTCGACGGCATTCCGATGGCCCTGGCCATGAGGGCCATGGTGGTCGCGAACTGCTCGCAGTACCCGTTGCGGGTGAATTCGTTCGTTTCGTCAAAGAGCCAGTCGCTCACATTGTCGGTGGTGAAGTTGGACGGCACGCTCGTGTTGTAGGTGAAGCCGCCGTCCTCCCTGAAGTAGTGCTCGAGGGCCAGGGCACGTTCGAAATTGGTGTCCATGTTGCGTGTGATCGCCCTTGCCTCGGCGACGACCCTCGAACCGAGGTCCTCGGGGTACTCCGTCCAGTACTCGAGATCGTCGAGCTCGAGGGGTGTCAGGGTCTGCTCCGGTCCCGTGTTGACGATCTGGCCGTCCTCCTCTGCAGTGGCGAACAGGGGACTGAGCGTGCCGTCCTCGGTTCTGGCCAGATTGGCGTAGTCGGACGCTGTGAACGTCGGGATCTCAGCCGTGACCGCGTACTCCATGCCGGGTCGGGTGAAGTCACCCGGGAAGTAGATCGATCCGTCGAGCCTGCGGGTTCGCAGCGCCAGGTAGTCCGACTCCTCGACGGTGGTCGCGTCCGTCGCCGTCACTGGTGTCGGCAGCCACGGCATCGATAGGTTCTCGATGCGGACCTGGGCGGTGATCGAGGTGGTGGGGCCGCGGTAGATCTGTGGTTCGGAGATCCACGGTTCCTCGTCGAGCGGGAACGCCTGGATCCGATCTGTCTGCCACCGGTTCCCGTTGAACGAATCGAGCGTGACCATACGGAAGCGAACCGACGTCGGATCGACGTCGCCCGTGATTGTTGCGGTGAACAAGGGGTTGTTCGACTGGGTGATCAGGTTGGCGCGTATGTCGGTGTACGGGTTGTAGGTGCCCGAACTCGAATAGCCGTCCGTGTAGCCGGCGGGGGAGCGCCACGTCATCATGCCGTCGTCCGGCACCGTGTCGCCTGCGAACCTGACGGCAAGGAGCGAAAGAGCGATGGTCGAACCCACGAGGATCGCGATACCAGGCGATGGGCGTTTCGAGGGTCCTGTGACCGCGTTCGTCCTGGCAAGGCGACCCGACCCCTGGTCGCGTTCGTCGATGCGGACCGCGAGCAGGGTGAAGGCGGCGACGCCGATGAACAGTGCCAGGTGCGCCATGCTCTTCGGTTTGCGGTCGATGATCACGAACTGGAGGGCGATGATCAGAGGGGTGAGGACCGCGACGAACGGGCGGCCGTTGAGCAGGCCGGCCACGAGCAGGAAGCCGAGCGTCCAGAACAGTCCCGACAACAACATGATGAGGCCGGGTACCGGACGCACCGGCTCGACACCGTGCTGGATGATCTCCACGGCTCGCGACAGCTCGGCTTGGATGGCCGCGTACGTGTCCGATGTCGGGAAGATCGCCCACAGGGTTTCGGGCGCCACCAGGAGCGAGACCACCGCAACGAAGGCGATCACATTGGCGACAACGGCCACCCAGACGCGTGTCTTGTACGCAAGTGCCGTCCATGTGATGCCCATGGACAGGAGTACCGAGACCAGGATGGCGACCTGCCACCTCGTCCCGCTCGTCGAGTCGCGAAGGATCGACGACGCCTCCCACAGGGCAAGCGATATCCCGGCTATGCCGGCTATCCAGCTGAAGCGGTAGACCATCCGTGCTCCATTGCGTTTCTCCATGACTCGGACCACGAGCCATCGGGTGTTGATCTGACGACAAGAGCGCCCGCACGTGCAAAACCAAGTATGGCGTCATTGTCGGATTCGGCAACCGAAAGGACGACCGTGCGGTAGAAATCCTGACCGAGAAGCTGCATCGCCGACAGGTCGGCCTCATCTGCCTGCCCCGTCACCATGACGAGGACGCCGCCCGCCATTCCCGACCTGCGGAGCCGCGAAACGAGATGTCGGAGGTTCAGGTCCTTGGCCGGTCGGATCGTGGCCAACTCCTCCATCGCAACGCGGTACGCATCGGCGTTTCCGACGACCGTCCCGTTGCCCGTGCCGGTCCAGATCGTAGGTGTGTACCCGCTGGCGAAGAGGTGCTTGAGGGTGGAGGCTGCGCCCCTGACCGCCTGTTCGAAGCTCTCGGCAGAGCTGTGTGGTTGGACCCGAGGGTCCAACATGATGAAGGCCCGCGACTGCCAGGGCATCTCGAGCTGCTTGATCATGAGCTCGTCCCGTTTGGCCGATGAAGGCCAATGGACCTTCCTGAGGTCGTCGCCTTGGTGGTACTCACGCAGGGTGAAGAAGTCCTCGCCTCCGGAGTGCCAAAAGCTGGCGCGAGCTGTGTTGATCGTCTGATCCTGTCCTCGGCCGGTCGGGACGCCGGTCAGTGCCTCGACCCTGGGATAGACGACGATGCGATCCACACTGCCGAAGCTCGACACCTGCTCGGTGAAGCCGAGCGGATCCCCGATGGTCACCTTCGAAGGGCCGACCCGATACACGCCCCGTGGTCGGCACAACACCTCGTATCGACCCGCCATGATGTCTCCATCCGACACACGATCCGCGACGAACTTGGCGGCGCCCAGCCCATGCACACGGTCTTCGAGCGCAACGCGATAGACCTTGCGCCGGGATTGGAGGGTCAGATCGACGACGGCACGTTCCCCGTCGTGGAGCTGTTCGGGGTTGATGCGCCGTCGGAGCACGAGTCGTGGGCCCGCAAGGCGCACATACATCGAGCCGCCGCCCACGGCGATGAGGAGGAACACGGAGAGGGCGAGGAGGAGATCCTCGCCGAATCCCGCCCACAACACGGCGAGTGCAGCTGCAGCGCCGACTGCAGCCCATCCGCGTGTCGTTGGCATCAGGCCGTCGTTCGCGTCCCGGGGACCGGGACGGATGAGAGGACCTGATCGAGCACGTCGGTCACCGACGTTCCTCGCATCTGGGCCTCGGGTCTGATCACCAAACGGTGATTGAGGATCGGTGACAGGATCGCTTTGACGTCGTCGGGCGATGCGTAGTCGCGCCCGTCGCCGGCCGCCACGGCGCGTGCGGCGCGTTGGAGGAACAGCGTTGCGCGGGGCGATGCGCCGAGCAGGATGTCGGGATGCTGACGGGTTGCCTCTGCCAGATCGATGAGATAGCCACGCAGGACATCAGCGACATGGATCCTTCGAGCTATCGACGTCATCCGGATGATGTCTTCTGCGTGCACCACGGGCTTGAGGTCGTCGAAGCTCGATCCTCCACCGTGCGTTTGGAGCATTTCGAGTTCCTTGGAGCGCTCGGGGTACCCCATGGCGACCCGCATCATGAACCGGTCAAGCTGGGCCTCGGGGAGCGGATAGGTTCCCTCATGCTCGATCGGGTTCTGGGTTGCGATGACGATGAACGGAGGAGGGAGCACGTGTGTCTCCCCGTCGACCGTGATCTGGCGTTCCTCCATGGCCTCGAGGAGTGCCGACTGCGTCTTGGGGCTCGCACGGTTGATCTCGTCACCGAGGACGACGTTGGCGAACACCGGGCCGGCACGGAAGTTGAAGGTTCCGGTCTCCCTGCTCCACACGGAAACGCCGGTGACGTCCGCCGGAAGGAGGTCGGGGGTGAACTGCACACGTTGGAAGGTGCAGTCGATGGAGCGGGCCAGCGCCTTGGCGAGCAAGGTCTTCCCGACACCGGGTACATCTTCGATGAGGACGTGCCCCTCGGCGACAAGGCTTGTCACGACGAGGTCGATCGTCGGACGCTTGCCCTGGATCACGCGTTCAATGTTCTCGGCGACGGTTCGATACCGTTCGCCGTACCAGTCAAGGTCGGTCTGCGCCAGGGACACAATGCCTCCTTTGGTCCTGCCGAAGCAACGGAACCATACCTCTTTGTGAGGGTTGCGCACGCAGGAGGGTGGCGATTCCGGGCTACATTGGACCCGTGTTCACCTTCGGCAACGTCGCTGCAATCCTGGTCCGTCCGCTCCTGTGGCGCACTGCCGTGGGTGCGTGGTTCGCTTTCGTGCCGCGGACGTGGTGGCGGAGGGCACCATTCCTTCCCATTCCCGACCGATCGGTCATCTCGTGGCGAGTGACTACTGCCTATGGACAATCGGATATGACCCTTGCCACCGAAGACATGCTTTCGTATCTTCGATGGAGACGGCAACAGAACCGTTAGGACACTGTGAAAGGGAGTTCTGTGCAAGCGCGATCACTACGCGAGGACCTTCTCGGCATAGAAGGGGTCGAAGGAGCGGACATCGATGGAGACAATCAATCTCCGTCCGGTTTGCGAATTCGCATCTCTGAGGGTGCTGACCAGCACTATGTCGGCCAGGAAATCCGACGAGTTCTATCGGCCCATGGGCTTGGTACCGATACGAAACTGCCGGGCGAAGGGGCAGAATCCCATGCAGACGCCATGGCGTCCGTGTCGGACCTCGCTGCCGAGCAGGCCAAGGCAGCGACGCTCGTCTCAGTAGCCGAAAAGGAAAAGCCCGAGCCACGTCGGATCATCGACCTCACCGAGGAACCCGAGGATCAGGACGAGGCCGACGAGGAGTCCGAGGCCGTACAGACGCCTCCGGACAGAGGTCTCGTCGATCCCGATGTCCGCCGACCGGTGCGACCGGAGGTCTCCGTTGTGGGGATCGAGCGGGTATCGGTCGATGAGGGTCGCAACGGGATAACCGTGACCATCACGGCGACCGATGGGCGCTCCGAGACCGAGGCGGCCCGCGGAAGCGAAGGCGGCGTCGACCGTGCGGTGGTCATCGCGGCAGCACGGCTCGCGTCACCGAACCTTCCTGACCCCATGGTGATCGATGTGGACGAACGTCGCATCGAGGGCGTCGACATCGTCATGATCGTGCTCGACTGCAACGGCCGCATGGCCGCAGGGAGTTCCGTCATAGGTGCGGGTCGTGCGTATGCCTTGGCACGAGCGACCTGGGCGGCCGTCGCCGTCTGAGCCGTCGTGACCGTCCCGGCCGGCGGGATCGTCAGTCGGATCCGGTGGGCACGATCAGTTCAACAACGACATCCCGTGTCTCACGGTCGATGCCTGATACCGGAGTCGATGCAATCGCCGGGCTGACTGAGGGTTCGCTGTCGTCGGAAACGCCGAAAGCGGCGTGGTAGTCACTCACCCGGGCAACGATGTCACGGACCACAAGCCTCGTATGGTCGGTGCCGGCGTCCGCGAGCAAGGCAAGATCATCTTCGCCGGTGGCGATGACGGTGACGTCGTTGGCCCGGATGTCGGAGATCATGATTTCCTGGAGCACCTTGTCGGGCGACAGGGCCGAGAGGTCGGCGATGACGACGGCATCGACGGCACCGCTGCGCACGACGTCGAGGAGGGCCTTGAAACCCGGTCGGTCGGTGTTGGCCGACGACGTGTGATGATCCTGGCACATGGCGATCAGTTCGTTCCCCGTGTCGCGTGCCCAACGTCGGATCCGTTCGCTTTGGGCGAACGCGGTGTCGGGGTCCTTGCGACCCGGCGTTTGTCGAACGTAGCCAGCTATACGCATGATGCCTTCCTGTACCCGCACGAGCCGTCCCGAGTCGGCCGCCCTGTGCCGCCTCGTGGTGTGGGGCCTTGCTGAGTCCGCGACGCCCCCGTGCCCGTGCTGTCGTAGTATCGCACCAGTGCGCATCGTGGTCAACGACGGTCGGAGAGTAGTCGGGCTGTGTCGATCGGTGGACGTCGTCCGGGCCGGGCTGCCGTTGTCCGCCGTCCTGCAGTTCCTGACACCCGTGGTACGATTTCGCCCGTATGAGAACGCTGGTCCTCAACGCATCGAACGAGCCTCTCTCCGTCGTTTCGGCACGGCGGGCAGTGGTTTTGCTGCTGCGTGATCGCGCTGACGTCATCGCTCCGTCCGAATTGACCTGGAGGGCCGAAGCCGAATCCTTCACGGTTCCATCCGTTGTTCGACTCCGTCGGTATGTGCCGGTTCCGTACCGTCGGTCCGTCCCGATCTCACGGCGAGCGATCTTCCTGCGGGACGAGAACCGGTGCCAGTACTGCGGCAAGCATGCCGAGAACGTCGATCACGTGATACCGAAGGTGCAGGGAGGGAAACACCGATGGAACAACGTGGTCGCCTCGTGTCGGCGATGCAACACCAGGAAGGGTGGTCGAACACCATCCCAGGCAGGGCTCGAACTCAGGCGTCCACCATCGGCACCCGGCAGGTTCGATTGGGTCTACGTCGCTGCGGGCGGCAGGGCGGAACAGGACTGGCAGCCCTACCTCAGCTGATCGCGGAATCCGTAGTTATCGGATGACCAGCACAGGGCACGGCGACCGTCGGACGAGCTTGGACCCGGTCGACCCGAGGAGTCCCTGGAATGCGCCATGACCGTGTGACCCGACCACGATGACGTCGGCTTCGAGTTCGAGTGCCAACGCGATGATGTCGTCTGCGGGATCGTCGCCCTCGCGAACCATCGATTCTGCGGTTCCCCCGCCTGCCCGGATTGCTTCCACGACAGGTCGGCAGAACGCGACCCTCTTGTCCCCGAGGTACTGAGCCACGACGGCATCGTCGCCCGGCCAACCTCGCGGCGTACCGCTTTGTCCCGAACGCGCCTCGACATACTCGGCATCCGCATCGACCGCAACAGGGGCCGATTCGCCGTACTGCGCTCGAAGATCGGTGATCAGAGTCCGGGGGACGCGCACAACTGTCGCCACGGTCGTCGTGCCGTCGGATCCTGCAAGCGCGGAAGCAAACGCCGCCGCCCTGTCGGTGTCTATCGAGCCGTCCGTAGCAACGAGTACATGCATGGTGATCCTCCCGCGAATCGGTTTGCCACCGACAGGCTAGGCGGAAACACCGTGCGCTCGCGCAATACCGGCCAGAGTCGGCACGTCCAGTCCCGCCTCGCCGGCATGCCGAAGCGCCCGCGCAAGACGCCGCGGGGCGGACCGGCCCGTGGTTCCGTGGTCCGGATCGGCCTCGAACGCGGCCACCATCGTGGCATAGGCACCGGCCGCGTCGATGGGTCCTCCGACGAGATATTCCTGGATCGCAAGTACTTCGTCCCCGACACTGCGCGCAAGACTCTCGTGGCCGGTCCAGAGCTCTGAGACGGTGCCGCCGGTTTCGAGGCCGGCGATGTTCGCGACAAGGATGTACAGGTTCTTCGCGATCAGCGCCTCGACGAGCTGATCGTCGGTGACAGCGATCGCCGCGATCCCCGCGCCGATCAATGAGTCGACCACGAAGTCCGCCTTCGGACCACAGACCGGAGTCGGGATGATCACATTGGTGTCGATACCCGGCTTCTTCTCGAACCACACCACCGCAACCGTGGGGTTGTCGATGCCGTGCCTGTGCCAATCGCGGGGGAGTAGCTCGTTCTGGATCAACCCGACTCGATCGCGCCAGGGGTCAGGCATCGATGCAAGCACCGCATCCAGGTCGTCCTCGCCGACGGTGACCAGAACCAGCTCCGGATCCGGAAGCTCGGATGCCACGGAGTCGGCGCTCATCGAGCGTGTCACGGGAACGACGGGTCGACCACCTTTGAGAAACGCCTTGGCGAACACGCCGCCCATCTCGCCGACGCCGAACAGAACCACGGGTGAGTCATATGCATCCATACCGGCGAGCGTAACCGTCCGACGAACCTGGCAACCGCAGCGTCGGTCAGCTCTTTGCGCCGACTCGCTTGTATTTGCGGGTGGCGAGCGGGACGAAGACGATCAGGATGATCGCGATCCAGATGAGTGTGTACGCGATCGGATTCTGGAGGGGCCAGGCCGAGGGTTCGGGCGTACCGACCGGGATGTTTCCGAACAGCTCCCTGGCGGCCTGTGTGACCGACGACACCGGATTCCACTCGGCGAACACCCGCAAAGGTGTCGGCAGATTGTCGGAAGGAACGAACGTGTTGGCGATGAAGGTCAGTGGGAAGATCACCATGAATGAGGCATTGTTGATGACCTCGACACTCGGCACCGACAGTCCGACAAGCGCCATGATCCACGAGAAGGCGTAGGCGAACAACAACAGGAGTCCGAATCCGACCAGCGCACTCATGAAACCGTTGTGGATCCGCCAGCCGACCACGAGTCCGGTCAGCGCCATGATCACCAGTGACAGGACGTTGTAGATGACGTCGCTTGCGGTTCTCCCGAAGACGACCGCCGACTGCGACATCGGCAGCGACCGGAACCGGTTGATGATGCCCTTCTGCATGTCCTCGGCGAGTCCGGCACCGGTGAACGTGGCGCCGAAGATCACCGTCTGGGCAAAGATGCCACCGATGAGGAATTCCTTGTACGAACCACCGGGAACATCGATCGAGCCGCCGAACACGAAGGCGAACAGCAGGACGAACATGATCGGGGAGATCAGAACGAACACGAGCACTTCGGGTACCCGGATGATCTTGATGACGTTGCGCTTCGCAACGACGGAACCGTCGGCAAATGCCATCTTGAGTCGTTCCATCATGCCACCTCCTCGGTCGCCGCTTCTTCACTCGTGTGACCCGTCAGGGACAAGAAGACGTCATCGAGGGTCGGTCGCCGCAGACCCACATCGCGCAGTCCGATTCCTGCGTTGTCGAGTGATCGCAGCGCCGCCGTGAGCGTTGCCGCACCACCGGTGATGGGAACCACAAGCGATCGGGCGCGCTGATCCGTGTGGATCTCGCCCGCGGCGAGGGGGGTCAGCGCCGTGACCGCCGAGTCGAACTCGGAGTCGTCGTCGATCGTCACCTCGATGCGCTCACCGCCGACCTGGGACTTGAGCGCATCTGCGGTGCCGTGCGCGATCTCCCTTCCATGGTCGATCACGACGATGTCATCGGCGAGGTGATCCGCTTCCTCGAGGTACTGCGTCGTGAGGAGCAGCGTCGTGCCCTGACCGACGAGCGTCTTGATCACGTCCCATAGTCCGATGCGGCTTCGGGGGTCGAGTCCAGTCGTCGGTTCATCGAGGAACAGCACGGGTGGCGCCGCGACGAGGGCGCCTGCGAGGTCGAGTCTGCGGCGCATACCTCCCGAATAGGTCTTGACCGGCCGATCGGCTGCATCGGCGAGGTCGAATCGATCGAGGAGCTCACGGGACCGAGCCTTCGAGGCAGGCTTCCCGAGGTGATAGAGCCGTCCGATCATGTCGAGGTTCTCGTACCCGGTGAGATGTTCATCGACGGCTGCGTACTGGCCCGACAGGCCGATGACGCTGCGGACCTTCTCGGGCTCGCTGAACACGTCGACACCAGCGACGGTGGCGGACCCTGCGTCGGGTGTGAGCAGTGTCGTGAGAATCGACACGGCGGTCGTCTTGCCCGCACCGTTGGGGCCGAGCAGCCCGAGCACCGTACCCCCGGGGACCTCGAGATCAAGCCCGCCGAGGGCGGTCACCTTCCCGTACATCTTGACGAGACCTTCGGCCTCAATGACAGCTGCCACACATCCTCCTCGCGACCGGCATGACATTAGGACGCCGGTGTGACACATATGAACGGAATCGCCGGATGCGATCGTCGCCGACCCGCGCCACGGGCATGGATGGGCGCAAAAGGGTCCATTGTGTTGACAAGTGGCGCGTGGTGGGGCATAGTGGGGGTCCGTGGGAGATAATGATGGAGATTCCACCATATGTTTTTGGGCGAATACAGCCATTCGCTGGACGACAAAGGGCGCATTGTGATGCCGGCGAAATTTCGCGCCGGTCTCGATCGCGGTCTCGTCGTCACGAAGGGCCAGGAGCGTTGTCTCTACGTGTTCCCGATGGACGTATGGGATTCCGAATCCGAGCGGGTTCGAAAGCTCCCTCGCACCGACAAGCGGGCCCGCAACTATTCGCGTTCGTTCTTCGCCTCGGCCTCCGACCAATCGATGGATCGCGCCGGCCGCTGTCAGATCCCCGAGCCGCTCAGGCTCTACGCGGGGCTCGGCAAGGACGTCACCGTGGTCGGCGTGTCCGATCGCATCGAGATCTGGGACACGGCGACGTGGCAATCCGTCGCCGCCGAAGCCGACGAGTACTACGCCGGTATCGAGGAGGTGCTTTCGGAGGAAGGCATTTGACACACAAGGAAGACAACAACGACCGATCGATGTGGGCTGGCTCGTGGTCAGTCCCCCGGATGCCAATTGGGAGGCCCCTTACTCCGCCCGCTTCCATGTTGGCGCCAGCGCTCCGGGGGGCTGACCATGGATCAGCCCACGCACGATCAGGGGTATCACACCCCGGTGATGGTCGACGAGACACTGTCCTGGCTCGCTCCGGCGGCCGAGGGATGGATCGTCGACGGCACCTTCGGTGGGGGAGGGCATAGCCGTGCTCTTCTCGACCGCTATCGGGACGTATCGATCATCGGCATCGACCGCGATCCGGACGCTCTCGCCCAGGCCTTCGGTGACGATCGGCTCACCGTCGTTGCTGGGAACTACCGCGACATCGACGAAGTGCTCGGCTCGGCCGGGTTCCCTGAACTCGTTGAAGGGATCCTGCTCGATCTCGGGGTGTCGTCGCATCAACTCGATGTCGCGGACAGAGGTTTCTCCTACCACGCGGACGGTCCGCTCGACATGCGCATGGACACGTCGGGTGGTCCGACCGCTGCGGATCTGGTCAACACCTCCGACGTCGCCGCACTCACGTCGATCTTCCAACGGTACGGCGAGGAGAAGTTCGCACGACGGATCGCGGCGGCCATCGTCGATCAGCGACCGTTCCGAACCACCTCGGAGCTGGTGTCATGCATCAGCGCCGCCGTCCCAGCGGCGGCGAGACGTGCGAAGCATCCGGCCCGTAGGGTTTTCCAGGCTCTTCGGATCGCGGTCAATGACGAATTGGCCGGTGTCGCCGATGTCATGGTCTCCGGGCCGATGCATCTCGCTCCCGGCGGGAGGATGGTCGTGATGGCCTACCACTCCCTCGAGGATCGCATCGTCAAGCGGGCATTCGCTGATCTCGCCAGAGGGTGCACCTGTCCACCCGATCTTCCGGCGTGCGCCTGCGGTGCTGATCCCGACTTCCGTGTTCTCACCCCCAAAGCTGTCAAGCCGTCGCCGGCTGAAGTTGCGTCCAATCCACGCGCGCGAAGCGCAGTACTCCGTGTTCTTGAAAGGAAGACCCCATGACAACCCAAGTTGCGCCACGGCTGCGCTCGAGAAGGTCCGCCCGTGATGTCGCGGCCGTCGAGGCAGCGACACCACGGCTTTTCCCCCTGGCGTTCTTTGTGATCGCCGTCGTGGTGGTGTTCTTCCTCATGATCTACCTCAGGATCGCCCTCGACCGGTCGGCATTCGAACTCGACGCTGTGGAACGTCAGATCACCCTCGAGGAATCCCGCCAGCTCGATCTGCGGCTTGAGCTTGCGTCGCTCCAGGATCCGCTGAGAATCGCCACCGAGGCAACGAACATGGGGATGACCTATCCCGATGAACGCGTCCCCGTCATCGTCAACGGGCTCGACCCACAGATCGCCCCACCACTCATCGAGTCTCCGGTCAGAGCGCTTGAGGGCGCCCGACCCTGATCAACAACCGACGAGGACACAACATGACACAGACCGTGCCGAGCGCTGACGGCGGGTCGCGAGCGGACCTTCGTGGCCGACTGGGGCCACCGTCGTGAACAAGAAATACATCTGGAAGCCCGGTGATCTTCGCCTGCTCATTGTCGGTCTGGCGTTCGTCGTCGTCTGGGGTCTGATCGGTTTCCGTCTGTTCGATCTCCAGGGCGCTCAAGCAGTCGAGCTTGCGACGGTCGGTTTCGAACAGCGGATTGTCGAACAGGCGATCGTCCCTGCCCGGGGCACCATCTATGACCGCGATGGTGTCGAACTGGCGTTGACGATCGATGGTTGGAACGTGGTGGTCGATCCCTCGATGCTTGCCGATCCCATCGTCACCGCAAACGTTCTCGCTCCCTATGCCGATGACACGTACGACGATCTCGTCGCGATGCTCACCGATGGCCAGGCGAAGGGCTCGCGCTATGCCGAGATCGCCATGCGGGTCGACAACGCCCACAAGGCACAGGTCGAATCGGCGATCGCCGAGTACAACCTGACGGTCGATCGCAAGGATCGGATCACCGGCATCTTCTATCGGAGCCAACCATTGCGCACATATCCCGCAGGCTCGGTTGCATCCCAGGTCATCGGTCTGACCGCGTACGAGGATGGAGCGGGTATCGAGGGCCTCGAGCTCACGTTCAATTCGGAGCTCGAGGGAGAACCCGGCCGACGCATCGTCGAGAAGGACCCGTCGGGCCGCGTCATTCCACAGGGTCAGGTACTCATCGAGCCTGCGACTCCCGGGTCCGACATCGTGACGACCATCGATCGAGAGATCCAGTTCGCCGCCGAGCAGGGCCTGACGAAGGCACTCCAGCAGACGGAGGCGATCGGTGGAGCCATCGTCGTGCTCGATGCCAAGACCAGCGCAATCCTCGCCATGGCGTCAAGCCCGGGACTCGACCTCAACGACCGTTCTCAGGTGACGCCCGAGGTACTGCGCAACCGCGCCGTTGCAGATGTCTATGAGCCCGGCTCGACCCTCAAACTCCTCACGATTGCCGCTGCCCTCGAGGAGGGCGTCGTGAACCCCGACACCCTCATCGATACACCGCCTGAGGTGGAGATCGGCGATTTCACCTACTCCGATTCGGGGCGGAACCCTTCGCAGATGACAGTCTCGGACGTCGTCGCCAAATCCTCGAACGTCGGCACGATCAGCATCGAGCAGCACCTCGGTGTGGAGAGGCACTACGACTACCTCACGAAGTTCGGTCTCGGGCAGCGGACCGGCCTTGACGTTGCCGGCGAGCAGCACGGTTTGCTCCCGCCCCCGTCCCAGTGGACCCAGACGTCGGGCTCATCCATCGCCATCGGGTATGCCGTGCACACGACTCCGCTCCAGATGGCGGCGGTGTACGCGACGGTTGCGAACGGGGGAGTGTGGACTGAACCCTATCTCGTCAAGGAGATCGTCCAGGCCGATGGAACGCGTATCGAGACCAGACCGCGATCACGCAGGATCCTGTCGGAAGAGACCGCACGGGAGGTCCGGACGATGCTCGGGAGGGTGATCGAAGTCGGCACCGGGTTCAGGGCCGAGTTGACGGACTACACATCCGGTGGCAAGACGGGGACGACGCGCAAGTTCGATGTCGAAGAGGGCGAGTACTCGAATGACACGTACGCGTCGTTCATCGGCATGGCGCCGCTGAACGATCCGAGCATCGTCGTTGCCATCGTGCTGGATTCACCGAAGGGCGAAATGGCCGACGGAACCAGTCTGCGCGGAGGTGGCGCGGCAGCTGCACCCGTGTTCGCCGAGGTGGCACAGAACGCCCTTCATCAGCTTGGCGTAGCACCGGATCGGGACTGACATGGGGGGCATGCGCACCTCGCTCGCCGCCCTCGCCTCGAGTGTCCCCGGCGTCCTGACGGTTGACGACGCCGACGTCGAGATCTTCGATGTCACGCACGACTCGACCACAGCGGGGCCTGGGGTCATCTTCGTGGCCATTCCGGGAAAGCGGGTCGACGGACACACGTTCGTCGGATCGGCTGCATCGCTTGGAACCCCTGCCGTGATGGTCGAGCACCGGTGTGATGTCGACATCCCACAGATCGTTGTGGCTGACTCGCGTGCGGCGATGGCTCATCTCGCCCGCACTGTCCACGGATCTCCCGACGCGGCGATGACGGTCGTCGGGGTCACAGGGACCAACGGCAAGACCACGGTGACGGCGATGTGTGAGGCCGTGCTGACGTACACCGGACGTCGCGTCGGGGTCATCGGGACGCTCGGGACCAGGATCAATGGCGAACCTGCACCGCTCGAACGGACCACGCCCGAGAGCACCGACCTGCAACGACTCCTGGCAACGATGCGACGAGCGGGTGTCGAGACCGTGGTCATGGAGGTGTCGTCGCATGCGATGGCTCTCCATCGGGCCGATGCCATCCGCTTCGAGGTAGCCGCCTTCACGAATCTGTCACAGGACCATCTCGACTTCCACGGCGACATGGACACGTACTACAGCGAGAAACGGAAGCTGTTCGATGCAGGGCGCGCTGAGCACGCCGTCGTGAACATCGCGGACCCTGCCGGTCGCCGGCTTGTCGACGACATCGAGATTCCGCGCACGACGGTGTCTGTCGGGGAGGGAGCCGACATCGTCGGACGCATCGTGGAACAAGATGCATCGTCGAGTGTCTTCTCGGTCGCCGAGGCAGGTGTCGACAGCGTCGATGTAACGCTCCCCGTTCCGGGATGGTTCAATGTCGCCAATGCGATGGTCGCCTACGGTGCATGCCGCCAGCTGGGCGTCGAGCCCTCCGAGATAGCTGCCGGGCTGGGCACGCTCGAAGTCGTCGCCGGCAGGATGCAGCTCGTCGAGCCGGATGCCGACGTCGCGGTCGTTGTCGACTACGCACACACACCTGCAGCCGTCGGTACCGTCGTCGAGGCGGCCCGCCAGATGACGGACGGCAGGGTGATCGTCATCATCGGGGCGGGGGGTGATCGTGACTGGGAGAAGCGTCCCCACATGGGCGCGGCGGCATCCTCGCACGCCGATGTGACCATCGTGACAACGGACAACCCTCGGTCGGAGGACCCACGAACCATCGCGGCCGCCGTCGAAGCAGGGGCATCGTCGGTTCCCGGCGCCCACGTGCGCACCATTCTCGACCGTCGCGAAGCGATCAGGGTCGGTGTCCTCGGTGCTCTCCCGGGGGATCTCGTTCTGATCCTCGGGAAGGGCCATGAGCGTGGTCAGGAGATCGATGGGGAGAAGCTGCCGTTCGATGATGTCGCCGAAGCGCGTGCATCACTTGCTGCGAGGGAGCATGCAACATGACGGTGCTGCTCGGTTGGACCGTCACATCGATTGCCGATCAACTCGGTGGTGTGTTGGTTGATTCCGATTCGTCGCCCGTCGCCGAGTTGCCGATCTCCGGTGTCTCGATCGACAGCCGTCAACTCGAGGCCGGTGACCTCTTCGTGGCCATCACGGGCGAACGATTCGATGGGCACACATTCGCCGGTGATGCGCTTGCGGCGGGCGCCCGCGCTGTGGTCGTTGAGAAGGGACGATCGCATGTGGTCCCACGGATCGAGGTCGCGGACACGTCCACAGCCTTGCGCGATCTGGCGTCGCGCCGCCGATCCGAGTTGACGATGCCGGTCGTGGCGATCACCGGTTCGACGGGCAAGACAACGACCAAGGATCTGATTCACGCGGGGATCGATGGCTCATGGGCATCGCCCCGGTCATACAACAACGAGGTCGGGGTCCCGCTGACCGTGCTGGGCACACCCCAGGACGCGACCGCTTTGGTGCTCGAAGTCGGGTCTCGCGGCAAGGGGCACATCCGTTGGCTGGCTGATGTGATCCGGCCCGATGTATCGGTGGTCACGAATCTCGGCGTCGTCCATCTTGCAACGTTCGGGTCGACGAGCGGCCTGGCGGACGCCAAGTACGAGATCGTAGAACTCCTCGGCTCCGACGGCGTCGCTGTCGTTCCAGCTGATGAGCCGAGGCTCGACAGGCCCGACGACATCGCACGAATCACGTTCGGCTCCTCGGCCGCTGCCGATGTCTGGCACAGGGACCTGACCATGGATGCCGATGGACGCCCATCGTTCACCATCGAGACCGGATCGGCGTCGTTGGGCGTTTCACTGTCGCTTGCCGGGGCCCATCAGGCTGCCAACGCTGCTGCGGCAACAGCGGTTGCCCGTGCGCTCGGCATCGAACCCGAACCGTTCATTCGCCGAATGGAGGTCGCCACCGGTTCGGACTGGCGGATGGAGGTGCACCGCGGCCCGGTCACCGTGGTGAACGACGCGTACAACGCGAACCCGCAATCGATGGCCAGCGCCCTCACCACGGTCGCCGGGATGGGCGGTCGTGCCATCGCCGTCATCGGCGTGATGGCCGAGCTGGGATCCGTATGCCAGGCCGAACATCGCCGCATGGGTCAACTGGCGGCCGAGCTGGGGTTCGCGTCGGTGATCGTGGTAGGTGAGGATCACGGATACGCTCTCGGTGCTCCCGGTCTCGTGGTACAAACCGCCGGTTTCGAGGACGCCATGCGTACGCTCGATGACACCGTGCAACCAGGGGATGTCGTATTGGTGAAAGCATCGCGTTCTGCAGGCCTTGAGCAACTCGCCGCCAAGCTCATCAAGGAATACACGCTGTGATCTCGCTTCTCATCTCCTCGACGATCTCGTTCATCCTTGTGATCTTTCTGACGCCGATTGCCATCAAGGCGCTGCGGCGGAACAACATCGGTCAGTTCATCCAGACCGAGCTCGAGGGGCATCTGCACAAGCAGGGCGTTCCGACGATGGGTGGGATCGTCATCGTCCTCGGCATCGTGTTCGGTTATGTCACGTCACACTTCAAGATCTTCAGCTTCGAGGATGGGTTCGGGTTCTCGATGCAGTCGATGGACGAAAAGACGCTGCTTGCGATTCTTGCCGTGGTCGGCATGGCGCTCGTCGGGTTCCTCGACGACTTCGTGAAGTACGCCCGAAAGCGCAACGAGGGTCTTTCGAAGCGATGGAAGTTTCTCGGTCAGTTGCTGATCGCCGGTGTGTTCGCATGGGGTGCCAACAATGCAGGTGTGAGCACCGAACTGTCGTTCGTGAGGCCGCTGGGCATCGATCTGGGACCCATCCTGTTCTTCCTGCTCGTGCTGTTCATGCTCACGGCCACGGCCAACGGCGTCAACCTCACCGATGGCCTCGATGGCCTTGTGGCCGGGTCGAGTGCGCTCGTGTTCGGTGCCTTCGTCCTGATGGCCTACTGGCAGTCGAGGAATCCTGACTTCTACGGCATCGAAGGTGCCCAGGATTTGGCGGTGCTTGCCGCCGCGGCGCTTGGTGGCGTGCTGGCGTTCCTGTGGTGGAACGCCGCGCCCGCACAGATAATCATGGGTGACACGGGGTCGCACGCCATCGGTGGCGCCATCGCAGCCTTCGCCCTGCTCACGAACACCCAGTTCTTGTTGATCATCCTCGGCGGGCTCTATGTGATGGAAACGGTGTCGGTCATCATGCAGGTGATCTCGTTCCGCGGGTTCGGACGTCGCGTGTTCCGCATGACCCCCATCCACCATCACTTCGAGCTCAAGGGCTGGCCGGAGACCACGGTGATAATCCGATTCTGGATCCTGTCGGCGATCATGGTCGCCATCGGTGTCGGGATCTTCTATGCCGACTGGGTTTCGGGTCCCGGCTCGATCGTGCAATGAGACTCCTCGTCCTCGGCGCAGGCATCAGCGGTCTGGCCGTGGCACGCAACGCACTCGCACGTGGGTTTCAGGTGGTGTGCTACGACGCCAACGACGTCGGTCTTCCTGAGGGACTCTCCGGAGTCGTGATGGTCACCGGGCAGTGGCGGGACAGCTATCTCGATGACACCGACCTGGTCGTGGCGAGCCCGGGATTCCCGCCGTCGTCGCCTCCGCTGCGGGCTGCCGTGGCTGCTGGCCGGACGATCATGTCCGAGGCACAGTACGGGCTCGATCAACTCCACGGGGCGGTTGTCGGGGTCACCGGCACCAACGGCAAGTCCACCGTGACCGACGTCACCGCCCGCATGCTTGTGGCGTCCGGTATCGATGCCATCGCCGCCGGCAACATCGGGCGTTCCCTCACCGAGATCGTGGCACTCGACCCCGATGTCGTGGTTGCCGAGCTGTCATCGTTCCAGTTGCATCTCATGGACGTCTCGCCGAAGGCGGCCACGATCCTGAACATCGCCCCGGATCACCTCGATTGGCATGGGTCGCACGAGGCATACGTGGCAGCAAAGGCATCGATCGCCGATCACATGGGCGCCGATGACCTGTTCGTCGCCAATGCCGACGACCCTGTCGTCACCGATATCGCTGCGGGTGTCCAGGCCCGTGTGGTCATGGTGTCGGGACTGGGGTTGCCCGAGAGGGGTAACGGCGTCGACGGCGACGACCTGATCGTGGGTGGCGTGCGCTATCGGGCTCCGACCGATGATGCGTCCTACCGGTTCGACCTCGTCGTCGCGGCGACGCTTGCCTCACATCTGGGTGCCCACCCGGATGCGATGGCCTCGGTGATGGCTGACTTCACCCCGGGGGAGCATCGACGCAACACGGTCGCGATCGTCGATGGCGTCCGGTGGATCAATGATTCCAAGGGAACGAATCCGCACGCGGCTGTCGCAGCTGCATCAGCCTATGAACGGGTTCACCTGCTCGCCGGCGGACGCAACAAGGCTGTCGACCTCGCTCCCATCGGCTCGGTACCGACCGTCGTGCAGGTCTACGCCTTCGGTGAGGCAGGTGAAGAGATCGCTGCCAGCGCCACGAGGCCGGTGTCGGTCCACGCCACGATGCACGACGCGATGATCGCTGCTCGTGCCGCTGCCACCTCCGGTGACGTCGTCCTGCTCTCCCCGGGATGCACCAGTTTTGACGAGTTCACCTCCTACGCTGAGCGCGGAACCAGGTTCGCCGAGATCGTCAAGGACATGGAAGGTGGTGATGGGTCGTGACGAATGTTGCCACGCGACGCATTGCACCTGTCCGCGAACGGACCAAGGCGGTGACGAGATCCTCGGGAGGCCGTCGGTCGGTGTTCCTGCTCGTGATCGTCGCGATGCTCCTGACCATCGGTCTCGGCGCGATGCTGAGCGCTTCATCGGTCGTATCGCTCAAGGCCGACGGCGGTCAGTTCGAACTGTTCACGAAACAGGTCATGTGGGTCGGTCTGGGTCTTGCCGCCATGGTGGTGACGGCATTCGTTCCCTATCGGCTGTGGCAGAAGTACGCGTTCGTGATGTTCCTCGCCACGATTCTGGGTCTCATCGTCACATCGGCGATCGGATCGACCCGTGGTGGGGCGGCACGATGGATCGTGGTCGGGCCAATCACCATCCAGGTCGCGGAGTTCGCGAAGTTCAGCTCCATGGCACTCCTTGCTGCCGTGCTCACGAAAAAGGACGTGTTGCTCCGTGATATCCGGCACGTCATCGTTCCGGTCTCCGCCATCCTCGGTTCGGTGTCGTTCCTCCTGCTCACGCAACCGGACTTCGGCAATGTCCTCCTGATCGTCGGTCCGGCGTTCGTGATGCTGTTCGTGTCGAAGGTCCCCCTTCGGTTCGTTTTCGGACTCGGTCTGATTGGTGCTGGTCTGATGGCGGTGATCGCCATGTCCGCCGAGTATCGGAAGGACCGGCTCCTCGGTTTCCTCGATCCGTTCTCCGATGCGCGCGACACCGGTCTCCAGGCGGTGCAGTCGATGGTCGCACTCGGTACCGGGGGTTTGTTCGGTGTCGGGCTCGGCCAATCGAGAGCGCGGTGGTCGTGGCTGCCCAACGCCCACACCGACTTCATCTTCGCGATCATCGGAGAGGAAACCGGCTTCGCCGGTGCGACGATCGTGATCACGCTGTTTGCGCTCCTCGCGATCGTGGGCGTATCGATCGCCTACCGCGCACCCGACATGTTCGGACGCCTGTTTGCGATCGGCATCGTCGGATGGCTCACGATCCAGGCGATCGTCAATATCGGTGGCGTCGTTGCGGTGCTGCCGATCACCGGCGTCCCGCTCCCGTTCATCTCGAGCGGAGGGAACGCCATGCTGGTGAACCTCGCTGCCATCGGAGTGCTCATCAACATAACCCGTTCGACACGCGCCGCGGGCCGAGTCGAGACCAGGACGAAGTGATGCGCATCGGAATTGCCGCTGCCGGCTCGGGTGGCCATGTGTTTCCCGCGCTCGCCGTGGCGGAAGCACTCGAGGCACACGGCATCCACAAGGACGACATCGTGTTCTTCGGCGGGAACCGTATGGAGGCAACGACGATCCCACGAGCCGGGTATCGATTCGTGGGTGTGAACATCCACGGGATCCGTCGGTCGCTGTCGATGGACAACGTGCGGTTGCCGGCGAAGGTGCGTTCGGCTTCCAGGGCGATCCGATTCGAGATCGCGAGCTCCGGCATTGACGCGATGATCGTCTTCGGGGGCTATGTGGCCGGTCCCGCTGCCCTGGCCGCCCGCAAGGCAGGGATACCGCTCGTGGTCCACGAAGCCAATGCCGTCCCGGGGATGGCGAACCGGCTGGTCGCCGGTCGCGCTGACCTGGTGCTTGTTGCATTCGAGCAGGCACTCGCGAAGCTCCGGCGAGGCGTCGTTGTCGGGAACCCGCTGCGGCAGGCCTTCGAGCATTTCGACCGTATCGCGCGTCGCGGTCCTGCGCGAGATCGGTACGGTCTTTCACCGACAGGGCCGGTCCTCGGTGTCGTCGGCGGATCGCTCGGTGCAGCGGCACTCAATGAGATGGCAACTGCGATCGCCGCAATCGAGTCTCGCTCGTTCGAGATCCTGCACCTGTGCGGCCCGACGCACGCGGACTCGTTGCTTGCTGCGTCGGCAGATGTCCCCGGGTGGATCGTCCAACCGTTCGAGGATGACATGCCTGACTTCTATGCCGCCATCGATCTCGTCGTGTCGAGAGCAGGGGCCATCACGATTGCAGAGATCGAGGAGACCGCGACACCGGCGATCGTCGTCCCACTGCCTGCAGGTCAGGGCTACCAGGCAGCCAATGCCGCTGAACTCGTCGACAGCGGCGGAGCCGTCGTCATGAGCCAGGATGACATGCCGGCCATCATCGACCGCGTGCTCGCCCTCATGGAAGATGCAAACGCTCGAAAGCTGATGGCGGAGCGCGCCGGTGGGACGGGTCATCGTCGCGCCGCTTCTACCGTTGCCTCCCGAACGTTGGAGCTCATCGATGCCTGAAACCACGATTCCCGAGCGGGTGCACATCGTCGGAGCGGGGGGTGCCGGCATGTCCGCCCTTGCCAAGCTCCTGAGTCAGCAGGGTCATCTCGTCACCGGGTCGGACCTCAAGCCCGGGAGGATGCTCGACAGTCTTGCCGAGGTCGGCGTCGAGACATGGATCGGGCATCAGCCCAAGCGGATGGGCTCGGTGGAACTCATCGTCGCCTCATCAGCCGTGCCGAGCTCGGATCCCGAGCTCACCGCAGCACGTGCCGCCGGAGCGCTTGTGTGGGGTCGCCCCGAACTGCTGCGTTCGTTGACGCAATCGATGCCGACGATCGGGTTGGCAGGAACGCACGGCAAGACGACTTCGACCGCCTTGATGGTCACAGCCATGCGCGGAACCGGACTCGACCCTTCGTTCATCGTCGGCGGCCAGATGATCGGACTCAACACCGGTGCCCACCTCGGTTCCGACGAACGTCTCATTCTCGAAGCCGATGAGGCGTTCGGGACGTTCCGTCACCTCGACCTCGCGTCGATCCTTGTGACGAATATCGAAGCCGACCATCTCGACCACTACGTGACGCTCGCAGCGCTCGAGGACGCGTTCGCCCAGGTGGTCGGCAGGGTGGACGGTGCCAGGGTCGCTTGTATCGACGACGCGGGTGTCCGCCGCCTCGCCCAGCGCGTGTCGCTGACGACCTATGGCTTCGATCCCGACGCCGACTGGGTCGTGTCGGACCTCACCCACGTCGATGGACATGCACGTTTCACCGTCACACACGACGGCGAGTCACTCGACGTATCGCTCCCCAAGCCCGGTGCCCACCTCGCCCTCAACGCAACCGGTGTTCTGGCGCTTGCACATGCCAGCGGTATCGACACGGCGGCAGCAGCGGAGGCGTTGTCGACATTCCGCGGTGTCCGTCGTCGCTACGAGGTGGCTGCGCGCATCAACGGCATCACGGTCGTTGATGACTATGCCCATCATCCGACCGAGGTGGCCGCAACGATTGCAGCGGCCCACGAGGGAGCAACCGGCGACGTGATAGCGGTCTTCCAACCTCATCGATACACGCGTACGGCAGATCTTGCGCCGCTGTTCGGACAGCCGCTGGCGGCAGCCGATCGCGTTTTCGTGACCGATGTGTACGCAGCGGGGGAGGAGCCCATCATCGGCGTGTCGGGTCGCATCGTGGCCGAGTCGGTCGAGGCAGCGGGTGGTACGGCGTCCTACGTACCGAAGGTCGCCGACGTCACTGATCGGGTGGTCGCGATTGCCCGGCCCGGCGACATCGTGCTGCTCCTCGGGGCCGGAGATGTCAACGGGATCGCCCTCGACATCGCCGCACAGATCGAGGCGTCCTCGTGAGCAGCGTCGCCATCGATCATGCCTCAGTGATCGAGAACGTCGAGCTCGCCCCCATGACCACCTACAAGGTCGGTGGTCCGGCACGCTGGTTCGCCGAGCCGAACGATCTCGAAGAACTCCGATCGATCCTCGCCGTCACACCAGCGGACATGGAGCGGGTTGTGTTGGGCCGGGGAAGCAATGTGGTCGTCTCGGACGCCGGATTCGACGGCCTCGTCATCAAGCTCGGGTCGCAGTTCTCGGTCGCCGATGTCCAGCCCGGAGGCAGGATCGTGGCCGGTGGGGCGACCCCCCTCCCGAAATTGGCCAGAGCAGCCGCCGTGGCGGGGAGATCGGGACTGTCGTTCTATGTGGGGATACCGGGGTCGGTCGGTGGCGCGGTGCGCATGAACGCCGGCGGTCACGGATCGGACACTGCTTCGGTGCTCGATTCCGTCGTTGTTGTCGACGCACGTACAGGTGAACTCGAGCGCCGCGATGTCGGATCCCTCGATCTCAGCTATCGATCCTCGAACCTGACCGATCACGACATCGTGGTGCAAGCGACATTCCACACATCGGAGGGCGATCCGGGCGAACTCGAGACAGAGCTCCGTGACATCACCCGGTGGCGGAAGGAGAATCAGCCGGGTGGGACTCTCAATGCCGGAAGCGTGTTCAAGAACCCGGCGGACGCCGCGGCTGGGGCGATCATCGATGACCTCGGGCTCAAGGGGCTGTCACTCGGTCCGGTGAGTGTGTCGACCACCCACGCCAATTTCCTGGTGGCGACGCCGGATGCGAAAGCCGCGGACATTCATCGTTTTGTTCATACCATCCGCGCAACCGTCTACGAACGGACCGGGCGTGAGCTTGTGCCCGAAATCCGGTTCATCGGAGAATTCGACGAAGTGACGAAGCCGTGACTGTGATGGAACCCCGACTGGCAGAACGCCGCAAAGGTGTGAGCGAGGACAGAGCGCGCGGTCGCCTGAAATGGGTGCTGCTCTTTCTGCTGCTCATCGGCGCCGTCGTCGCTGGCGTGTGGCTCATCCGAAGTCCGCTCCTTTCGATCCGTGAGGTGACCGTGAGCGGTGCACAGCATTCCGATCCGGCCGCGATCGTTGCGGCCAGCGGGATGGGGCATGGCACTCCGACGATCGATGTCGACGCGACAACCATCGCAGCGGCGATCGAGGCAGACCCGTGGGTTGCATCGGCCGACGTGGATGTCTCGTGGCCCGGCGCGATCGCGGTGACGGTGGTCGAGCATGTCCCGGTAGCCCTCGTCGCTGCCGACGGGGGCGTTGTGCCGGTGTCGGTCGACGGTGCCGTCGTCCCTGCGACCGGCTTGACGGGCGCCCCTCGCATCTCCATCGACACCGGACCGGTCAACCCCGGCTATCAGATTCTCAATCCGCTCATTCTCGGCGCACTCGCGTTCGTGGAGGCGTTGCCACCGGACCTTGCGGCCACGGCGGACATCACGACGAACGGGGAAGGCCTGATCGGCACCGTCGGGGGCTACGCCGTCCTGCTCGGTCGACCCGATGACATGCACGACAAGGCAGTCGTGCTTGCGACCCTGATCGCCTCGGGTCTTGAACCCGGTGTCGAAATCAACCTCATCGCCCCGCTTCGTCCTGCAGTCACCAACCCTCAATCTCAGGTTGAGGCTGAGGAATAACAACGGTGTCAACCTCAAGCGTGAGGCTAAGGTTGTGCAAACGCCCGGGAGGATGGTCAAGATGGAGAACAGAGGCCCGAACACATACCTTGCCGTGATCAAGGTTGTCGGCGTCGGTGGCGGCGGTGTGAATGCCGTCAACCGCATGATCGACATGGGTGTCGGCGGCGTCGAATTCATTGCCGTCAACACCGACGCGCAGGCGTTGCTGATGTCCGACGCAGACATGAAACTGGACATCGGCCGCGAAGCCACGCGTGGACTCGGTGCAGGTGCGAACCCCGAAGTGGGTCGTGAAGCTGCCGAGGATCATCGCGATGAGATCGAAGAAGCGCTCGATGGGTCCGACATGGTCTTCATCACCGCAGGCGAAGGCGGCGGTACCGGCACCGGCGCCGCACCGATCGTTGCTGAGGTCGCCCGCTCACTTGGCGCCTTGACCGTCGGCGTCGTGACGCGACCATTCGGTTTCGAAGGCCGCCGCAGGTCCGTCCAGGCCGAGCAGGGCATCCAGGCACTCAAGGCAGCCGTCGACACGCTCATCATCATCCCGAATCAACGACTCCTGGAAGTCACGGACGCGTCGACGCCTGTCACCGAAGCATTCCGAATGGCCGACGAGGTCCTGACCTCGGGCGTTCGAGGCATAACCGAGCTGATCACGACGCCGGGGTTGATCAATGTCGACTTTGCCGACGTCAAGACCGTTATGTCCGACGCAGGCTCGGCCGTCATGGGCATCGGTGTCTCCACCGGGGATTCGAGAGCCCAGCAGGCAGCTGAGAAGGCCATTTCGAGCCCATTGCTCGAAACTTCCATGGAGGGGGCACGGGGTGTCCTTCTGTCGATCGCCGGTCCGAAGGACATGACACTGCAGGAGGTCAACGTCGCGGCGACGCTCATCAGCGACCATTCCGACGCCGACGCGAACATCATCTTCGGAGCCGTGCTCGATGAGACGCTCGGTGATGAGATGCGGGTCACCGTCATCGCCGCCGGCTTCGATCGGGATCGCCGATCGGGCTTCTCAACCCAGCAGCCCCAAGGGGTGGCATCGGGTCGGATCGAACGGCCTTCGATCCTTGATGACGACGCAACCGATCCGGGCGTGGACACGCTGGACATCCCCGGCTTCGTCCAGGGATGATCATCGCTCCCGGTGTACCGGGGGTTGCATTCGGCACTCTCACCGACGGCGACGGACGCAGGGACGAACGAGCCAGGCGACGGATCGCTGACTCCCTGGGCATCTCGGATCGGTGGGCCGTTGTGAACCAGGTTCATGGCAACACGGTCGTCGTCGCTGACACGGCGGGCACCCTCGGTGACGCCGACGGACTCATGACAACCCGGAGCGGACTCCCCATCGCCGTCGGTACCGCCGACTGTGTCCCCGTTGCGATCGTCGGCAAGGAATCCGTCGCGATCGTGCATGCGGGGTGGCGGGGTATAGCCTCGCAAATCGTTGCCGTGGCCTTGGCGACCGTGTCGAACCTTGGGCAGGCGCAGACGGTCGTGGTCGGGCCCCACATCGGGCCGTGCTGCTACGAAGTCGACGATGACGTCGTCGCCGCGATCGGAGGCTTCGGTGGTCAGACGACGTGGGGGACCACGAGTGCCGATCTTGCCACAGCGATCGCGACACAAGTCGGCGACGCAGCCGATCTGGTGGAGGTCGCCCCGTGCACGATGTGCGATGACCGGTTCGCGTCCCATCGCAGGAACGCAACGGAAAGCCGGCAGGTGTCAGTCGCATGGCTTCCCTAGGTCTCGGCATCGTCCGCGAGCGCATCACCGCAGCGGCCCGTGCAAGCGGCAGGGAACCGGATGCGGTCGACCTGATAGCGGTGTCCAAGTCCAGGAGCGATGCAGCGGTGCTGGCCGCCTACGACGAAGGTCAACGACTGTTCGGCGAGAACAGGCAGCAGGGTCTGGCAGCACGCATCGAGGCCGGTCTCCCTGCCGATATCGATTGGCACTTCATCGGTCCGCTCCAGAGTCGGAAGGCACCCTTTGTTGCTGAGCACGCAGCGCTCCTGCATTCCTTCGATCGGTTGTCGCTGATCAAGCGGTGGGAAGGGAGTCCGACACCTGTGCTCCTACAGTTCAACCTCGGCGACGAACCGCAGAAGAGCGGATTCCATCCGGACGAAGCCGAGCGAGTCCTGACCCAAGTGCTCACGGCGGGCATCCGCGTGAGGGGTGTCATGGCGATCCCTCCGATGGCCGAAAACCCGCAGGACACTCGCCCGCACTTCGTGCGACTGCGGCGGATTCTTGATGATCTGCGTCGCGTCGAACCGGTTCTTGACGTACTGTCCATGGGCATGTCGAACGATTACGAGGTGGCCATCGCCGAAGGTGCAACCATGGTTCGTGTGGGAACCGCTATCTTTGGGGCTCTGGAGCACCCATGACCGCGACCGGGAACGAGTAAGGCACGATGGCGACACTTTGGAACAAGACCCTTTTCTACCTCGGACTTGTGGACGAGGATGAGCGCGGTGCTGACTACGTCGATCCGGCAGCCGGTGAAGTGCGGCCTCTGGATGGACCAGCGATGTCGGACACGCAGTATCAGTCGCAACCACAGACGCAGCCACAGTCGTATGCCGGAAGCCCGCCACCAATCTCGTCGGTCCGTCCTCCGGGGACCCTTGCGGGACGCAGGGTCGAGCCTCCGTCATCAACCCGGCGCTCGTTGTCATCGGATCCGAGCCACGCTGAGGCGGGTCTGTATGTGCATTCGGGATCGGGTGCCGAGGCAGCCGCTCGACGGATGGATCCCGAATCACAGATCATCGTCGCTCGCAACTTCTCCGACGCGCAAAGCCTTGCTGATGCAATCCGCGCCGGTCGCGGGGTCGTACTCGACCTTCGATCGACGGAACCCGAGATGGTCCGGCGGATCGTCGACTTCGCATCAGGTCTCACGTATGCACTTGACGGACGGATGTCCAAGACAGCCCAGGGTGTGATCCTTGTGACGCCATCCGGTGTCTCCCTCGGAGTCGCCGAGCAGGAGCGCCTCGCTCGTCTCGGACTCTTCGGTGGCAACCAATAGCGTGGACTTCGTCAACGGCATCGTTCGCCTTGTCACACTCGGACTGATCGTCTGGATCGTGCTGTCGTACATCGTGATGTTCGGTCGTGTTTCGTACGATCACCCGATCAGGAAGCTCTACGGGCTGTTCAACAGTGCTGTGGAGCCTTTGCTCCGCCCGATCCGCGCGGTTGTGCCTCCGGTCAGGATGGGCGGTGCCGCACTCGACCTGTCGCCCCTGATCCTGATCATCGGCATCCAATTGATCCCGGTGGTCCTCGGCTGGTTCTTCTAGCCGGCTAACCGATCGACACCCTGAGGGTCTCGCCCTCGATCTCGATCTCGGTACCCGCGGCGTCATCCGTGAAGACGATGGCGTCGGCAAGAACCTCACCGCTGATCATGTTCGTGTGCGACTCGATGGCCGACCGGAGAGCCGGGCTGGCTGAGCCGACCCTGACGGTGATGCGATCGACGACGTCCAGGTCCTGTTCCCTGCGCAGACCTTGTATCCGGTTGACGACCTCACGGGCGAGTCCCTCTGCCGCGAGTTCATCGGACACGGCGCAGTCGAGAGCGACCGAGAGCGATGCTTCGGTCGCCACGACCGTGCCATCCCGTGGCACCCTTGTGACAACGATGTCGGACTCGCTCAGGGTGAATCCGTCGATCGTCACGGTCGTCCCGTTCAGGATGTCAGCGATGTCGGTGTGCCCGAGTGCTTCGATCAGTGTTGCGACCCGCTTGGTCTCCTTGCCGTAGCGTGGTCCCAACGCCTTGAAGTTCGCCTTCGCCGTCAGGTCGACGAGCCCTTCCTCGTCGGCGTGTGCCTCGACGCGCTTGACATTGAGTTCTTCTGCGATGAGGTCGGCATGCTCAACGACGGCGGCTTGTTCGGATTCCGACCGCGTCACGACGGTGACGGAGGCGAGCGGCTGGCGGACCCTGAGCTCTTCGCGTTTGCGAAGGGCGCGCCCGAGATTGACGACGGTCCTGACGGTTTCCATCGACGCTTCGAGATCGGTGTCGATCGCGGCTGCGTCTGCGACGGGGTAGTCCTTGTGATGGACGCTCGCCGGCGCATCAGGGTCGACCACGGGTACGAGACCCTGGTAGATCTCCTCGGTCACGAACGGGAGCACCGGTGCCGCCACCGTGGCGAAGGTCGTGAGCACCTCATACAGGGTGGCGAATGCGGCCATCTTGTCGACGATCGTCTGGTCGTCCGTCGCTGCCCCCCGATGAGCCCAGAATCGCCTTCGACTCCTGCGGATGTACCAGTTCGTGAGATGCCCGACGAACCCGATGATGGGCGGCACGACCGAATACAGACGGTAGGCCTCCATCTCACGGTTGACGGTTGCGATGAGCGACTGGAGAACCGACATGATCCATCGGTCGATCTCGGGACGATCGGCCAGCGGTGGCGCGGATCGTATGTCGTCCGCTGTGATCGCATCGGCCTCGGCGTACGTTGTGAAGAACGAATATGCGTTCCACAGGGGGAGGAGGACGGTGCGGACGACGTCCTTGACGCCGTCTTCGGCGAACCGGAGCGGTTCGCCACGGACCACAGGGGAGTTGATGAGGTAGGCGCGGAGTGCATCGGCACCGAACGCGTCGATCACATGGGAAGGATCGGGGTAGTTCTTGAGCGACTTGGACATCTTGCGCCCGTCCTCGGCAAGGATCATCCCCGTGACCACGCAGTTCTGGAACGGGGCTTGTTGGCGGATCGCAGCGGAGAGGACGAGCAGGGTGTAGAACCAACCGCGCGTCTGATCGAGACCCTCGGCGATGAAGTCGGCCGGGAACCGGTCCTCGAACCGGTCCTTGTTCTCGAACGGATAGTGGATCTGGGCGAAGGGCATCGAACCGCTCTCGAACCAGCAGTCGAGGACTTCGGGCACGCGTCGCATCTCGTCGTCACCGCACGAGCACGGCCAGGTGACATCGTCGACGAAGTGCTTGTGGAGGTCGTCGAGCATCACCCCCGACAGCTCAGCGAGCTGTTCACGGGATGAAACGCACACCTGATCGCCACAGGACGGACATTCCCAGACAGGGATGCACGATCCCCAGTAGCGATTCCTGCTGATCGCCCAGTCACGGGCACCCTCGAGCCAGTTCCCGAAACGATTGGCACCGATTGCCTCTGGCACCCACCGGATGTCCTTGTTGACCTCGACCATCGTGTCGCGGAATTGCTCGACCGCGACGAACCACGTCGGGATTGCCTTGTAGATGAGTGGCGTACCCGTTCTCCAACAGAACGGGTACGAGTGGTTGATCGTCGCCTGGGCGAACAGGGCTCCCGACTCCTTGAGAAGTCGGATCAGGATCGCGTCGGCGTCCTTGACGTTGAGCCCCTCGACCTCCGGCACCTCGGCTGTGAACTTCGCTTCGGCGTCGACGGGGTCGACAAGGGCATCGATGCCCGAAGCCGCGATGGCGGCGAAGTCAGCTTCTCCATATGCCGGTGCCATGTGGACGAGGCCTGTCCCTTCATCCACCGAGACCTCGTCCGAAGCGATCACGACGAATGCTCCATTGTCCCGTTGATCGATGAAGTGCTCGAACGGTGGCCGGTAGACGGTTCCGATGAGGTCGGATCCCGGAGCGGTCTCGACGATCGTTGCCCACTCACCGAATACTGCCTCGACCCGGTCCTCGACCACCCAATACAGGCTTTCTTCGTCTCGGTGCTGCACGAGTGCGTACGAGTTGTCGAGTCCGACTGCCACGGCGAGGTTTCCGGGAAGCGTCCATGGTGTGGTGGTCCAGATGAGGAGTTTCTGGCCCGGAGCGGTGGGACCGGCGCCCTCGGTGACCGTGAGCGCAACCGTGATTGCCGGATCGTCGACATCGCGGTAGTCCATGTTCGCTTCGAAATTCGACAACGGTGTCGTCGCTCCGTATGAGTATGGGAGCACCTTGAAATCGCGATACACGAGCCCCCTGTCCCACAGCTGACCGAAGACCCACCAGACGCTTTCCATGAAGTCGACGTCCATGGTCTTGTAGTCGTTGTCGAAATCGACCCAACGACCGATTCGCGCGGTGATGTCGTACCAGTCGTCCGTGGTCTGATTCACCATCGTCCGGCAGGCCTCGTTGAACACGTCGACGCCGAGTTCCTGTATCTCGCGTGGGCCGGACACGTTCAGCTGCTTTTCCACCTCCATCTCGACGGGAAGGCCGTGTGTGTCCCAGCCGAATCGACGTTCGATCTGGAAGCCGCGCATCGTCCAGTAGCGAGGAACGATGTCCTTGACCACACCCTGAAGGATGTGGCCGTAGTGAGGCGAACCGGTTGCGAAGGGAGGTCCGTCGTAGAACGTGTATTCCGGGGCGTCCTTGCGGAGAGCGATCGACGTGTGGAACGCATCGATCGAATCCCAGAACGAGAGGATGCGCGCATCAAGATCAGGGAAGCTGACACCTGGTTTGATGCTCGGGAAGGTCTTGTCCGTTGTCACCGTCGTACCTCGTCTCGTCACCTCTCGGTGCCGGGACGGCGGGAACCGCGGTACCACCCGGCTTGCCGACCACTCGGTCGACCGCTTCGTCTGCCCGTACGTGGGCGAATCGTCGGGTTCTAGTCCACCGGATTCCGGAGAATCGATGTTTCTTCCCGCTGCTCAGAGGTGATTCCCCGTGGTGGGCGACGTCGGGCTCACACCGCTTCCCGATTCGCTCGGACGCCTGTTCCACGTGACGTGTCCTCGTCGACGCATCCGGGAATGGTAGCCGGGAATGGTGCTGTCCTGACTAGTTTGCGCCCATGGCGACCAGTGCGCGTGCTCCGTGGATCGATCAGTCCGGTGACGATGTGGTGCTGCGTGTGCTCGTCGTCCCGAACGCGTCCCGAGAAGGCGTTGTCGGACCCCACGCCGACCGCCTCAAGATCAGGGTTTCCGCCGCGCCGGAGCGTGGCAAGGCGAACGCCGCCGTCGTCTCGTTACTGCTCAAGGCAACCGGACTCAAGCAGGGAATGGTCGAGACCGGGATGTCGGATCGGCGCAAGACCGTGCGTCTCCACGGAGCGAAGGCAGCTGATGTGGAACGGGTTCTGATCGATCCAGCGTGAGATATTCCGAATCGGTGCTACATTTCCCGCTCCGAGGGAGGATGTATGGTCAGAAAGCTTGCTGCATCGACGAAGAAGAGGCTCGCCGCACGGCTCGAGGAAGAGCGTGTGCGCCTCGAGAACATCATCAACGAGCACAACAAGGCAAGAGAAGAATCCCGCCTCGCAGAAGGATCAGCGGATCGGAGCGCCGACCCCGATAACGTTGACGGTGGAGCGATTGCCGTTGAGATCGAGATGGACATCTCAATGGTCCAGAACGCCAGAGACCTGCTGGCACGCGTCGTTCATGCCCAGGATCGCATGGAGAAAGGGCTCTACGGCATATGCGAAGTAACCGGCGAACCGATTCCGGTGGCGAGACTGGAAGCGCTTCCCTACGCGACGACGACGGTGGAAGCGGCAAACCGCATCTGACCAACGTCCAACGGTCAGCGATCGTCGCCGTCGCTGTCGTCTTCCTGGATCAGCTCACGAAGTGGTGGGCTGACAGCGTGCTCGCTGACGACCCGATCTCGGTCATCGACGGCTTCCTCCAGTTCCGGCTCACCTACAACACCGGTGCAGCCTTCTCGATGTTCTCCCAGGGCGGTCCGGTACTCGCGCTGATTGCCATCGGGGTCATCGCCGTGATCCTGTTCGTGCTTTCCGACGCGTCGCGACGAGCAGAAGCTGTGGCACTCGGTATGGTGCTCGGCGGGTCCATCGGCAACCTCATCGACCGGATCGTGCGAGGTGAAGGGTTCCTTGACGGCGCAGTGGTCGATTTCATCGACTTCTCCTTCTTCGCAACGTTCAACGTCGCCGACATGGGCATCACACTCGGTGTCGGCCTCCTGCTCCTCGTCGCCTTCGTCGCCAAGAGGTAGCAGCGCGTGACGACACTTGTAGTACCGCCCGATCACCCGACCGAACGGGCTGACAAGATGATCGCGTCGTTGCTGGGTGTGCCACGAAGCGTCGCCAGGGCGATCATCGAAAAGGGTGACGCGTCGATCGATGGCGAGACCCTGCGCCCGTCCCAGAAGATCAGTGGCGGAACCGAGCTGATCGTCGTGCTGCCCGAGGGTCCGAGTCGGATGCGCGGTGACGATGCCGTCCCGTTCGCCGTCCTGTACGAGGATGCATCAGTGGTCGTCGTCGACAAGCCGATCGGCGTCGTGGTCCACGCAGGAGCGGGTCGGTCCGATGGGACGCTTGCTCACGGATTGTTGGCTCGGTATCCCGACATCGAGGGGGTGGGACATGAGGATCGGTGGGGCATCGTGCATCGGCTCGATCGTGACACGTCGGGCTTGCTCGTGGTGGCACGCACCACGGAAGCACACGCCCGACTGACGGGCATGTTGAAACGGCGTGAGATCTCGCGCCGATATCTGTCGTTGGTGCGCGGTGTCTTCAGCAACACGACCGGCACGGTCGACGCGCCGATCGGGCGCGACACGACGAACCGCACGAGAATGCGAGTGGTCCGCGACGGGCGACCGTCGGTGTCGCACTATCGACGACTTGCTGGTTGGGTGGATGAGGATGTGTCCTTGCTTTCGGTGACACTCGAGACGGGTCGCACGCACCAGATCCGCGTCCATATGCAAGCCATCGATCATCCGATCGTGGGTGACCGTGCGTATGGCAGACCGGGGGGTGTCGGGGACCCGGGACGGCCGTGGCTCCACGCACGTCAATTGTCCTTCATGCATCCGTTGACGGATGCTGATGTTGATGTCGTCAGCCCTCTCCCTGCCGATCTGTCCGATAGCCTGTCTGCGTTGGGGAACCCCGATGCAGGGCGATGCGCCGACACGAACGGGGAGCCACTGTGAGCATCCACTACGAGCGTCTGTCGAATCTTGATGCGTCGTTCCTCGCGCTCGAGTCCCGCACGACGCACATGCACGTCGGGGCTGTTGCGCTGTTCAAACCGGGCCCGGCGACGAGCGGCGAGGGCGTGGACATCGATCTGATCAGACGAATCATCGCATCCAAACTGCACCTCATTCCGCGGTACCGGCAACGGCTTGCGACGGTGCCCGTCGAGCGACATCCCGTGTGGGTCGACGACGAGCACTTCCACCTCGACTATCACGTGCGGCACATCGCGCTCCCGTTCCCCGGAAGCGAGGATCAGCTCAAGGCGTTGACCGGTCGTCTCATGTCCCAACAACTGGATCGTTCGAAACCCCTGTGGGAACTCAATATCGTTGAGGGACTCGCCGACGGTGGGTTTGCGATCATCACGAAGATCCATCACTGCATGATCGATGGCATCTCGGGGATCGATCTGATGGCCGTGATCCTCGACTTCTCCGACGAGGTGAAGGTGGCGGACCCCGTTCCGTGGACTCCCCGAGAGGCTCCGAACGGCACAGAACTCGCCGTCCGTGAGGTCGCAAGGGCGCTGTCGAGAGTCGTTGCGGGTGTCAAGGACATCTCCTCGGTCGTGAGCGGAATCGGGAACACCGCCAGTGATTGGAGGGACAGGTTCCGCGCCTCGGCAGCATCGCTGGGTTCGGGGTGGTTGACGCCCGCGGCGAGGACGCCCCTCAACGGACCGATCGGTCCCGGACGGTCCTTCGATTGGCTCCAGATCCCTCTCGACGGGGTCAAGGCGATCAAGAACGCACACGGAGCGTCGGTCAATGATGTGATGCTCGCCGTCGTTGCCGGGGGTGTCCGTCGCTACCTACTCGAAGATGGGGCGATGTCGGAGGAGGATCTCGCCGAGGCGGACTTCAGGGTCATGGCGCCGGTGTCCGTCCGGACACGGGACGAACGGGGGACGCTCGGCAACAAAGTGGCAATGTGGTTGATCTCGTTGCCGATCGCAGAACCCGATCCGGTGGCTCGGCTGGCGGGCGTCGCATCGGTCACGAAGGAACTCAAGGAGACTGATCACGCCCTCGGTGCTTCGACGATCGTGTCCGTGTCGACGGGAGCACCCGCGGCGTTGGTTTCGCTCGGTGCTCGGCTGGCGTCGCGAGCACGACCGTTCAACATGACCGTGACGAACGTCCCCGGTCCCCAGTTCCCGCTCTACCTTGCGGGTTCGCCGATGACAGCGACCTACCCGTTGGTGCCGCTGTGGGAGAGCCACGGGGTCGGGGTCGCGATGTTCTCCCTGATGGGAAGCGTCAACATCGGGCTCAACACGGACCGTGACGTGATCAGTGATCCCTCACGGGTCGCCGCGGTCCTGCTGGCTTCGTACGAAGAGCTTTCGAGAGCGGCTCCCAAGCCACGCGCCAAACCGCGCAAGGCTCCGCCGATGGGCACGCGGTAGCGGTCTGTTCATCCGAAGAAGGTCTGAGCGGTCCTGTACAGCGGTTCGGGTACCCCTCGGATGCTTGCGCACGCCTCAGCGATGGGAACCGGAACGATCTCGGTTCCTCGCACCGCGGCCATCACACCGGCTCGACCTTCGTGGATGAAATCGGCAGCGGCGACGCCGAGTCGTGTGGCGAGGACCCGGTCCGAGGCTACGGGGGTTCCACCGCGTTGGATGTGACCGAGGACCGACACGCGCGTTTCGTACTTCGTGCGGTCCTCGATGGCCTGGGCAACCTGGTAGCTCACCCCGCCCAGCCGCTCGAAACCGAATGCATCCTTGCGATTGGCCGTCCCCGCATACCCGGGGGGAGGTGCGATACCCTCGCCGACCACCACGATCGAGTATCGACGACCACCTGCGTGGCGTTCCTCGATCGTCGCGACCATTTCATCCACGCTGTACGCGAACTCGGGGACCAGAACGTAATCGGCGCCGCCGGCGATGCCTGCGTGGGTGGCGATCCAGCCCTTTGTCCGCCCCATCACCTCCACGACGACCACGCGGTTGTGCGCCTCGGCCGTCGTCGCCAATCGGTCGATGGCATCGGTTGCGATCTGGACCGCGGTTTCGAACCCGAAGGTGATGTCGGTTCCGGCGATGTCGTTGTCGATCGTCTTCGGGACACCGATCACGGTGAGCCCTTCGTCGGCGAGTGCCAATGCCGACCGGAGTGTTCCGTCACCGCCGATGACGACGATCCGATCGATGTCGTGCTTGTCGAGCGTGGGCTGGCATGTGGACAGCCCATCACCGTGGACGTACGGGTCCATCCGTGATGTCCCGAGGATCGTTCCACCGCGCCCGAGAATGCCTCGCACTGCATCCCTGTCGAGGGGCATGACCTTGTCGGTCATGAGTCCCTCCCAGCCGTCGCGGATGCCAACGACACCGAACCCGTGTTCCTCGGCGCGACAGACGACCCCTCGGATGACGGCGTTGAGCCCCGGGCAGTCGCCACCGCCGGTCAGTATTCCGACTACTCCCACGGGCCCTCCTCGAAAACCGGCACAGCGGGTCGCTCAGCCCGGCTCGTCTAGTACCTTAGAGCGCACGGATGTTGTTGCGATCTTGGTGGGACGGAGCCGACGTGGGCGATCGCAGCACTGACGACAAGATGATGCTTACATGCGTGTAGTTCGATGAGGGATTCGTTTGGCTGACAGCTTCGCACACCTGCATGTGCACACCGAGTTTTCGATGCTTGATGGCGCAGCGCGGGTCGCCGACCTCGTCGAGGCGGTGGCCGCCGACGGTCAACCGGCCGTGGCCATCACCGACCACGGCGTGATGTATGGCGTCGTCGATTTCGTGAAAGCAGCGCGCTCTGCCGGTGTGAACCCCATCATCGGCATGGAGGCGTACCTGACGCCCGGTTCGCGCAAGGACCGGTTGCCTCGACGCGACGACAAGCGCTATCACATGACGATCCTCGCTGAGAACGACGTCGGATATCGGAACCTCATCCAGCTCACATCGCGGGCGTACCTCGAGGGCTACTACTACAAACCCAGAATCGACGCCGAGCTGTTGGCGGAGCACTCCGAGGGGCTCATCGCCACCACGGGGTGCCTCGGGGGTCACGTGCCCCAGCTGCTGGGTGTGGACGAGTCTGCCGACGACGACCAGCAGGGACAGGAACGCGACTTCGACGCTGCCGTTGCCGCGGCGGCGATGTATCAGGACATCCTCGGCAAGGACAACTTCTTCATCGAGATCCAGGATCACGGGATCCCTGCCCAGCGCAAGATCATGGACGATCTGCTTGCGATCTCACGCACGCTCGACATGCCCCTGCTGGCCGCGAACGATTCCCACTACACCCACGCGCATGAAGCCGATGCCCATGACGCGCTCTTGTGCATCCAGACGGGGGCGCTCAAGAAGGAGGAGGAACGGTTCCGTCTCCACGGGCAGGAGTTCTATGTCAAGTCCGCCGCCCAGATGCGAGCTCTGTTCCCCGATGAGGATTACCCACAGGCGTGCGACAACACCCTGCTGGTTGCCGAGCGATCGCATGTGAACATCGATCTCGGTCGTGTCCTGTTGCCGCCTTTCACCGTCCCTGAAGGACATGATGAGGATTCGTATCTGCGTGAGTTGGTGATGTCGGGCGCCGCCATGCGCTATGGATCGATCGACACGTTCACGCAGGAGCGGATCGACTACGAGCTCAGGGTCATCTCAGAGATGGGATTCTCGTCGTATTTCCTCATCGTGTGGGATCTCATCGCATATGCGGCCAAGAACGGCATCAGAACCGGGCCCGGTCGCGGTAGCGCCGCGGGTTCGATCGTTGCGTATTGCCTGAGGATCACGGATCTCGATCCCCTCAAGTACGGGCTGATCTTCGAACGGTTCCTGAATCCGGGACGCAAGGAGATGCCGGACATCGACATGGATTTCGATGAGCGCTATCGCGGTGAGATGATCAAATACACGGCCGAGAAGTACGGCTCGGATCACGTTGCACAGATCATCACGTTCTCGACGATCAAAGGCAAGCAGGCGATCAGGGACGCAGCCCGAGTGCTGGACTACCCCTATTCCACTGGAGACCAGCTTGCCAAGGCGATGCCGCCACCGATTCTCGGGAAGGACGCGACGATCGGTCAGTGTCTGACCAAACCCGAGGTCGATGCACCGGCGGACGAGAAGGACCACTACAACGCCGCAGCAGGACTCCGCGACCTTCTCGACAGCCTCGATGGAGCACGCGAGATCATCGAGACGGCCCGAGGGCTCGAAGGGCTTCGTCGCCAGGATTCGATCCATGCCGCCGCAGTGGTGATCTCACCCGAGCCGCTGACGAACATCGTGCCGATCCAACGCAAGGGTGAAGATGCCGAGGTCGTGACCCAGTTCGAGATGCACGGCGTCGAGGAGCTCGGCCTGCTCAAGATGGACTTCCTCGGACTCCGAAACCTGGCCACGATCGAACGGTCGCTCGAACTCATCGAAAAGAACACCGGGGAGCGCCCGGACATCGACAACGTGCCGCTCGATGACGAGAAGGTGTTCGACATGTTCCGGGCAGGAGACACCGTCGGTGTGTTCCAGTTCGAAGGCGGGCCCATGCGGGCACTCATGCGCAATCTCGGGCCGGACTCGTTCGAACACCTGATCGCCCTGAACGCGTTGTACCGGCCGGGAGCACTCGGAGCCGGCATGCACCTCGAGTATGCGGACCGCAAGAACGGGAAGGCCCAGGTCGAGTATCTGCACCCGGACCTCGAGCCCGTGATGTCGGACACCTACGGCATCATGGTGTATCAGGAGCAGGTCATGCAGGCCGCCCAGGCCATCGCCGGATTCTCGATGGCAGACGCCGACAACCTGCGAAAGGCGATGGGGAAGAAGAT
>CBDUOH010000003.1:0-62017 GCA_965368815.1 uncultured Acidimicrobiia bacterium
CTCCAACAACCCTCGTACCCCGATCCGGACGAGCTCGTCCGTGTCGAGAAGGAACTGGCCGGCTCCCCTCCACTCGTGTTCGCAGGAGAAGCCAGGCGCCTGCGGGAGCACCTCCGCAAAGTCGCCCGCGGCGAGGCATTCCTGTTGCAGGGGGGCGATTGCGCCGAATCGTTCGCGGAGTTCCATGTCGACACGATCCGCGACACGTTCAAAGTCATGCTCCAGATGTCGGTCGTGCTCACCTACGGGGCGTCACTCCCGGTCGTCAAGGTCGGTCGGATGGCGGGTCAGTTCGCGAAGCCACGTTCGTCGGATCTCGAAACACAGAACGGGGAATCGCTGCCGAGTTACCGCGGTGACATCATCAACGGGATTGCATTCGATGCCGAGTCACGCTTGCCCGATCCGGAACGGCTCATCAAGGCGTACCACCAATCGGCCTTGACTCTGAATCTGCTCCGCGCGTTCGCCCAAGGTGGAATGGCGAACCTTGAGCAGGTCCACAGGTGGAACCTCGAATTCATCAAGGACACCGACCAAGCGGAACGATACGAGGCTCTGGCCTCGGATCTCGACGAGTCCCTCGCATTCATGCGGGCGATCGGGCTGACACCCGAAACGGCTCGACAGCTCCGGGAGACCGAGTTCTACACGAGTCATGAGGCGTTGCTCCCCGGGTATGAAGAAGCCCTGACACGTATCGACTCGATCACGGGCGATCCCTACGCATGCTCGGCGCACATGCTCTGGATCGGCGATCGTACTCGTCAGATCGACGGCGCCCACGTCGAGCTCCTCCGTGGCGTCGAGAACCCGATCGGTCTCAAGTGCGGGCCATCCCTGACACCCGACGAACTCGTGCGACTGATCTCCGTGCTCGATCCTGACAACGATCCGGGGCGCCTCACGCTCATCACCCGCCACGGCGCCGAAGGCGTCGCTGACAACCTTCCGCCGCTCATCGAAGCAGTGGAGAAGGAGGGCATGCGGGTCGTGTGGTCGTGCGATCCCATGCATGGCAACACGATGGTGTCAGCCAACGGTTACAAGACGAGACCGTTCGAGCGCATCAAGTCCGAGGTCGAGCAATTCTTTGACATCCATCGAAGCTACGGGACCCATCCCGGCGGTGTCCACTTCGAGATGACCGGGCAGAACGTGACCGAATGCACGGGGGGTTCGATCCAGATCGAGGAGTCGAATCTCGCGGATCGGTATCACACACACTGCGACCCACGACTGAACGCGAGCCAGGCGCTCGAGTTCGCCTTCATCCTCGCCGACCAGCTGAAGCAATCCCGCAGGGCGGACGTCGAAGAGTGACGCCAGCGGGCTGAACGGCCGTCCGGTCTGCGTCAGTGAACGGTGGTTGTCGATCCAAGGTGCTGTTCGATCACGGACCAAACCGAGCGTCGGGCGAGTTGACGCTGCATGGACCGCAACGTCGCGAGGAACGTCGGAACGGCTGCGGCCGCTGACATCGGATTTGGACGAGCAACGTCGAGCACCGTGTCGTTCGGTCGTAGCACGACCACATCGGTGTCGGGCCACGTCTCCTTGACGAGTGCCAATTCCGATGAGAGTGCCTTGCGGCCGACCCTGTCGAACATGTCCTCGTAAATCCGGCCGTGCGAACGCGGCGCGGTCGCGGCAAACGGTGCGACGACGATGATCAGGTCGAGCGGTTCGGGATGCCCAAGGATCAGATCGAGGGATGTACCCGACGCGATGCCGCCGTCGGCGTACCAGTGACCGTCGATGGCAACCGGCTCGTACACGAATGGCACAGCGGATGAGGCTGCCACCGCGTCAGCCATCGAAACGTCCGGTGCCGATTCGGTACCGAAAGCGACCCGCTCCCGCGAGGCAAGATCGAACGCGACAATCGCGGTCGGCTGATCAGGCCAGGAATCAGCAAGCGGGCCGATGCCATCGTGGACCCACCGCTGGAGTCCGTCCGTGTTGAACACGCCCGGACTCCCCAATACGGCATGGAGGCTCGGTCGGCGAAGGGAGGGCACAAGCCCGCGGCGCACCCAGCGAAGCCCACCTCGTGGCCGACCCCTCGTATACAGGTAGGCGCTCAGGAAGTCCTTGATCTCATCGGCGGATCCGCCCGTTCCGGTGAAAGTCTCAAGATTCAGGGCGCCTCCGCGGATCATGGCGCTCACGAAGGAACCCGACGAAGTTCCGATGATGACTTCACTGTCGTTTGGGTCCCAACCCGTGGCCATCTCGAGCGACAGAAGGGTTCCGAAGTGGAACGCAGCACCGGTGATGCCGCCGCCTCCCAATACAAGTCCTACCTGAGTCACCGCGGCAGCTTATCGGTGACACCGGGTTCGCCGCCGACCGAGGCATACGCCGCGACCGCGTCGTCCAGCGGCCCTATCGTGCCCACATGCGAATCCCCGAAGACATCGGCGTGTTCATTGAACGGCTGGAACGGGCCGACGGCCATCCGCCGCTGAGTGAGTCCAAGCTGTTCGCCCTTCGCGAGCAGTCGCGCTACGTATCGGTCGAAGAAGACGGAGAACTCCGCGCGATCGGGGTGGTGGCGGATCATCGGCAGGCGACAGGCGAAATCCACCGGTCCGTTGAGACAGCCGTCGAACCATCGATGCGGTTCGTCGAGTTCGAATCGGTTGTGTTGGCGCAGACGCTCGCCCTCGCGGGTAAGCAAGCCCCCACCTCCGTGTGGAGCCGAAGGCGGAGTCTTGATGGTGCGCTTGAACAGGCAGGGTTCGTGGTTGAGCGATCACTGGCGAACATGGAGGTGGATCTACCCGTCGCCGGCGGTGCGGTGGAACCGACACGGGGCATGCATCCCGACGAGGTCGGTGTGCTCGTGGCGGTCAACCACGCTTCGTTCGGTGATCATCGGGAGGCCGGGTCGCTGAACGAGGACGAAGTGGCCGTCCTGATGGCCGAACCGTGGTTCGCACTCGAGGACGTGAGGCTGCACGAGGGGCCGACTGGGATCGATGCCTTCTGCTGGACAAAACGCCTCGGCGACGCGGTGGGGGAGATCTACCGGATCGGTGTGATCGGTTCCGCGAGAGGTCAGGGTCTCGGGAGGGCTATGACGCTCGCCGGCTTCGATCACCTTGCGAGGGCCGGGGCGTGCACGACAGGCACGCTCTGGGTCGATGAGGCCAACGAACCCGCTATGCACCTCTATCGGGGTATCGGCATGCAGATCGTTGCGAGGAACAGGGAGTTCACCCGGAAGACGCCCGGGGGCAGCTAGCCGAATCGATGACCGCACGACGGGCAGTGGACATCCCCGGCGGTGGTCTGGGCCCGGCACCACGGACACGGCAGGTCGCTGCCATCGCCGATTGCGGCGTATCGGGGTTCGCGCGATGCAACGGTCGTGGTTTGCGTCTTGTTGTTGACGGTGATGATCGCCATCGTGACGAAAACCGTTGCCAGCACAATCTCCAACATCTCGCTCTCCCTCCTTCGGACGGTCCGATGTTGGCAGAGGTCGCGAAAATCTTGGGTATTTCGTGAGGATGCGACCGCGACCGATCACCTGGTGGGATGTTTGGGTCCGAGAGTCTGGGTCCTCGGTCAGCTGCCGATCGCGCCCAGGACGGCACGATTGAACTCGGGGACGAGGTTGCCGGGGATGTCGGTCGGACGCGCCGAGAGCTGCTGTTCAGCGAGGTGCACCAAGGCCTGTGCGGCGTGATACACGATCCAGCGGTCGAGTTGGTCCGGCTCCATCGACCGTCCGTACCCCTTGAGCACCGACTGGGCGGCAAGCGGACCGGCATGGAGCCCGACACTCCACACCGCACGGGACAGATCCCATTCCGGTGGGGCCAACGTCGCCCACTCCCACGTCACCAGGGTCACGTCGCCAGCGTCGTTGACGATCAGCTTCTTGGCCACGGGATTGGTGTGGGACACGACAGGGGATCCGGCCCGGGGAGCAGGAACCTTCTGTGCAGCTGCCACGAGTTCTGATTCGACCCCGACGCGGGCGCGGTACCGATCGAGTCTTCTCAGCGTCGACTTGAGATCGACGGACACCCAATCCTGGTCGATACCCCGTGCGAGGTTCGAGAACGCTGATGCGTCGGTCTGGTGGAGGGAAAGGAGGATCTCCCCGGACTTTTCCGCCAGCCCGGGGTTCTCGGGAAGGCTCTGCACATTCCACTTGCCGGCGTCTGCGAACATCGCCCAATGCGTGTTGTCATCGACACCTCGATCCAGCACCGTGGGGGTACCGGGGATGTGCTTGAGTGCATCGAGCGCGTGCGTCTCACGTCGCATCCTGGAATCGGAGCCGTAGACCTTGAGCACGATGGTCCCGCTGTCACGCCAGATACGGAAGATGTGATTGGCGCCCTGCAGGGAGGTGGCGGAACTCAGCTGCTGCACCGTTGAACCGGTCGCAAACTTCTCTGCCAGCGTTCGAGGGTCCATCATCGGCCTTCGTGGTCGGGTACTCGTGTGGACATTATGCACCTAACCACAGCTTGGTAGCCTTGTATCTTCGAGATCACCCAGGCGACAAGGATTCACTGTGACGGTACGCATCACCCTCCCCGACGGTTCAGAGCGCGAGTTCGCCGACGGCGTGACCGGGTACGACATCGCCTCCGACATCGGTCCGCGTTTGGCCCAGGCTGCCGTCGCGGTCACGGTGGATTCGGCCATGTACGACCTCCATCGGCCGATCGACCACGACGCTTCGGTGTCGGTGGTCACGGACGCCACAGAAGCCGGTCGCCACGTGATTCGCCACTCGGCGGCCCACATCATGGCCCAGGCCGTGCTCGACCTGTTCCCGGGTGCGACCTTCGCAATAGGTCCTGCCATCCAGGACGGTTTCTATTACGACTTCTCGGTCGATCAGCCCTTCACGCCCGAGGATCTGTCACGGATCGAATCTCGGATGAATGAGATCGTCGAGCAGGATCAGGCGTTCGAGCGTGGTGAGTTGACGATCGAGGAGGCCCTCAAACAGTTCGAGGACCACCCGTTCAAGGTTGAGATCATCAAGGGTGTCGACGCCGACGAGGGCGTATCTGACGGCAAGGTCTCGACATACCGGAACGACGAGTTCATCGACCTGTGTCGTGGCCCACATCTGCCCACGACCGGTCGACTCAAGTCGTTCAAGCTGTTGCGATCCGCGGGCGCGTATTGGCGCGGCGACGAGAACAACGCCCAGCTCCAGCGGATCTACGGCACCGCTTGGGAATCAGGCAAAGCACTCGCGGATTACCTGATGCGCATGGAAGAGGCGTCCAAGCGGGACCACCGCAAACTTGGTGCCGAACTCGATCTGTACTCCTTTCCCACGGAGTTGGGGTCCGGCCTTGCGATCTGGCATCCCAAGGGCGGCATTCTCCGCAGGACGATCGAGGACTATTCGCGACGCACGCACATGCATGGTGGCTACGAATACGTCGTGACACCGCACGTGGCCAAGGCTGACCTGTGGCAGACCTCAGGGCATGTGAACTTCTACGCCGAGAACATGTATCCGTCCATGGACCTCGACGGCGGCGAGGACAAACCCGGTCAGGCGTACTACGTCAAGCCGATGAATTGTCCGGGACACATCCTGATCTACAAGGCGTCGAGTCGGTCGTACCGAGAACTGCCGCTGCGGCTGTTCGAACTCGGCACGGTGTACCGGTACGAGCGCTCCGGTGTGATACACGGACTGCTGCGGGCGCGTGGCTTCACCCAGGACGACAGTCACATCTTCACCACCGAGGAGTTGCTCGCCGAGGAGTTGGAGAGTCTGCTCGACTTCGTTCTCAACGTGCTGCGCGATTTCGGGTTCGAGGAGTTCGAGGCGGATCTGTCGACGCGCCCCGACAAGTACGTCGGCGACCTGGAAGCGTGGAAGCGAGCGGAGAAGTATCTCGCTGCTTCACTCGATGCCGCCGAACTCGACTATCAGATCGCCCCCGGTGAGGGCGCCTTCTACGGGCCGAAGATCGATGTGCACGTCAAGGATGCGATCGGTCGACGTTGGCAGCTGTCGACCATCCAAGTCGACTTCGGCCAACCCGAGAACTTCGAACTCGAGTACACGACGTCGGAGAACACACGCGAGCGACCGGTGATGATCCACCGGGCGCTGCTCGGGTCGGTCGAACGATTCGTCGGTGTCCTGGTGGAGCACTATGCAGGTGCGTTCCCCATGTGGTTGTCGCCGGTGCAGGTCACGGTTGTTCCCGTCGCGGACCGCCACAACTCGTACGCCTCGGAACTCGGCGACCGTCTCCGGATGGCCGGCTTGCGAGTGGAGGTCGACACGGCCGACCAGACCGTCGGCGAAAAGATCCGGAGGGCGATCACCCAGAAGCACCCTGCGGTCATGGTCGTCGGCGACAATGACGTCGAGAACGGGACGGTGGGTTTCCGATTGCGGGGAGAAGATGACGAAGAACGCGGCCTCCCCGTTGACACCGCGCTTGATCGTCTGACGAAGCTTGCGGCCCCGCCGCGATAAATAGCGCGGTCGGCCCACTGCTCAACCCGGCCGGATCACGGTTGGTACACCGTAAGGCGCTAGCCTGCGAATCGGCCCGTGTCGGGCGACATTTCGTGCCTCGGAGGAACGTGTGAAAACTCTTGTCAAATCCTTGTCGACTGCCGTGCGCCGCGCACCGTGGATCGTCATCGCCGTCATCGTGGTTCTGTCCATGGTTCTTGGATCGTTTGCTGGGCAATTCGTACCTGCTGAGGATCAGAACGAATCGTTCGCACCCGATGCTCCGGAACTCAGCGCATCGTCGGAGATCGGGGCCATCTTCGGAGCGGTTGCCCGCATGCAGGTGGTCGTCTCGAGCAATGATGGTGATGTCATCACTCTCGATGCTCTCGAGGCAGCGTTGGCACTTGAAACCGCCGTCCGGGCTTCTGAGGCCGGTGACCTGCTCGTTGACACGCCGAGTCAGCCTGCCGTGATGTCCCACCTCATGCCGGTCCAGCTTGCCATTGGTGCAGGTGCTCCGATGCCGACATCAGACGACGAGGTCAAGGAGTTGTACCGGGCCGGACTTGCACAGACACCGGATCAGTTCCGACCATTCCTCGTCGCTTTGCTGAGCGATGACGCCGACCTGAGCGCTGCGACGGCCGAACTCGGGCTCGGTGTGATCGCGTACGAATCATCGGACGATTTCGATGAGCTCGCCCAGCGGGCGCTCACCATCGCCAACGCAGTCGACGAGGTCGCCGTCGTCGGAAACGTGACGTTGGAACCGTTCAACGTCGATCTGATCTTCTCATCGACCGAGGACTTCGAGATCGAGGTCGGACGACTGCTCATCGCAGCGGCGATGATCATCCTTCTCGTCCTCGCGGTCATATTCATGGTGAAACCGGCCGGAAGCCGCGAACGCGTGTTGTACTGGGTGGGGCTCGTGCTGATGTTCATCGGTGCGGGAATCGCTGTGGTCCCGGGGCTCGCAAAGATCTTCCCTGACCTCTTCCCCGCGTCATGGGGCGACCTCGGGCTCGGATTCGTTGTCGGTACCGCCATGTCGTTCTATGTCGTGGCGTTCCTGTTGTGGTCGTTGACGAGCACGCGGCTCCGACGCACGACGGCCGACACGCTCGTCACGTTCCTGACCATCGGTCTCGCCATCCAGTGGATGATGGGATACGGCTACCTTCGTTTCGAGGACCAGTCGCAGATGGCACAGATCCTGCCGATTCTGCTGATTGGTCTCGGTGTCGACTACTCGATCCATATGACCACGCGCTACCGACAGGAACTCGCGGCAGGTCAATCCGTGGACAATGCGATGTCGCGAGCCATTCGCACCGTCGGCGTGGCCCTGGTGCTTGCGACATTGACCACAGCCGTGGGATTCCTCACGAACGTGACAAGTCCGATTCCTGCCCTTGCCGAGTTCGGGGAGCTCGCGGCCGTCGGTATCGCTGCGTCGTTCCTCCTGATGCTCACGTTCGTGCCGGCTGTGCGTGAGCTGCTGGACCGCAGGGCTGAACGAAACAACAGGCTCGAAACCGACGGGTTCGACACAGGCGAAGGTCGGATGCTCCCGCGGATCATCGGTAGCTTTTCGGTGCTGCCTCGCAGGTTCGCGGCCGCCACGGTGGCCGTGTCACTTGTCCTCGCGGCGCTTGGTGCCGTCTCGATGACCAATCTGTCGACGGAGTTCTCATTCCTCGACTTCGTACCGACGACGTCGCCGCTGAGAGATACCGCGGTCACGGTGGACGAACGCTTCGATTTCCCGGAGACGACGTCGGTTCTCGTGAAGGGAGATCTCGCCACCGGTGCCGCGTGGAACGCGATGCTGGCGTCCTACTCCAACGCGGCCGAGGTGCCCGAGGTATCGGTCATCGAGCTCGAATCCGGCGCTCGGTTCCCCGTCGGCGTCTCGTTGATGGGGATCCTGAATCAATGGTTGAACCCCGGTGGTGACCAGTTCGACGCGGATCTGTTCAACATTGCACTGGCGGTCGGATTCAATCAGCAACGTCAGGTGCCCGATGACGCAGATCTGACGCCTCTCTATGACGCGGCGTACGCCAAGGACCCGATCACCATGGCCACGGTGCTCAAGTCTGACTACCAGATGTCGGTGTACAACTTCGACACGACAGCGGGGGAGTCCGGAGCAGGGGACCTGAAGGTGAACATGAACGATGCGTTCGTACCGATGGCCACCGTCGATGCCACCGCGGTCACCACGTCGGGGGCCATCATCAACGACCTCGTTGTCCAGTCGCTGTCGGATTCCCAGGTGTCATCGCTGGTGCTCACGCTCGTCGCAGCGCTGTTGCTGCTCGTCGTGAATTTCCTCTTCGAGAGTCGTCGCCCGATGCTCGGCCTGATCACAACCGTTCCTGTGGCGATCGTGGTGGTGTGGACGTTCGGCATCATGGCCGCGCTCGGGATTCCCTTCGGCCCCGTGACGGCCACGATCTCGGCGCTCGCGATCGGTATCGGTATTCCGTACATGATCCACGTGACGCACCGGTTCCTCGAGGAGCGTGGTGAGTACCCCGACGTCGACGATGCGATGCACCACACGCTTGTGCACACGGGTGGAGCGCTCGCCGGGTCCGCCGTGACGACCATCCTCGGTTTCGGCATCCTCATCACGTCCACGACGATCCCGTTCCGTCAGTTCGGGTTGGTCACCGCCTACACCATCCTTTTGGCACTGGTGGCAGCCGTGCTTGTGCTTCCGTCGATGCTTGCGTTGTGGTCGCGTTGGCACACCAACCGTGGTGATGAGCCGGCTACGGCGATGACCATCGAGGATTGAGGCGCTGATGGCCGATTCGACGACGAACGGCAACGGTCAGATCGGTGGGCCCGTGGGGCCATACCGCGTGTTGGACACGTCCATGCGTCGCCGCGCCGGATATGTCTACCTCGCAATGGCGGTGCTGGCCGCCGTGATCATCCGGGCGGCTGGTGTCGATGCCATGTGGCTCACTGCTGTTCTGCCTCTCGTGGTGCTCGCCGCAATGCAGTTCCTCGGGGGGTGGCACATCAAGGTGTCCGACATGGACGCAATCGCCATCGCGTCGGACGCCACGTCGTTCGGCGTCGGCCATGCATCGGGGTCGCTCGGTTTCAGAGGGTTCCTCGCCAAGCCGGTGTGGCAGATCCTCGTATTCGCTGCCGGCGAGGGGAGCCCGCAACACCAAGCCGTCGTCACGGTCGACGCGCTGTCAGGTGCGGTGTTGGGACTGTACGAGGAGACGGTGGACGCGCCGTAGGGGCCGGTGCGTCACCTGTTCCGTGGCCCGCCGATCTACCGCTCGGAGATCGGAACGAAGTCCCGTGCCGGTTCGCCGACGTAGAGCTGGCGTGGCCGCATGATCTTGGTGTCAGGATCGCTGTTCATCTCCATCCAGTTGGCGATCCAACCGGGCAGGCGGCCGATCGCAAACAGAACAGTGAACATTCGCAGGGGGAATCCGAGGGCTCGGAAGGTGATGCCCGAGTAGAAGTCGACGTTCGGGTACAGCTTGCGCTCGGTGAAGTAGTCGTCGGCGAGTGCTGCCGCCTCGAGTTCCCGCGCGATCTCAAGCAATGGATCGGTCGTCTCCATCCTGTCGAGCACATCCTGGGAGAACGAGCTGAGCACCCGGGCGCGAGGGTCGTAATTGCTGTATACCCGGTGGCCGAAGCCCATCAGACGGAAGTCGTCGTCCTTGTCCTTGGCCCGAGCAATGGTGGATTCGACCGTTGCGTCCGGATCGTCATGGATCGCCTGCAGCATCTCGATGACGGATTGGTTCGCACCGCCGTGCAACGGACCCCACAGCGCACCCATGCCAGCGGCGACGCTGGTGAACATGTTCGCCCTCGAGGACCCGACCGCGCGGACGGTTGCGGTCGAACAGTTCTGGCCGTGGTCGGCGTGGAGAATCAGGAGCACGTTGAGAGCCTTCACAACAGCTGGGTCGATCGGCCTGTCCTCGACCGGTCTTGCGAACATCATGTGGAGGAAGTTCTCGACGTAATCCAAGTCGTTGGACGGGTACACGTACGGCTCGCCGATCGACTTCTTGTATGCCCAGGCTGCGACGGTCGGCATCTTGGCAATCAGGGTGCGGGCGCCTGCGTCGATCTCGAGCTTGCGTGTCGGGCGTCGATAGATGTCATAGAACGTTGAGATGGCGTTTGTCGCCGACGACAGGACGGCCATCGGATGCGCTCGCCGAGGGAACGCATCGAAGAACGATCGCATCTCCTCGTTGAGGAGGGTGTGGGTGCTGATGCTGTGCTCCCAGGTCTCCAGTTCCTCGGTGTTGGGAAGCTTCCCGTACATCAAGAGATACGCGACCTCCAAGAAGCTGCAGTTGAGGGCGAGGTCTTCGATGGCATACCCGCGGTGACGCAGTTCTCCTGCGGCGCCGTCGACGTACGTGAGTGACGAGCGAGCGCCTGCGGTGTTTGCGAAACCAGGGTCAAATGTGACGTGGCCCGAATCGGCACGGAGTCGACGGATGTCGAGGGCGGGAGAGCCCACCGAGGCTTCCAGGATCGGCAGCTCGAGCGATGCCTCTCCGATGTTCAGTGTGCCTTTGGCTTCACTCATGATTCGTGACCCTCGTGTCTCCGGGGTAGGGGCGGTGGTGCAGGCTCCGGAGCCGCCTGGACATTCCAGATTCTAGTCTGAGGAGAAACCTTCCCCGTCTGTGCTAGCTTTCTCGCCGAAGGAGACCTTCTTTGATTGATCTCAAGGGGCGCAAGACCGTTGCCCCGATACTCAAGCCCATCGCGGCCTTTCTCGCAAAGCTCCATGTCACCCCTGCGGTGGTGACGATCGTCGGGCTTGCGATAACAGTGTTCGGCGCCGTCCTGATCGGAACGGGTGAATTGGCGATCGGTGCATCGGTGGCCGCGTTCGGGGTGCTTCTCGATGCGTTGGACGGTCCGTTGGCGCGACATCTCGACACTGCTTCTGACCGAGGCGCCTTCCTCGACACCATGTCCGACCGTTTCGGTGAGGTTGCCGTGTGGGTGGGTCTGGCGGTACACCTCAACGACCAGCAAAGACTTCTGATCCTGTGCGTCGTGAGCCTGGCCTTTTCGTTGCTCGTCCCGTACATCAGGGCAAAGGCAGAGATGTACGGCCACGAAGGCAAGGGCGGTTGGATGGGGCGAGCCGAACGGATGATTCTGATTCTGTCCGGAATCGGTGTGGTCGGTCTCGGACTCGGGATCGGCGTCATGGAAGCCGTCCTTTGGGCGTTCGTGGTGCTCACCGGGTTCACGGTGTTCCAACGGATCTGGAAGACCTGGCACCAGATCGAATCGTGAAGGACTTCTTCGGTTATCTGGCGTTCCGGGTGGCGTCGGCTCTCTTCGGTTTGCTCCCCGAGAGCTGGATGCGCCATCTCGGCGAGGCATTGGGCCGTTTGGCGTATCGCCGGAAGACCGCAAAGCGACCGTTGCTCGAGTCACACATGCGTCGCGTCATGGGTCCCGACACCCCACCGGGCGACATCGACAGGGCTGTCCGGCGCATGTATGAGTCGTACGGACGCTACTGGGCGGAGACGTTCTGGCTCAGACCCCGGCGCCACGATGCCGTGACCGCCGCTGTCGAGCGCATCGGGTTCGAGCACATCGACGAAGCGAAGGCCGCAGGGGACGCGATGGTCTTCGCCATCCCGCACATGGGTAGCTGGGAGGTCGCTGGGCTGCTCGCAGACGAAATCGGCGTCCGCGTGCTTGCCGTTGCGGAACAGCTCTCGAACGACCGGATCACCCAGTGGTTCGTGCGCATACGAAACGAGTTGGGGATCGACATCGTCCTGACATCCGACCCCAAACGCAATTCGAAGCTGATCAGGACGTTGAAGGAAGGCAAGTCGATAGCGCTGCTCGCCGATCGCGACGTGACCGGCCGCGGGCTGGTCACGACCTTTTTCGGTGAGGACGCCAAGATGCCAGCGGGCCCGGCTGGTCTTGCCGACCTCACAGGTGCCAGACTCATACCGGTCGGAGCCTATTTCAAGCAGGGAAGGGGTCACCGCATCGTCGTCCACCCGCCCGTGAGGATCCCCGATCTCGAAACCCGCGATCAGCGCGTCGCGGCCGGTGCGGCGTTGCTCGCACGCGAACTTGAGGCGATCGTGTTGGAGGATCCACCTCAGTGGCACCTCTTCCAACCAAACTGGCCCTCGGACCCGGGATACCGCGCATGAGGGTGGCCATCGTCTGTCCATACGACCTCGGGAAACACGGCGGTGTGCAGGATCAAGCGACGCGCCTGGTCGGGTGGCTCGGCTCAGCCGGGCACGAGGCGGTTCTCGTCGGACCGGGAGGCTCCGGTCCTGACGGCGCTGTGTTGCTCGGTACCGCTCGCGTGGTGAAGGCGAACAGGTCCACCGCGCCGATCAGCTTTGACCCCCGTGTCGGACGCCAGCTTCGGGAGATCTTCGCCGAGGTCGACGTTGCCCACATCCACGAGCCACTCATGCCCAGCGTCGGTGTCGCTGCGTCGCTCGTCGGGTCCGTGCCAAAAGTGGGCACTTTCCACGCGGATCCTCCTCGGTGGGTCCGGCGGAGCTACAAGGGTGCTCGTGCGCTGGCTCGCCGACTGGCTTCCCGGCTGGACGTCGTGACAGCCACCAGTTCGGTCAGCTTGTCAGCGGTTTCGCCCTTCGTGGACCCGCGTATCGTGCCGAACGGCATCGATACGGCGTCGTACGGTCATGGCATCAAGACACCACGATCAGTGTCGTTCCTCGGTCGCGACGACGCACGCAAAGGCTTGAGCGTCCTGTTGGAGGCATGGCCGTACGTGGCAGAAGCGGTACCGGGGGTGACGCTCACCGTCATGGGAGCCCAGCGTGAGTCCGACCGCTCCGATGTCCGCTATCTCGGCCGGGTGTCGGAGGAGACGAAGCGCGCCGAGCTCGCCGCATCAGAGGTCTACTGCGCTCCGAATCTTGGCGGCGAGTCGTTCGGCATCGTGGTCGCAGAGGCGATGGCGTCAGGGTGCGCAGCAGTCGTCTCTGCGATTCCGGCCTTCGCCCACGTCACTGCGGGAGCAGCGGAGCTGGTCGCCCCGGGCGACGTCGACGGTCTTGCCGGGCGGCTTGTCGCTGTGCTGACCGATGATGATCGCAGAACCCGACTCCAGGGAGCGGCGCAACGCCGCGCCGCCGACTTCGACGGCGCTTCTGTGACCGCTGCCTATCTTGAGGCTTACGAGGAAGCCATCGCGGCACACACCGGGCTCTGACGAGAGCGAGACCCTCGCCTCGGTCAGGCACACAATGGGCGGACTATGCGGGCCCAGCGTCCTCTACAATTGCTCGACAACCAACAAGAGGTCCTGCTATGTCAGAAGCAACCACCCAGCACGGTACAGACAAGGTCAAACGAGGTCTCGCCGAGATGCTCAAGGGCGGCGTCATCATGGATGTCGTGTCGGCCGAACAGGCCAAGATCGCCGAAGAGGCCGGCGCATGCGCTGTCATGTCGCTTGAACGGGTACCTGCTGACATTCGTGCCCACGGTGGCGTTGCCCGCATGGCCGACCCTGCCAAGGTGGAGGAGATCATCAACGCCGTCTCCATTCCGGTGATGGCGAAATCGCGGATCGGGCACTTCGTCGAGGCTCGCGTCCTCGAATCGCTCGGTGTCGACTACATCGACGAGTCCGAGGTCCTCAGTCCTGTGGACGACTTCCACATCGACAAGCATTCATTCACCGTGCCGTTCGTATGCGGGGCAAAGGACCTCGGCGAGGCCCTGCGACGCATCGGTGAAGGTGCAGCGATGATCCGCACCAAGGGCGAACCGGGCACCGGGAATGTCATCGAAGCGGTCAAGCACATGCGCAAGATGACGTCACAGATCAAATGGCTCACGACGCTCGGTCCCGACGAGATCATGAACGCCGCCAAAGAGCTCCGGGCTCCCTACGACCTCGTCAAAGAGATCAACATGACAGGCACCTTGCCCGTGGTCAACTTCGCTGCTGGCGGTATCGCGACGCCTGCGGACGCCGCGTTGATGATGCAACTCGGCTGTGACGGGATCTTCGTCGGATCAGGGATCTTCAAATCCGGTGATCCGGCCGAACGCGCCAGCGCGATCGTCCAGGCCACGACATTCCACAACGATCCTGCAATGGTCGCCAAGGTCTCCAAGAATCTCGGTGAAGCGATGGTGGGAATCAACATCGACACACTTCCCGACTCGGAGCTGATGCAGCACCGCGGGTCATGAAGGTCGGTGTCCTCGCTCTCCAGGGTGATTTCAGGGAGCACCTCGCGATGCTCGATCTGCTCGACTGCGATGGCGTCGAAGTCCGCACGCCAGATGACCTTGCGGGGGTCGACGCACTCGTCATCCCGGGTGGGGAGTCGACGACCATCGGACGTCTTGCCACCCTGTTCGGCCTGATCGAGCCGATCCGCAACCGATGTCGCGAAGGTATGCCGGTGCTCGGCACCTGTGCCGGCATGATCTTCCTCGCATCGAGCACCGTTGGTCGTGAACAGCCCCAGTTGCACGTTCTCGATGCGGTGGTCGAGCGGAACGCCTTCGGTCGACAGGTCGATTCCTTCGAGGCGGACCTCGACGTTGTCGGTCTCGACGAGCCGATGCATGCAGTGTTCATCCGGGCCCCGTGGATCCACAAGGTCGGCGGTGACGTCGAGGTCCTGGCTTCGGTCACCGACGGCGATGGCAACGACCATCCGGTCTTGGTCCGTCAGGACCGTATTCTTGCGTGCGCATTCCATCCGGAGCTCGCCGACGATGTACGGCTCCACCAGATGCTGATCGATCTCGTGTAGAGGAGGCCGCACATGGCCGGACATTCCAAATGGGCCAACATCAAGCACCGCAAGGGCCGCCAGGACGCTCGTCGTGGCAAGCTGTTCGCAAAGCTGATCAAGTCGATCGAGTCTGCAGCTCGCAACGGCGGCGCCGACATCACGGCGAACCCGACCCTCGCTACCGCCGTGCAGAAGGCCAAGGACAACTCAGTTCCCAAGGACAACATCGACAGGGCCATCGCACGGGGCGCCGGAGATGTCGACGGTGTCGACTACATCGAGACGTTCTACGAGGGCTACGCACCCGGCGGCGTGGCGTTGTACGTGCAGATCCTCACCGACAACCGGAACCGCGCCGCTTCAGATGTCAGGTCGGCCTTCTCGAAGAACGGTGGGAACCTCGGGGAACCGGGGTCCGTGGGTTACCTGTTCGAACAGCGTGGTCAGTTGCTCGTCACGGGTGACGAGGATGCCGTCATGCTCGCCGCGATCGAAGCCGGTGCAGATGACGTGACCGCCACCGACGACCAATGGGAGATCGTCACCGCACCGTCCGACCTCCAGAGCGTACGAACCGCTCTCGAAGCCGCCGGAGTGCAAGTCGATTCTGGCGACATCACTTACCTGCCATCGACGTCCGTGGCGCTCGATGACAAGACAGCGCCCCGTGTCCTTCGTCTGGTCGATGCTCTCGAGGATCTCGACGACGTCCAGGCTGTGTTCGCGAACTTCGACATACCCGATGAACTGTTTGCCGAGCTGACTGCCGAAGCCTGACCGCGACGCTGATCGCAGGTTCTTTCCTAACCGGCGGCTCACGGGTAGCATGCGAACATATGTTCGTATTGGGAATCGACCCCGGCCTCACGCGTACCGGCTACGGCGTCATTGCATCGAGCGGCGGCAAGGACCGTGCGGTCTCTGCCGGTGTGATCACGACCGACCCCAGCATCCCGGCTGCGCACCGACTCCTTGAGATCAGACATGACATCGAGGCCGTCCTGGACGACTATCCCATCACGACGGCCGCGATCGAGCAGGTGTTCATCAACCGCAACAGGGGCACGGCCATGGCAGTCGCGCGGGCGTCCGGGGTGGTGATGGCAACCATCGCCGATCGAGGACTCGACGTCGAGGAATACTCGCCTTCGCAGATGAAGCTCACAATCACAGGTTCAGGAACCGCCGACAAGGCTCAGATCGAGGCTGTGCTCCGGATGCGACTCGGTGTCGGAGCCATCTCGGGTCCTGCCGACGCTGTCGATGCACTTGGAATCGCCCTGTGTCACATCCAGCACGTCGGAACGATGGCCGGTACGGTGCGACGATGATCGGGAGACTCCGTGGGACGATTGTCGAGAAGGCCGCAGAATTCATCGTTCTTGACGTTGGCGGTGTGGGATACGCGGTGGCAGTGACGCCACGGACGCTCGCGGTCCTGCCTTCCATCGGCGACGAAGCGGTCGTCCACACCCATCTGCACGTCAGGGAGGATCAGCTTGCTCTCTTCGGATTCACCACCGTCGAGGATCGTGATCTCTTTGAGACGTTGCTCGGTGCCTCAGGTGTCGGACCCAAGGTCGCACTCGCCATTTCTGCGACCTTCACACCCGACGAACTTCGGCATGTGGTGTCAGGGAACGATCAGGCAGCATTGACGTCGGTGCCGGGTATCGGCAAGCGGAGCGCCGAGAAACTCATGGTCGAGCTCAGACCGAAGATGGATGTGGTGGGGTCGCCGATGCATGCGACAGGACCGTTGAGCGAGGCACGGGAGGCCCTCGAAGGTCTTGGGTATGCAACGGACGAGATACGCGGCATCCTGTCAGAGCTCGGTCCGGACCTGTCGGTCGAAGAACTCGTGAAGCGATCGCTCCAGCAACTCGGAAAGCGGAACACATGAGGGAAGAGGGACTGCTCGCAACGGCGACAACCGAGGAGGAGCGACAGATCGAAGTCGGACTCCGCCCTCGCAAGCTCGACGAGTTCGTGGGACAGGAGGCCCTCAAGGAACGGCTCTCGATCCTGATCGAGGCAGCGTCGGCACGGGGCGAATCGGTGGACCACATCCTCTTCTCGGGTCCGCCGGGTCTCGGCAAGACCAGCCTTGCGGCCATCGTCGCCGCCGAAATGGGAGCTGCCTTCAGGTCGACCTCAGGCCCGGCCCTCGACAGGCCCGGCGATCTGGCTGCCGTGATCACCAACCTCGAGCCCGGTGACGTGCTGTTCATCGATGAGATCCATCGGCTGCCCCGGCAGGTCGAAGAGGTGCTGTATCCGGCGATGGAAGACGGTCAACTCGACATCGTCGTCGGCAAGGGCCCGGCGGCGCGATCGATCAAGATCGATCTGCCGGACTTCACGCTGATCGGGGCCACGACCCGCGTCGGGCGGGTTGCGCCCCCGTTGCGCGATCGCTTCGGATACGTCGCACGTCTCGACTACTACGGACCCGACGACCTTGCTGCGATCGTTGCCCGATCGTCCGTCCTGCTCGAATGCGACGCCGATCCTGACGGCTGCCACGCCATCGCCAGACGGTCGCGCGGGACCCCCAGGATCGCCAACAGGCTGCTGCGGCGGGTCAGGGACTACGCGTCGGTCCGAGCCTCGGGCCATGTCTCAGCGACCGTCGCGGACGCCGCGTTGGAGTTGTTCGAAGTCGACGATGTCGGGCTCGACAAAGTCGACCGTTCGATACTCGAGGCGTTGATCGTCAAGTTCGGGGGAGCACCGGTGGGGTTGTCCACGCTTGCCATTGCCGTGGGCGAGGACCCCGAGACCGTTGAGGATGCGTATGAGCCGTTCCTGATCCTCGAAGGCCTGCTCCAACGAACACCGCGCGGCCGGATCGCGACCGAGCGTGCGTACAGCCACATCGGCGTGGAGCCACCGGGCGACGATGGACAGGGGTCGCTCCTGTAGCTGGCGTACGCTTCCGAGATGCTGGTTTCCGACTTCGACTACACGCTGCCAGACGCCTCGATCGCGCAGAGCGCCATCGAACCGCGACACGATGCCCGACTCCTCGACACCACGACGATGTCGGATCTCGTCTTCACCGACTTCCCGGGTCTCTGCCGTCGGGGTGACCTGCTGGTGGTGAACAGAACGCGGGTGCGCGCGGCACGGTTGGTGGGCACCAGGAGCACCGGTGGGAGAACTGAGGTTCTCCTCACCCGACGGATGGATCCTGAGCGATGGCAGGCATTGGTGCGCCCAGCCAAGAAGCTCGCCGCCGGGTCGGACGTCACGGTCGGGGACCTCGTCGTGCGACTTCTGACTGATCCTGTCGATGGCATCGCCACGGTGACGATCGTCACCGACGGGGACGTGGAGGCGGCGATAGCCGCGGCAGGCGAGCTGCCGTTGCCGCCGTACTTCCACGGGCACCTGGATGATCCCGATCGGTACCAGACCATGTTCGCCGATGAAATGGGATCCGCGGCGGCCCCCACCGCAGCCTTGCACTTCACCCAAAGGATCGTTGACGACCTCGTCCGGTCCGGAGTGGAGCTCGCCAAGGTCGACCTCGAAGTCGGCTTGGATACCTTCCGACCCATGTCCGACGGCGCAGTTGGCGAACATGCAATCCATCGTGAGCGCGTGAAGGTGCCTGCCGATACCGTCGCCGCGGTCAATCGCACCCGCGCGGCAGGTGGCAGGGTGATCGCCGTCGGTACCACGGTGGTCCGGTCGCTTGAGGCCGCTGCGGCACCCGATGGGGCGTTGCAGCCGTACGACGATGACACCGAACTCTTCATCACACCCGGTTACGACTTCAGGGTCGTCGATGCACTCGTGACGAACTTCCACGCGCCTCGCACCACGTTGCTGGTATTGATCTCTGCGGTGCTCGGAGATGACTGGCGATCGGTCTACGCCCACGCGATGCAGTCGGGATACCGATTCCTTTCGTTCGGAGATGCCATGTTCGCGGAGGTGCCGAGATGAGCTCCGTGACGTGGACCGGCCGGAAGGCTGATGGGAATGCGCGCTCCGGTGTGATGCACACACCACATGGTGATGTGGCAACACCGAACTTCATGGCCGTCGGGACGCGAGCTTCCGTCAAGACCATCGATGTCGCTGACCTTGAACGCCTCGGTGCCCAGATCGTGTTGGCGAACACGTATCACCTCATGTTGCGACCGGGTGAGGAGGTCGTGGGCGACCTCGGGGAGCTCCACGGGTTCATGGGGTGGGATGCGCCGATACTCACCGATTCGGGCGGGTACCAGGTTCTGTCGCTCGATCCCAAGATCACCGAGAGCAGACTCATCTTTCGTTCGACATACGACGGCTCCCGGGTCGAGCTGTCACCTGAGCGATCGGTCGCGGTGCAAGAGGCGTTGGGGTCGGACATTGCCATGGTGCTCGACGTGCCGGTCGCCTTGCCATCGTCCCGCGAGGCGACCGAAGCCGCGATGCACCGGACACTGCGATGGGCTGAACGCTCCAAGCAGGCGAAGCGACGCGTCGACCGCGCCTTGTTCGGGATCATCCAAGGAGGCGCGGATCCAGAACTCCGCGCGGAATCGGCGCGTGAGACGGCCGACATCGGCTTCCCCGGGTACGGGATCGGGGGCCTCGCCGTCGGGGAGACACCGGCGGAGCGATCGGCGGCCATAGAGCCCTGCCTCGAGCACCTCGAACCCGATGCGGTCCGGTACGTCATGGGTCTTGGTGATACCGAGGGGATGCTCGATGCCGTTTCCCAGGGGATCGACCTGTTCGACTGTGTCCTTCCCACCCGTCTCGCTCGCCACGGCAAGGCGTTGACCCGCGACGGTGACATTTCCATCAAGAGGGCCGAGTGGTCACGCGACAGCCGTCCGATCGATCCTGCATGCCCATGCGTCGCGTGCCAGCGGCACTCGCTCGGATATCTCAGACACCTCAACAGGACGAACGAGCCGTCAGGACAACGGCTGTTGACGTTGCACAACCTCCAGTACACGTACACCCTCATGGCGGAGGTCCGGGCTGCCATCGATGCCGGTGCGTTCGATGCCTACCGCGCCGACGTGATTGCACGTCGCAAGAGAGGTTTTGCACCCCTTGGGGGCTAGCATCGTGACGGTTCGCATCGTGAGGACCATCGGTCCACATCGTGTGGACCACCACCGAACCAGAATGTCGACGGAGGCACGCCCGTGAGCGCATCTCTTGCACAAGTAGCACAAATCCTTGCCCAGGACTCCCAGGAAGGCGGAGCATCGATCCTTGCGTTCCTCTTTCCCTTCCTCATCCTTGGCGGTTTGTTCTACATCTTCATCCTCCTTCCGCAGCGCCGCCGTCAGAAACATGCCAAGGAGATGCAGGAGAGCATGGCGATCGGCGATGAGGTGCGCACGATCGGCGGCATCGTCGGGACCATCGTCGGTGACGAGGGCGACATCTTTGTGTTGGATCTCGGCGGCTCGACGATGCGGATCGTGAAACGAGCAGTGGCTGAACGTCTCACCGGCGACACACCCGCGGCTGGTGACGACGCGTGAGCAAGAAACGCGCAATTGTCACCCTGCTGATCACCGTCGGACTTGCTTGGGGATCGCTTGCCGGCATGCTGGCGATCGGTTGGGCGCCGAAGCTCGGGCTTGACCTCCAAGGTGGTTTCGCCGTCACGCTTGTGGCACCCGACGGCACCGACGAGGCAACGCTCACCACTGCCGCGGAGATCATGCGCCGCCGTATCGAAAACCTTGGCGGTGTCCAGGAACCCGAGATTGCTGTCGTCGGGGATCGGGCCATCGTCGTCCAATTGCCCGGTGTCACGGACCGGGACCGAGCGCTTCAGGCGGTCGGCACGACCGGTGAGTTGTCATTCCGGCCGGTCCTCGGTGAGTATCTTGAGAGCCCGGCGTTGACATCCCCCGATGGCGAGCATCCTCCGGGTCTCGATCCGGTGACCGGCCTGACATCTGTTGACGACGTGACCACGGAGGCATATCTCCCCGATCAGCAGGAATTCTTCGTCTACGACGTCGATCCGGCCTTCCTCACGGGATCAGACATCTCGGGGGCGCAGGTGCAGTTCTCCCAGAGCGGCGTCGCCGGTCAGTGGGTCGTCGTACCGGAGTTCACGGCCGAGGGCGGCGAGAAGTTCCGCGAAGCGACCAAGCTTCTTGCCGGGTTCCCGGCTGGAGATCCGCGACGTCAGCTCGCCATCGTGGTCGACGGGGTCGTCTTCTCGGCACCCGCCGTTGCAACCGACGTGAGTCCAACAACAGGCCTCGATCCCGATGCGGTCGTGATCACCGTGGGAACCGACTCGGACTCCCAGGCGGAGGCAGAGAATCTTGCTGCCATCCTCAGATACGGTGCGCTGCCGACGACTTTCGAACGCGAACGTGTCGAATCGGTTTCTGCGACGCTCGGTGAGGATTCGCTCAGGGCGGGGCTCATGGCCGGCCTTGTGGGACTGGTTCTGGTCGCTGGGGCAATGCTGCTCTACTACCGATCGCTCGGACTGATAGCCATCGTCGGACTCACCGTGTTCGGCTCCTACCTCCTTGCGGTGATCACGCTGCTCGGCGAGACACAGGGCACAACCCTGACGCTCGCTGGGGTGACGGGTGTGATCGTGTCGGTGGGTATCACATCGGACTCGTACATCGTGTACTTCGAACGCATCAAGGAAGAGGTCCGCAAGGGCCGAGGGTTCAGACCGTCGATCTCCCACGCCTTCCAATCGGCGTACCGGACGATCGTGACCGGTGACACCGTGACGCTGCTCGGTGCCGTCCTGCTCTACATGCTTGCCATCGGCCAGGTCAAGGGGTTCGCACTCACGCTCGGACTCGCAACCGCCATCGACATCGGGGTCGCATACTTCTACACACGGCCAGCCGCGTACCTCGTCGGGCGCGGGCGACTCGGTGACGGTGGCGTGTTCTCCGTCAAAGGCGCGATGGGACGGATGGATCCTGACGAAGCGCTCGAGGCGGCCGAGGAGGTGTCGGCGTGAACGTGCTCTCGAAGATGTATCGCGGCAAGACCCACTTCGATTTCGTCAAAGCGTCCAAGACGACCCTCAAGGTTTCGGCCGCACTGGTGCTGCTTTCGTTGGTCGTGATGGTCGTGCGACCATTCAATCTGTCCATCGACTTCACCGGTGGCGTCATCGTCACGGTGCCGAATGAGAACAGCTCAACGGTCGAGGAGATCCGGGGCGATCTCCGCGATGTCGGGTACAGCGACGCACGCGTCCAGATCTCGGGCGAAGGATTCGTTACCGTCCAGACGGAGTCGCTCTCCTCGCAACAGCAGGACGAGTTGTTGGCCGCCGTAGCTTCGTCCGTGGGGGCGGATACCGATGAAGCCAACATCGATGCAGTTGGTCCGACATTCGGTGCCGAGGTGACCAAGGCAGCCATCGAGGCTCTGATCGTGTTCCTCGTCGTGGTTGCCTTCTTCATTGCGTGGCGATTCGAATGGAAGATGGCGTTGGCTGCATTGGCAGCGCTGTTCCATGACCTGATCATCACAGCGGGGCTCTATGCCCTCATCGGGTTCGTCGTGACGCCCTCGACGATCATCGCCGTGCTGACCATCCTCGGGTACTCGCTCTATGACACCGTGGTCGTGTACGAGAAGGTGAAGGAGAACGAGCACGATCTCCACACGAAAACGACGTTTTCGGCAATCGTGAACCTGTCGATGAACCAGGTGCTGATGCGGTCGGTCAACACGTCCCTGACCTCGTTGTTCCCCGTCGGCGCGCTGTTGTTCGTCGGAACCCTGGCCATCGGTGCCGAAACGTTGAAGGAGTTCGCACTGGCGCTCTTCATCGGCATGGCGGTCGGCACCTTCTCGTCGATATTCGTGGCGGCGCCGATTCTCGCCCACTGGAAAGAGGGCGAACCGGAATGGGAGCGTCAGCGACGCCGTGCCGAACGTGGCGCGACCGACGCGATCGTCACGCAGGAGGACGTCGCCGAGGTGGCAGCCAGTTCGGATGCGCCGTCCACGGTGGCACGGCCCCCGAAGCAGAGGCGGAAACGCCGGTAACATTCGGCGATGGCACACGCCACCGAAACGACGCACGATGTGATGGAACCCGGATCGATCGCGTTCGTCGATCCTGCGGTGCGCGGTCGGACACCGAGCCAGATGATGGACGAACTCCGTGCGACGTACCTCACATCGCACCCGACGGGGGACACCCAGCTCATCGACGAGGCCTACGACGTCGCGTTCGAGCGCCATCGCGGGCAGACGAGGTCGACCGGTGATCCGTATGTGGTGCACCCGATCGCGGTCGCCCAGATCCTCGCCGAGTACGGCCTCGATGAGGCAACGATCGCGGCTGCTTTGATGCACGACACCGTCGAGGACACCGATCTGACACTCGAAGGTGTGCGGGAACAGTTCGGGGACGAGGTGGCCCTGCTCATCGATGGGGTCACCAAGCTCGACCGCATCAAGTTCTCGAGTCGTGAGGTCGCGCAAGCGGCGACGATACGGAAGATGGCAGTGGCGATGGCCAAGGACATCCGCGTCCTGGTCATCAAGCTCGCTGACAGGACCCACAACATCCGCACGATCGCTCCGCTGCCGGAGGACAAGCAACGGCGCGTCGCATCCGAGACCCTTGACGTGTACGCACCTCTGGCGCATCGCCTCGGCATGCAAGAGATCAAGCACGAGATGGAGGAGACGTGTTTCGCAATCCTCTTCCCCGGTCCGAAGGCAGAGCTCGAAGAGGCCGTCAGTCGCAGGTCACCCCAACGCGAGGGGTACATCGAGAACGTCATCACAGAGGTCACCGAAGAACTGGACGCCGCCGGAATCGAAGCGACCATCACCGGTCGACCGAAGCACCTTTACTCCATCTATCGCAAGATGGTGTCTTCCGGTCTTGAGTTCGAGCAGATCCATGACCTGATCGGTATCAGGATCATCGTGGACGATGTCCGCAACTGTTATGGCGTCCTTGGCCTCATCCACACGATGTGGCCCCCGATCCAGGGCCGTTTCAAGGACTACATCGCCATGCCGAAGTTCAACTTCTACCAGTCGTTGCACACGACGGTCGTCGGGCCCGAAGGCAAGGCCCTCGAGGTCCAGATCCGCACCCAGGAGATGCACGATCGTGCCGAAGCGGGCATCGCTGCGCATTGGCGGTACAAGGAGGGGTCGTCGTCAGACGGTGAACTGCCTGTCGTCCAGGACATCCGCGAACTCCAGGAGGACGCCGAGGACCCCGAAGAATTCCTGGAGAACCTCAAACTCGACCTCTACCAGGACGAGGTCTTCGCGCTCACACCGCGAGGTGACGTCAAGACCCTTCCCAAGGGCGCGACTCCTGTCGATTTCGCGTACCGCGTCCACACCGACGTCGGGCACCGATGTGCGGGAGCGAAGGTGAACGGCAGGCTCGTCCCGCTTTCCACCGAACTCGAGTCCGGTGACATCGTTGAGATCATCACCTCAAAGGCACAGGATGCCCATCCGTCGAGGGACTGGTTGGAATTCGTCAAGTCATCCAAGGCTGCAGCCAAGATCAAGGGATGGTTCTCGAAGGAACGCAGGGAGAACGCAGCCCACGACGGCAAAGAATCCGTGATGAAGGCGTTCAGGAAGCACAATCTTCCGCTCCAAGGCGTCGACAAGGAGATCGGGGTGGTGGCCTCCGAGCTCGGCTTCGACGAACCCGAGTCCATGTACATGTCGGTCGGTGAGGGCCGCACCAGCCCCCAGACGGTGGCGCAGCGACTCACCAGGAAGCTCAAGCCCGATGAGGCTGCGGAGGCGGTCATGGCAGAGCGCCTTCCCGTACCGCACAAACGGAGGCCGAGGCACGCTGGCGATGTCATCGTCGAGGGCCTCGAAGACATGCTGGTACGCATGGCCAAATGCTGCGCACCGGTGCCGGGCGACGACATCATCGGGTTCGTCACCGTCGGCCGGGGCGTCAGCGTCCACCGTGCCGACTGCGCAAACATCGGATCGCTCACCGAAACGGGCGCCGAACGCATGGTCGATGTGGCGTGGGCAGTCGAGCAATCCGGGACTTTCTTCGTGTGGATCCAGGTGGAGGCACTCGACAGGCCGAGGTTGCTCCGTGACGTCACGGCAGCATTGTCGGACGTCGGCGCAAACATCCACGCTTCGTCATCGGTGACCGGCCGGGATCGGATCGCGTTGCTGCGCTATGAGATCGAGCTGTCCGACCGCGACGCGCTTGAGGTCGTGCTCAATGCTCTTCGTACGGTGGAGGCCGTGTACGACGCCTACCGGCTCGTCCTCTAGACATCGGATGTTGATCGCCGGCGCGCCGCTGTGGTTGTACGAGACGAACACGTGGGTGGTCGCACACGACACCGGTGGGCCGGCGATCGTGATCGATGCACCTCCAGATCCCGAGGGCGTCGGTCGACTTCTCGCGAAACACGACCTGACTCCCGTTGCCGTGCTGGTGACGCACGGGCACATCGACCACGTCGGTGGTATCGACGGCGTGGCGAGCAACAGTGTCAGCGCCTATCTCCATCCTGACGATGTCGATATGGCCCGCCATCCGGGTGAGATGCTGCGCTCGCTTCTGGGCATCTCCATGGATGCGGCGGACGACGAGGTGGTATCGACGCCCTTTGTCGACCTTGTAGACGGTCAGACGCTCGACCTTGCCGGACTCAGCCTCACGGTGATCCATACGCCGGGGCACACACCTGGCCACTGCTGTTTCCATCTGCCCGGCGACGGAGTGTTGTTCTCCGGTGACCACCTGTTCGCGGGCAGCATCGGACGCACCGACCTTCCGGGGGGTTCCTACGAGACGTTGATGCGGTCGATGACGGACAAGATCCTTCCGCTGGATGACTCGACTGACGTTCTCCCCGGGCACGGGTCTACCACTACGCTGGCCCGGGAACGGGCCACCAACCCATTTCTCCGGGAACTGATCTGACATGACCGAACTGAGACGCCCCAAGGGCACGTATGACATCCTGCCGCCCGAATCTGCGGTCTGGAGGCATGCCCAGCGCGTGTTCGAGTCGATGGCAGAGCGGTTCGGGTACTCCCTCGTCCTGACGCCTCTCTTCGAGGCAACCGAGGTGTTCGCCCGCGGTGTCGGGGAGTCGACCGAGGTCGTCGAGAAGCAGATGTACACCTTCACCGACCAAGGCGGTCGCAGCCTCACGCTCCGCCCGGAGGCCACGGCGTCGGTCGTGAGGGCGGCCATCCAGGCAGGCGGTGTCCAAGGAGTGTTGAAGGGTTCCTACTGGGGGCCGATGTTCCGCTACGAGCGTCCACAAGCGGGTCGGACCCGGCAGTTCTTCCAGGCAGGAGTCGAGTACCTCGGGGCATCGTCAGCCGAAGCGGACGTCGAGGTGATCGAGTTCGGCTATCGGTATCTCGAAGCGCTGGACGTCAAGGACGTCGAGGTTCGGCTGAACTCGATCGGCGATCCGGCTGACCGGGTCGGCTATCGCGCCATGATCGAGGCGTTTCTCGAGGAGCGATTCGATCAACTGTCCACAGATGCGCAGCGACGGGTTGCAACGAACCCGATGAGGGTGCTCGACTCGAAGGCGGATCAGGAAGTGGTTGCGGATGCGCCGGTACCGATCGACCACCTCGGTGCAGCGGCAGCGGAACACTTCTCGCGGGTGAGGCAGGGTCTCGAGCAACTCGGGATTCCCCATGTGATCGACAACAAGCTCGTTCGGGGCCTCGACTACTACAACCGGACGGTGTGGGAGTACGTGCCCCGCGGATACGGGGCCGCCCAGAGTTCGGTCGGCGGGGGCGGACGCTATGACGGTCTGTTCGAAATCCTCGGAGGGACACCGACGCCCGGGGTTGGGCTTGCCATGGGAGTGGATCGGATACTGCTCGCGCGGGACGAGGCGGAGATCGGGACGATGCTCGACGTGTTCGTCGTGGTGGCCGACGACGATCGGCGACAGGACGGCAGGCGACTCCTGTCCGAGTTGCGGGGGTCCGGGCTCCGTGCCGACATGACCGACGAGCAGCGCTCCGTCAAGGCCCAATTCAAAGCCGCCGATCGGGCGAACGCGTCCGTAGCTGTCGTCGTGGGCGCCGAATGGGACACCGGGGACGTGACAGTGCGAGACCTGGCCTCTGGGGAACAGAAGCAGATTGCCATCAAGGAGATCACGTCATGGGTTCAGAACCGATAAAGACGCACGGTGCGGGTTCGCTCCGTGTCGCCGATACGGGGACCGAGGTCGTTCTCGCCGGATGGATCGGGAGGCGCCGTGACCACGGCGGTGTCATCTTCGTCGATCTCAGAGACGCATCGGGGCTCGTCCAGGTGGTGTTGAACCCCGAGGATGCGCCAGCTACCGAGGAAGTCCTCCATGGACTTCGCATCGAGTTCTGCGTTCGGGTCAAGGGTGTGGTCAGACCTCGTCCGGAGGGCACAGTCAACGACGACCTACCGACCGGTGACGTCGAGGTCGTCGCTGCATCGATCGAGGTCCTTGCGGGAGCCGATCCGCTTCCGTTCCCCCTCGATGGTCGGACGGACATCGACGAGAGCAAGCGGCTCCAGTATCGGTATCTCGATCTTCGCCGAACCCGGGTGGCTGAGAATCTCAAAGCCAGGTCGAAGGCGATCCGTGCCATGCGCAACGTGATGGATGAGCAAGGGTTCCTCGAGGTCGAGACGCCGACGTTGATCGCCTCGACACCCGAGGGAGCCCGCGACATGCTCGTCCCCTCACGCCTGCGACAGGGTCAGTTCTATGCGCTTCCGCAGTCCCCACAGTTGTTCAAACAGCTGCTGATGATCGGAGGAGTCGAGCGGTACTACCAGGTGGCGAAGTGCTACCGAGATGAAGATTTTCGTGCTGACAGGCAGGTCGAGTTCACGCAGCTCGACTTCGAAGGCTCATTCTGGGGCCAAGAGGACGTGCTCGGTGTACTCGAGTCGATCGTCGTGCGGGTCGTCAACGACCTCCGGGGAATCGATGTCCCGACGCCGATCCACCGCATGACATACGCCGAGGCCATGGCAACGTACGGAACCGACAAGCCGGACCTTCGGTTCGATATGAAGATCGTTGATCTTTCCGACGTCCTGGCTGGCACCGAGTTCAAGGCGTTCTCGGGCGCCATCGAAGGGGGAGGCTCGGTTCGGGGTATCAACGCTGGTCCGCTCGGGCTGGCACGATCAGGACTCGACGCGCTCGTCACCAAGGCGATGGACGCCGGGGCCAAGGGCCTTGTGTGGATGGTGGTCGAAGAGGACGGTTCGTTGCGATCGCCGGTTGCGAAGTTCCTGTCAGACGATGAGCTCGCAGGGGTCGTGTCGAAGCTGGAAGCCGATCCCGGAGACACGGTCCTCATCGTCGCTGATCGGACCCGCGTGGTACTCGACGTGCTCGGGCAACTCCGGCTGCACGTCGGTCGACCCGAGGGTCACGACGACCTGGCCTTTGCCTTCGTCGTGGATTTTCCGGTGTTCGATGTTTCCGAGGACGGAGAGCTCTCGCCGGCTCATCATCCCTTCACGGCACCGGCCGACCTCGACGAGATGATCAATGCGCCTGAAACTGCTGTCTCCAAGGCATACGACCTTGTCCTGAACGGGTCCGAACTCGGTTCGGGCAGCGTTCGTATCCACGATCCCGACATGCAGGCAAGGGTGTTCGACGTCATGGGGATCTCGTCGCAAGACGCCGAACGGCGATTCGGATGGTTCCTCGAGGCGCTCCGATACGGGACGCCGCCACATGCAGGGTTCGCCATCGGGATAGACCGATTCGTCTCGATCCTGCGCGGTGAACCGAACATCCGTGAGATCATCCCGTTCCCGAAGACCCAGACAGGCGCTGACCCGCTGACGGGTTCACCCGGAAGAGTCGAGGACGAACAGTTGGCCGAGCTCGGCATTCTCGTTGATCCGGCCGTGGTGGCCGCCTGGGACGCGGCCGAGGACGACACGGCATCGTGACCGACGACGACCTTTTCGCGGCTGCCCGCGACGAGGTCAAACGCGCCACTGCGCCACTGCCCGCCCGCATGCGGCCACGAACACTCGACGAGGTCGTCGGGCAGCGTCATCTGCTGGCTGAAGGAGCGGCGTTCCGCTCGATGGTCGAAACCGGTCGTCTGGGGTCCATCATCCTGTGGGGTCCACCCGGGTCGGGGAAGACGACTCTGGCTCGCATCGCAGCCTCGACGGTCGGAGGCGTGTTCGAGCAACTGTCGGCGACGTCCGCGGGCGTCAAGGACGTGCGAGAAGTCCTCGCCCGTGCCGACGCCAGGCTCGGTGAGGGACGGGGGAGGACCATCCTGTTTCTCGATGAGATCCACCGGTTCACCAAGGCCCAACAGGATGCTCTGCTGCCCGGGGTGGAGGATGGGACAGTCATCCTGATCGGGGCTACGACTGAGAATCCGTTCTTCGAGGTCAACTCGCCGCTCATCTCGCGCGCCACCGTCTTCAGAACCGAGGGCCTCGCACCCGACGAAGTCGATGAGCTGATCGACGCTGCGCTTGACGATCCCATGCGTGGCCTTCCCGGCATCACCATGGATGACGAAGCGAAGCGAGCGATAGCAGAACGTGTCGGTGGCGATGCTCGATTGGCTCTCAACACCGTCGAAGTCGCCGCGACGATTGCGGCGGGTCGTGGGACGGGGACCGTTGACCTGGCCGTGGTCGAGGAAGCCCTCCAGCGTCGGGTGATCCGGTACGACCGGGCAGGGGACCGTCACTACGACGTCATCTCGGCATTCATCAAGTCCATGAGGGGCTCGGACCCCGACGCCACCATGTATTGGCTCCAGACCATGCTTGAGGCCGGGGAGGACCCCAAGTTCGTGGCGCGTCGCATGATCATCTTTGCCAGTGAGGACATCGGACTCGCCGATTCCACGGCACTCGGTGTCGCGAACGACGCGTTCAGGGCTCTCGAGGTGGTGGGTCTTCCGGAGGCGAATTACGCACTGAGTCATGCCGCGCTGTACCTCTCGCTGGCTCCGAAATCCGACTCGGTCAAGACCGCCATTGGTGCGACGAGCGAACTGGTCGCATCCGACCACGACGGGGAGGTACCGCCGCACCTTCGGTCGGGATCGACCTCGGGTGACCAGCAATTCGGGTTCGGTGTCGACTACAGGTATCCCCACGCAGATCCTCGGGCGATCGTCGAACAGCAGTACCTCCCCGATTCGGTCCACACCCGGACCGTCTACCAACCGAACCGCACAGGTCTCGAACGTGAGATTGCCGATCGTCTGGCGCGGATCGATGTGATCCTGGGGAAGAACCGGCCGTCATAGGTGTTTCGTCCTGATAGGTTCGCCTCATGTTCACGAGGATTCGCTGGTTCGCCTACGGGGTGCTCGCAACGTCGGTTGCGGTCGTCATGACGGTGCGTCGGGCCCGAAGTCTCAAGGAGCGGCTCGACGCCAAGGGTCTGCGGCACATCGCCGTGTCGTACGCTGCCGATACGGCACACGCGGTCGGGCGGTACCTCCAGAATTCCGTCCCGCAGGACCATGGAGAACCCGTCAGCGCCGAGGACAGCTCACCTCGGGTCACTGGCTAACCTCGGCGAACACATGAACACGAACGACATCCGCAGCACCTTCTTGGACTTCTTCGAGCAGCACGGTCACACGCGCGTACCGTCCGCGTCGCTGATTCCCGTTGACCCGAGCCTGTTGCTGACCGTTGCCGGGATGGTTCCCTTCAAGTCGTATCTCCTCGGTGAGGAAGATCCGCCGTTTCGGACAGCCGTCAGTTCCCAAAAGTGCATCCGAACCGCCGACATCGACGTCCTTGGCACGACAGCCCGCCATATGTCCTTCTTCGAGATGCTCGGGAACTTCTCGTTCGGTGACTACTTCAAAGAACGTGCAATTCCCCTTGCGTACGAGTTGATCACCGACAAGTACGGGATAGATCCGGATCGGCTCTGGTACACGGTGCACATCGACGATGACGAAGCCGCCGAGATCTGGATCGATGGCGTAGGGATCGATCCAGATCGTCTGCAGCGCACGGATCGCGACAATTTCTGGCAGATGGGTGTGCCCGGACCCGCGGGTCCCGACTCCGAGGTGTTCTTCGATCGCGGCGCCGATTACGGGGCTGATGGTGGACCAATCGTCGATGAAGATCGATTCATGGAGATCTGCAACCTGGTCTTCATGCAATACGTCCAGGACGAGCCATTCCATGTCGTGGGTGACCTACCGATGAAATCGATCGACACAGGTATGGGACTTGAACGTATGGCGACGGTGCTCCAGGGCGTGGAGTCGGTGTTCGAGACAGACACCGTGCGGGCCGTGATGGCCGTCGGGGAGAACCGTACAGGTGTGACCTACGGCGCGTCCGAACGGTCCGACGTCTCGCTCAGGATTCTTGCTGATCATGGGAGGGCACTGACGTTCCTCATCTCCGATGGGGTCGTACCGTCGAACGAGGGTCGCGGGTACATCCTGCGTCGCCTCCTCAGGCGAGTTGTCCGCCACGCGCATCTTCTCGGTACTTCGGATCCGATCGTCGGTGACCTTGTGGACGTCACCGCAGCGGAAATGGGTGATGCCTATCCCGAGCTGCGGGCGAACGCATCATTCATCAGGGACATGGCTGAGCGCGAAGAGGAAGGGTTCACCAAGACGTTGGTGGCAGGCGAGCACCTCCTGGATGCAGAGATCGAGTCGGTGGGTGACGGCGGAGCAATCCCGGGCGATGTGGCATTCCGCCTCCACGACACGTTCGGGTTCCCGATCGAGCTGACCGAGGAGATAGCTGCCGACCGGGGGTTGTCGGTGGACCGCACCGGGTTCGAGCAAGCCATGGAGCAGCAGAAGGCACGGGCTCGGGCCGCGTTCAAGGCGGATCACGCCGGAGGCGATGCCGACGTGTACCGATCGGTGCTCGGGGGTATCGACCAATCAGATTTCGTCGGCTACGACACGCTCGAGGCCACCGGGGCGGTGTTGTCGCTGATCGTCGAGGGTGCAACCGTCGAGGAAGCGGGCGAGGGAGTCGAAGTCGAGGTGTTCCTTGACACAACTCCGTTCTACGCAGAGTCCGGTGGACAGGTCGGCGACGCAGGAACCATCACGACCGAAACGGCCGAACTGAAGGTGTTCGACACCCAGTTCGCTCTCCCGGGGGTCCACGGCCACAAGGCGAAAGTCCTCAAAGGAACCATCAGGCGGGCACAGGAAGCGACCCTGTCGGTCGACAGCGTCCGCCGCGAACGGACACGCAAGAACCACACCGGCACGCACATTCTGCACTGGGCGTTGAGGGACGTCGTCGGTGACCATGTCCATCAGGCGGGGTCCCTCGTCGCCCCGGACCGGCTGCGGTTCGACTTCAGCCACTTCGACGCAGTGGCCCCCGATGAACTTCGGTACATCGAAAAGGCGGTCAACGAACGGATCATCGCCAACGAGCAGGTCACGACGATCGAAACGACGAAGGATGAGGCGCAGAAGATGGGTGCCATCGCGTTCTTCGGCGACAAATACGGATCGACGGTTCGTGTCGTCAAGACCGGAGGCTTTTCCACCGAGTTCTGTGGCGGCACGCACGTTCCGTCGACCGGACAGGTCGGCCCGCTCGTGCTGGTCAGCGAGGGCTCGGTGGGCTCCAACATCAGACGGGTCGAGGCGCTCACCGGCTCTGCGGCGTATGAACACCTCAGTGACCTCCGTGCGACACTCGGCCAGGTCTCGGGAGTTCTCAAGACGCAGCCCGATCGCATCGTGGAGGCTGCCAAAGCCCTCGCCATGCGGGTCAAGGACACGGAGGCCAGGCTTGAGGAGTTCGAGGAACGCGACCGGGCGAATGTTGCCGTGACGCTCGTCAAGGGTGCAGAAGACATCGACGGTGCGTCGTTGGTGGGAGGCCGAGTGGATGAGATCGGGTCCGATGGTGCTCGTTCGCTTGCGTTCCAGATCCGCGACCGGGTCGGGTCCGGGGTCGGGGTCGTCGGTTCGCTCAACGGCGGGAAGGCATCCCTGGTGGTCGTGGTGTCGGACGATCTCGTCGAACGGGGCGTCACAGCAGGAACCCTCGCTGCGACGGGGGCGCAGGTACTCGGTGGGGGTGCCAGTCGGGATCCGAAACTCGCCCAGGCGGGTGGGCCGAACGCCGGAGAGATCGACGCCGCGATTCAGAGCGCTGTGAGTGCCGCGAGGGATGCACTCACGTCCTTGTGACGGGGCGGATCCTCGGTCTCGATCCCGGCGAGCGGCGCATCGGCGTGGCGGTTTCTGACCTGACCGGTACCATCGCGTCACCCGTGAGATACATCGACACCCAATCTGAGTCGGTGTTGGATGCGGTCTCCGCGATGTGCGATGAGGAAGGTGTCGTCACTGTGGTCGTGGGTCTACCGATCGGTCTGGATGGCTCCGAAGGTGCGTCTGCCGAGCGCGCGCGGGCGTTCGGTGCCGAGGTAGCCGAAGCCACAGGCCTTCCCGTGGAGTTCCAGGATGAGCGGTTCACATCTCACACAGCCGAGACAGCGCTGATCGCCGGCGGGATGAAGCGAAAGGCGCGCAAGGAGACGCGGGACAAGGTTGCGGCTGCAGTCATGCTTCAGAACTATCTCGATCGCGCGGCTCGACATGACCTCTGAGACGCCGAACCGACGACGAAACAGGATCCTGACCGTCGTTGCGATCGGTGTCGCTGGGATTCTCGCCATGGCCCTGAGTGCGAACCTCATAGCGGGTGTCGTGGGAGGGACCGCGCAGCCGCCCGTGGAACCAGGACTGCCGCGTACGATTTCCATAGCGCCCGGTTCTTCGGCATCCACGATCTATCGCTTGTTGGCGGACGAAGGGGTTGTCCCATACGCGGACATCGAGCGCGCTGCGCGTCAGGCTGATGCTGAAAGCAAGCTCCAGCCCGGCACGTACGCATTCGAAACCGGCATGCCTGCCTCGGAGGTTCTTCGCATGCTCCTGGAAGGTGGGACCGCCGTTGACTCAAGGACCATCACGGTCGTCGAGGGATGGACCGTTGACCGCATCGTGACCCAGCTCGGTGAACTCACCGAGTTCGATCGTTCTGACTTCGTCAACGCACTGGAATCGGGTGCCGTGACGTCGGGCTTGCTTCCGCTTGGAAAGGAAGGCGTCTCGGACCTCCAGCGCTGGGAAGGACTGTTGTATCCCGCCAAGTACCAGATTCCGATCGGATCGACACCGGCAGGCATGCTGCAACCGATGGCAGATGAGATGATCAGACGGTTCGAGTCCGTCGATTGGAGCACCTTGGGTGACCGGGGGCTGTCGCGGTACGAGATCCTGATTGTGGCTTCTCTGATCGAGCGTGAGTCGGGCACCGAAGCCGACAGGGCGCTCATTTCGAGCGTGATACACAACCGGCTGTCCATCGACATGCGGCTCCAGATCGACGCCACCGTGATCTACGCGCTCGGCACCAATCCCGGCCGAGTGACCGCAGAAGACCTGAAGATCGACTCTCCGTACAACACCTACGTCGTCGATGGGCTGCCTCCGACGCCGATAGGTGCCGTCTCAACCCCGAGTCTCGTCGCAGCGCTCCAGCCAGCCGATACCGAGTTTCTGTTCTATGTACTGGCTGACAAGGACGGATCCCACGCTTTCGCCGTGACGTATGAAGAGCACCAGGCCAACGTCCAGGCGGCCAGGGAGGCCGGGGTATTGCCGTGAGGTTCGCAATCGTCGGGGATCCTGTCGATCACTCGCTGTCGCCGGTGATCCAGCAAGCCGGATTCGACGCGCTCGGGATCGACGCCGAGTACACGCGTCTTCGAGTCGAGCGTGGGGCCTTCGATCGTGTCGTGACCATGCTCCGCACGGGGGACCTTGACGGTGTCAACGTGACGATGCCACACAAGGGTGACGCGTTCGCAGCGGTCGACGTCCGCACCGACGTCGCTGCGCGGACCGGCGCCGTCAACACGATCACCGTCAGGCCCGACGGTGCGCTCGTGGGAACGAACACGGATGTCGCCGGCGTCAACCACGCATTGAGCATCATCGACACCGGTGCCTCGACGCCGGTCCTTGTATTGGGTGGCGGCGGTGCCGCGGCAGCGGCGGTCGTGGCATGCTCAAGTCGTCCGATCTTCGTCGCGACGAGACGGCGCGATGCGGCCGCAGCGGTGCTCCGGACGACGGCCACGACAGGAACCTACCTCCACTGGGGACAAGGGGTTGCTGGTGCCGTGGTGGTGAACGCGACACCGCTGGGGATGCATGGCGAATCGCTTCCCGAGCCAACACTCGCAACTGCAAGCGCCCTCATCGACATGACGTACGGATCCGGTATCACGCCCGCGTGCGCGTGGGCGTCCGAACACGGGATACCACTGGCCGACGGTCTCGACATGCTGCTGGGTCAGGCATACGCTGCCTTCGAGACATTCACAGGGCAGCCTGCTCCTCGCGAGGCGATGGCTGCCTCTGTTGCGGTCTCGGGCGGTTGACTCCGGGAGGCAATACCAGACTCGGGAACACAGCCCCGTATGCTCGTTCCGATGACGATTCTTGCCACGGTCGCCTTGTTCATCGGTATTGCTGCAGCCCGATCGATCGTGGCTGAAGCGGACGCACACCGCTTGCGCGGTGCTGATGCTTGGTGGGCCCCGGTCTGCAGTGCGTGTGGCGGAGCACTCAACCCGTTCATGACGCATTGCGGCCCAGCACGGCATCGACAGCGCATCGCGAACGTGCTCGTGCTGATCGGGACTCCTGTATTGCTTGTCGCCCTGGTGTTCGCAGTCCCGTCGCTGTGGATCTGGCCGGCGTACGCATCCTTCGGCATGGCGATGGTGCTGCTGGGGGTGACGGATCTGGACACGAAGCTGATCCCGAACCGGATCCTGGGGCCTGCAACACTGCTGACGGCGACCCTGTTGGTCGCTGGGTGGGCTCTTGCAGGAGATGCAGGATCGGTTCTCCGTGCCGGCGCAGGGGCCCTCGCGTATTTCGCCGCGATGTACGTTCTGGCCGTTCTCGCCAGAGGGGGCCTCGGTTTCGGCGACGTGAAACTGGCATTTCTGATCGGCATGGTGACCGGGTTTCTCGGCTGGGGCCACGTCGTCGTCGCCGGGGTATCGGCCTTCATATTGGGTGGTGTGACCGCAGTGGTGCTCCTTGTGACCCGCAGATCGGGCCGTAAGGATGCCATTCCGTTCGGGCCGTTCATGATCGTCGCCGGTGTCATCGCCGTGCTGTGGGGGACCGATATCGTCGATTGGTACCTCCGGTGACGTGACCGGACGCGTCCAGAACCCCCTACGCTCTTTCCATGCTTCGTTTCATAACGTCAGGTGAATCACACGGCCCCGGCCTCGTCGCTGTCGTCGAAGGACTGCCAGCCGGGTTGGATGTCACGGTCGAGGGAATCGGGGCCGAACTCGCCCGCCGTCGGCTCGGTTTCGGACGCGGACCGCGCATGGCTCTGGAACAGGACGAGGTTGAGATCCTCGGAGGCGTGCGTTTCGGCAAGACCCTCGGTGGCCCGGTCTCGGTACTCATCAGGAATACCGAGTGGCCCAAATGGGAGAACCAGATGTCACCGGCTCCCGGCGTGAAGGGGAAACGGGAGAACAAACCACGACCGGGGCATGCAGATCTTGCCGGGATGCTCAAGTACGACACACACGACGCCCGTGACATACTCGAGCGAGCGTCAGCACGAGAGACCGCAGCGCGTACGGTTGTCGGTTACCTCGCGAAACAGCTCCTCGGTACCGTGGGTGTGTCGGTGATATCACACGTGACCGGCATCGGAGACCGCACCATCGCAGCCACTGACGTCCTCCCCGCACCGGGCGACCTCGCAGCGATCGATGGCTCGCAGGTCCGGGTTTTCGCCGCTGCCGATGAGTCGGTCTTCGTCGAGGCAATCGAAGCAGCGGCTGAAGCCAAGGACACACTGGGCGGTTCGGTCCAGGTGCTCGGATACGGTCTGCCTGCCGGGGTCGGGAGCCATGTCCATTGGGATCGCAAGCTCGACGGTCTCCTGGCAGGAGCGCTCATGTCGATCCAGGCGATCAAGGCAGTCGAGATCGGGGACGGGATACTCCAGTCGCGGTCGCGTGGAACCCAAGCGCACGATGAGATCATTCCGGGGGCAGACGGCGGGTTCGCCCGAAAGACCAACCGGTCAGGGGGGCTCGAAGGCGGCATCACCAACGGCGACATCCTCGCCGTGACGGCGTACATGAAGCCGATAGCGACCGTCATGCAACCCCTCGACACGGTCGATGTCGACACCAAGGAGCCAGCAAAGGCGTTCCGCGAGCGCTCGGACGTGTGCGCCGTCCCTGCTGCCGGCGTGGTTGCGGAACAAATGGTTGCGATCGTCCTCGCCAATGAACTCGTTCGCATGTTCGGTGGCGACACGACTGAGGACTTCGTTGCATCGCACGCCTCATACATCGCACGCCTGGAGGACTTCTGACGATGCGTCATGTCTGGCTGATCGGCATGATGGGGACCGGGAAGACAACAGTCGGCGTCCTCGTAGCCGAGCTGGCCGGTATGGCATTCCACGACATCGACGCCGAGGTGATGCAGGCGACCGGGAAGACCATTCCGGAGCTGTTCGGGGAGGGCGAAGCGGTGTTCCGTTCCCACGAATCGGCTGCGATCGAGCGAGCCTCACTCCTCAGCCCGATGGTCATCGCCACGGGTGGCGGTGCGGTGCTCGCCAGCAAGAACGTCGAGACGATGCGGGCGACGGGAACGATCGTGCTGCTGACCGCGACGGTCGCGACCATCGTGGATCGTATTGCAGACAACGACGATCGACCGTTGGCAAAGGATCCGGAAGCGCTCGATGCGATAGCCCGGCTTCGGCTGGCGACGTACACGGGGGCAAGTGACCACGTGGTCGATACTGAGGCGCGGGATCCCCACGATGTTGCCCAGGAGGTCTACGCATGCGTCGCCATGTGATCTCGGATGGAACCGTCGAGCAGTCGGTTGTCCACGTCGGCAGATCTCTGGTACCTCAGCTCGTTGAGGCGCTCGCCGGCCGCAGAAAGGCGGCGGTGTTGTGCCAACCGACCACCACGGACCTTGCGAACGCCTTCGGCGCAGCCCTCGAGAGCGAGGGCGTCACCGTGTCCGGATACACACTTCCAGACGGCGAATCGGCCAAGGCGCTGTCGGTCGTCGAGGGTGTCTACCGGAGTCTCAATCAGTCACATTTCACCCGCGACGACGTCGTGGTTGCGGTCGGCGGGGGAGCGTTGACCGATGTCGCAGGATTCGTTGCAGCGACGTATCTGCGGGGCATCGATGCGGTCTACGTGCCGACGACCCTGCTCGGCGCCGTCGACGCTGCCGTCGGTGGGAAGACCGCGGTCAACGTGGACGGCAAGAACCTTGCCGGGGTGTTCGCACACCCGGTCGCCGTCTACATCGACATCGACACCATCGATCGGCTCCCCGACAGGCAGAAGATGGTCGGCTCGGCCGAAGCGATCAAGACGGGATTCATAGCCGACATGGCGATTGTCCAACGCTACGAGGCATCGGGACTCGATGTCGATTACGAAGAGGTGGTGAACCGATCCGTGGCGGTGAAAGTGGCGGTGGTCAATGACGACTTCACCGAACAGGGGGGGCGCGCCATACTCAATTACGGCCACACCGTCGGCCATGCGATCGAGACCGTCGGAGGCCTGAGCCATGGCGAGGCAGTCGCGATCGGTATGGTCGCTGCCGGCGCAGCATCCGAACACGATCTGTCCTTCGGTGGCAATGCCCGCCAGCGGGACGTCCTCGCCGGGGTCGGCTTGCCGGTTGCGGTGCCCGACGGCATGCGGGCGGAACCGGTCAGGGCGCAAATGGCGCTCGACAAGAAGCGCGATGCGAGTGGGATCCGCATGATTCTTCTCGAAGCGTTCGAACAGCCTGTGGTCGTGACCGCCAGTGACGCTACCGTTGCCAGTGCATTCGAGGGCATCGGTCTCGCCTCGTGACACCGACTGGGAAGGAATCGACTTCATGATCTCGACGAATGACGTGAAACCCGGGATGGCACTCGACCTTCCCGAGGGCCTCTTCTCGGTCACCGAGTATCAGCACGTGAAACCCGGCAAGGGCAAGGCGTTCGTCCGGATGAAGCTGAAGAACGTGAGGACCGGTGCCGTGATCGACAAGACGTTCCGGGCAGGTGAGAATGTTCCCCGCGCGCGCATCGATCGACGCGACTTCACGTTCTTGTTCAAGGACGACATGGGTTTCCACATGATGGATGCCGAGACCTATGAACAATCGGTTGTTCCGACCGAGCTCGTCGGCGAATCCGCCGACTTCCTCGCGGACGGGATGACCGTGCGCATCGCCGTGTTCGAAGGAACCCCCGTGGACATCGAGCTACCGACGTCGGTGGAGCTCGAGGTGACGTTCGCAGAGCCGGGAGTCAAGGGGGACCGGGTATCCGGTGCGACCAAACCCGTCACCCTGAGCACGGGACGCATCATCCAGGCCCCGCTCTTCGTTGGAGAAGGCGACATCCTCAAGGTGGACACGAGAACAGGCGACTACGTCACGCGGGTCACGTGAAACCCGACAATTACCGTTCCAGGCTCGACGCGTTCAGCACGCTGTACGCCGCTGAAGCACTTCGAAACGAAACCCCCGACACCGGCGCCCTGTCAGAACGCGCACGTCGCCTCGTGGACGGTGTCAAAGCCAATCAGGCGGCCATCGACGCGGCTCTCAACGCCGCTGCGATCGGCTGGACGGTTTCGAGGATGCCGTCGGTCGATCGGAACATCCTGCGGATCGCAGCGTATGAATTGATGTTCACCGACTTGTCGCATGCGATCGTGATCGATGAGGCGGTCAACCTGGCCAAGGAGTACTCGACGGCCGGGAGCGGACGATTCGTCAACGGCGTTCTCGACACGTTGGCCACGGCCGTTCGCGGATCGGTCACCCCGGACTCGTAGTAATGTCACCGACAGCCGACCTTTAAGCCCGTCCCGTGAGGCGGGCAAGGATGGAGACACCATGAGACATGCAACATCGCCGTGCGCAGGGGTGCACGGCATTTCTTTGCCCCGATGGGGGTCGCGATGCGCCAGGTGATGACACCGGAGGACCTCGCACGTGCAACGACACGCATCGCCCATGAAATCGTGGAACGCAACCAGGGCCTTGAGTCGGTCCTGATCCTCGGGATTCCGACCCGCGGCAAGCCGTTCGCGGACCGTATCGCAGCAGTCCTGTCGGAGATCGGCGGATCCGACGTGCAAGCCGGGTCGTTGGACATCGGGATGTATCGGGACGATCTCGACGCACGGCCACGCACGCGCATCGGGCCGACCGACATACCCAAGCCGATCGATGGCGCGGATGTCGTGCTTGCCGATGATGTGTTGTTCACGGGACGCACCATCCGCGCTGCCCTTGATGCATTGGCCGATCTCGGCAGACCAGCGAGTGTCCAGCTCGCCGTGATCGTCGATCGCGGACACCGGCAACTGCCGATTCGCCCCGACTTCGTCGGAAAGAACATCCCGACGTCGGCTTCGGAGCACGTTTCGGTCCGTCTGGTGCCCCACGATGACGAAGATGGCGTGTGGGTGGGAAGTGAGGTCGGTTCGTGAGACACCTGCTCACGACAGAAGACATCGACCGCACGACGCTCGAAAGCCTGCTTGACGACGCAGACGGCTTTGTCGAGGTCCTGAGTCGCCCGATTCCCAAGGTGCCGGCACTGCGGGGGAAGACGGTCGCGACGATGTTCTTCGAACCGTCCACCCGAACAAGGATGTCCTTCGAGAAGGCCGCGAAGGCGTTGAGTGCAGACACGGTGTCGTTCTCACCGGGGACATCCTCCTTGTCGAAAGGGGAGTCGCTCAAGGACACGGCTCTGACGGTGCGGGCGATGGGTGTCGACCTCATGGTCGTCCGCCACAAGGCGACGGGTGCACCGTGGCGTCTCGCAGAATGGCTGGACATTCCGATCGTCAACGGAGGCGATGGAGCGCACCAACATCCGACACAGGCGCTTCTGGATTGCCTGACCATCAGACAGCGGTTCGGCACGCTTGAGGGTCTTCATGTTGCGATAGTCGGCGACATCCGCCATTCCAGGGTCGCCCGGTCGGATGTCTTCGCAATGCACACCCTCGGTGCACACGTGACCCTTGTCGGTCCACCGACGCTGCTGCCTGTCGACGCAGCATCGTGGCCCGTCACCGTGACGAGCGATCTGGATGGAGTCATCCCAGGGGTCGATGTGGTGTATCTCCTGCGCGTGCAGACCGAACGCGGTGGGGCGTCCGTGTTCCCGTCCCTGGCCGAGTACGCACGACGATTCGGGATGACCAACGAGCGGTTCGCACGTCTGGGCGACTCTGCCATCGTCCTCCATCCGGGTCCGATGAACCGCGGTGTCGAGATAGCCCATGAGGTTGCTGACAACCCGAGGTCGCTGATCCTCACGCAGGTGTCCAACGGAGTCGCGGTCCGCATGTCAGTTCTGTTCCGTCTACTGGGAGGTGAGCACGATGCCTGAGGTCGTACTTGCAGGAGGGTCGGTGTTCACGTCCGACGGTGTGATCATCACCGATGTGGTCATCGACGACGGCGTGGTTGCTGCAATGGGATCGTACGAGGGAGATGCTGATCACACAATCGACTGCAGCGGTTTGTGGGTCGGGCCTTCATTCGTCGATCTGCACGCTCACCTCAGGGAGCCGGGACAGGAATGGAAGGAAGACATCGCCTCCGGCTCGTCCGCAGCCGCTGCGGGAGGTTATGGCGCCATCGTTGCCATGCCGAACACCGAACCGGCCATCGATTCGGCGCACCTCGCCCGATTCGTCGCCGAACGAGGGGCAGAGGTCGGACTCGTCGATGTGATTCCGGCTGGCTGCATCACCATGGGACGCAAAGGCGTCACGATGGCCCACCTGGATGATCTGTGGGCGGCGGGCGTTCGCATGTTCACCGACGACGGCGACACCGTCGAGAACGCTGCGCTCATGCGCTCCGCGATGGAATACGTCGCTGCTCTGGGCGGCGTCGTGTCCCAGCACGCCATCGATCCCCACCTGAGCGCCGCAGGCTTCATGCATGAGGGCGCCGTGTCATCCCGCCTCGGCATGTACGGGATCCCCCGAGAAGCAGATGACATCATGCTCGCGCGCGACATAGCGCTTGCGGAGTTGACCGGCGTTCGCTACCACGTCCAGCATCTGAGCACGAGCCGTTCAGTCGAGCTCGTGCGTGAAGCGAAACAGCGTGGTGTCGCCATCACAGCCGAAGTGACACCCCACCATCTCGCGTTCGACGACTCGCATCTCGCCAGCGCAGACCCCGACTTCAAGATGATGCCCCCATTGCGTGCGGCGACCGACCGTGCCGCCCTGATCGAGGGTCTGCGGGAAGGAGTCATCGATGTGATCGGGACGGACCATGCCCCGCATTCGGCACTCGAGAAGGAGGTCCCATTCGAAGAGGCACCCAACGGTGTGCTCGGACTCGAATGGTCGGCTTCGGTTGCCGTGGGCACCGCCGGTTTGGATCAGGAGCAGCTCTTCGACCGACTGTCCGTCGCACCAGCGCGTATCGCAGGAGTGGGTGGCCACGGCAACCCGTTGGCGAGGGGAGTCGGCGCGAACATCGTCGTGTTCGACCCGTCCGAAGAATGGACGCCGACGACCTCACGGTCCAAGAGCAGGAACGCTCCGTACTTCGGCCGCGCGCTGACCGGTCGGGTGCGGGCGACGATGTTGCGCGGAGCGATGACGTACCAACTCGATGAAGTGGGGGACGCATGAGGTCCGGAGCGCTTGTAACGGCCGACGGAACGGTGTTTCGCGGCATCATGGTCGGTGGCGACGGCGTAGCGGTCGGCGAAGTCGTTTTCAACACCGCAATGGCTGGCTATCAGGAAATCGTCACCGATCCGTCCTATGCAGGGCAGGTCGTCGTCCTGACCGCACCGCAGATCGGCAACTACGGATCGACGTCCGCCGACGATCAGGCAGCAGAGGTCCATGCTCGGGCTCTCGTCGTCCGGTCGATGAGCCGTATGGCGTCGTCGTGGCGGTCCGACGAGGCGTTTGATGACTACCTCACGTCGCGTGGCGTGGTCGCGATCAGCGAGATCGACACGCGCCGTCTCACGCGACACATCACCAGACATGGCGCCATGTCCGTCGCCATCGGCTCGGATTCCGACATCGAGGCGTTGGCACGCCGTGCGAGCGAAGCACCTTCGATGACCGGAATGGCGCTGGCTGCAGAGGTCTCCACAGACTCGTCGTACCACTCGCCTGCAGAAGGAGCGGCCGCTGCCAAGGTGGTCGCATTCGATCTCGGGATGAAGCGGGACATTCTCGCACAGCTCAACAAGCGCGGACTCGACGTTGTCGTGGTTCCGTGGGACACGTCGGCGGCCGAGGTCATGGCGATGCAGCCAGACGGCGTGTTCCTCTCGAACGGGCCGGGGGACCCCGAACCTCTGACGGCCGCAGTGGAATCGGTGCAAGGACTGATAGGTGAGGTGCCCATCTTCGGGATCTGCCTCGGACACCAGGTCCTCGGCCTCGCACTCGGGGCATCGACGTTCAAACTCCCGTTCGGTCACCATGGCGGTAACCACCCCGTGCGATCCATCCACTCGGGCAAGGTGGACATCACGTCGCAGAACCACGGTTTCGCCGTCGACCTCTGGTCGCTCCACGGACGCGACCGACCGGAGAGGTCAGGATTGGTCGGCGTCGACGAGATCGCACCACCTGCAGAAACGAAGTTCGGGCTTGTCGAGTCGACGCATCAGAATCTCAACGACGGAACGAACGAGGGACTCCGCTGTCGTGATGTTCCCGCCTTCTCGGTGCAGTACCACCCCGAGGCGGCGCCGGGTCCGAACGATGCGGTGGGACTGTTCGACGAGTTCTCGGCCATGATCGGAGGTCGTCATGCCACGTCGTGATGACATCGAGTCGATCCTGGTGATCGGGTCCGGACCGATCGTGATCGGGCAGGGCTGTGAATTCGACTATTCGGGCACGCAGGCGGTGAAGGCTCTCCGGGCGAACGGGTATCGCGTCGTACTGGTGAATTCGAACCCGGCGACGATCATGACGGACCCCGAGTTCGCCGACGCGACATACATCGAGCCGATAACGCCTGATTCCGTCGAAGCCGTCCTCCGACGTGAGCGACCTGACGCCGTCCTCCCGACGCTCGGCGGTCAGACGGCCCTCAATGTCACGATGGAACTCGCAAAACGAGGGATCTTCGACGAGCTCGATGTCGAACTCGTCGGAGCCTCGCTCGAGGCAATCGAGACAGCCGAAGACCGCGGACAGTTCAAGAAGGCGATGGACGACGCCGGCATCGCCACGGCCAAGGCCTTCTACGTCACGTCGATCGATGAGGCGAGGGCAGCCCAACGTGAGCTCGGGTTTCCCGTGATGGTGCGTCCGAGCTACATCCTCGGAGGTGGCGGAACAGGCTTGGCGCACACTGACGCCGAATTCACCGAGATCGTCACCAACGGCATCGCCACAAGCCCCATCAGCGAAGTTCTCATCGAGGAGTCACTGGCAGGCTGGAAGGAGTTCGAGCTTGAGGTGATGCGTGATGCCGCTGACAACGCAGTGATCATCTGTGCCATCGAGAACCTCGATCCCATGGGTGTACACACCGGGGATTCCATCACCGTCGCACCGGCGATGACGCTGTCCGATCGCGAGTATCAGGAAATGCGTGACGAAGCCATCGCCTGTCTCAGGGTCATCGGGGTCGAGACGGGAGGTTCGAACGTTCAGTTCGCAGTGGAACCTTCGACGGGACGACGCATCATCATCGAGATGAACCCCCGCGTGTCGCGGTCGTCTGCGTTGGCATCGAAGGCCACGGGATTTCCGATAGCCAAGATCGCTGCGCTCCTCGCCGTCGGATTCACCCTGGACGAGATAGCCAATGACATAACGGGAGCCACTCCGGCGTCATTCGAACCGGCACTCGACTATGTGGTCGTGAAGGCTCCACGCTTCGACTTCGCCAAGTTTCCATCCGTCGAACCCGTTCTCGGCACGTCGATGCAATCCGTCGGCGAGGCCATGGCAATCGGAAGGACTTTCCCCGAAGCTCTCCAGAAGGTGCTGCGGAGCCTCGAAACCGGCAGGGCCGGGCTCAACGCCGACATCGCCGAAGCCGAGGTGGTGGGTCTGTCCGACGACGATCTCACGACACGTTGTGCGCAACCGAGTCCGAAGCGGATCTACGAAGTCGCCGAGCTGCTTCGACGAGGCACCACTTTGGAGGAGGTCAACCGACTCACAGGGGTCGATCCGTGGTTCCTCGATCAGATCGGGTTGATCAATGAGGTCCGTGACGAGGTGGTGGCCAATCCGATGGATGCGGGGGTCATCCGACGGGCAAAACGAACCGGATTCTCGGACGCCCAGATCGCCTATCTGTGGGACAGCGATGTCGACACCGTGCGTGGGAAGCGGCGAGGTGATGGGGTGGAAGTGACATACAAGACCGTTGATACGTGTGCCGCCGAGTTCGATGCCTCGACCCCGTACTTCTACTCCACGTTCGAGGACGAATCCGAGGTTCCCGCCGCCGGGTCCAAGACCGTGATGGTGCTCGGTTCCGGTCCGAACCGCATCGGCCAAGGTATCGAGTTCGACTATTGCTGCGTCCACGCGGCGTTTGCGCTCGAAGAGACCGGGTATGAAACAGTGATGGTCAATTGCAACCCCGAGACCGTGTCGACCGACTATGACATCTCGACCCGTCTGTATTTCGAGCCGTTGACGATCGAGGACGTGCTCGCGATCGTCGATGTGGAACAACCACAGGCTGTGATCGTCCAACTCGGCGGACAGACACCCCTGGGGCTTGCTGAGGAGCTGGAGGCTGCCGGTGTCCCGATCGCCGGTACCTCGCCTTCGGCCATTGACAAGGCGGAGGATCGCGAGCAATTCTCGCGACTGTGCGCGGAAGCGGGCATCCTGCAGCCACCACACGGCACCGCGACGTCGGTCGCCGAGGCACAGCAGGTGGTCGACGCGATCGGTTTGCCGGCGCTGGTCCGACCGTCCTACGTGCTCGGTGGTCGTGCCATGCGCATCATCTACTCGATCGAAGACCTGTCGTCCTACCTCACCGATCTCTACGGTGCCGCTCCCGGCAGTGAGGTGGATCTGCGCGATGCCCCCCTGCTCATCGATCGGTTCCTCGAATCCGCCATCGAGGTTGACGTCGACGCCGTCTATGACGGTGACGAGCTCTTCATCGGCGGCATCATGGAACACGTCGAGGAGGCCGGTGTGCACTCGGGGGACTCGGCATGCGTCGTTCCGGCCCCGACACTGACCGATGCGGTCAAGGCCAAGGTCATCGAGGACACCCACGCCCTTGCGGAAGCGCTCGAGGTTCGCGGGCTTCTCAACATCCAGTTCGCAATCCGCGGCGATGACGTCTTCGTGTTGGAAGCGAACCCACGAGCCTCCCGTACGGTCCCGTTCATATCCAAAGCGACCGGCGTGCCGCTCGCCAAGGTGGCAACACGCGTGATGATGGGTGAATCGCTCGCCTCGTTGCGAAGCGCAGGTGTGGTTCCCGCGACCGAGCCTCACCTGACATATACGGCGGTGAAAGAAGCCGTTCTGCCGTGGGCGCGTTTCCCTCGGGAGGACACACTCCTCGGACCCGAGATGCGAGCGACCGGTGAGGTCATGGGAATCGGCCGGTCGCCCGGTGAGGCATACGGCAAGGCACTCCGGGGAGCCGGTCACAAGATTCCGGATACCGGCTCGGTCTTCATCTCACTTGCAGACCGTGACAAGACGATGGGCGTCGAGATCGCGCAGACGCTGTCGGATCTGGGCTTCAAGCTGTATGCGACCCACGGCACCGCAGGTCACCTCGCACGCCACGCAATCCCGACAACGCACGTCGACAAGGTCGGCGAGGGTGCCTACGACCCGGTTCGCCTCCTGGATGAGGGAAGAATCGATCTCGTCATCAACACACCCGCCGGCGGCAAAGCGCGTGGCGATGGCAGCATCATCCGCCGCACGGCGCATCGGCGCGGCGTGCCGTGCGTGACCACGGCACAGGGCGGCCTGGCGGTCGCTCGATCGATTGCTGCGGCGCGATCCGGCCCCTTGCGCGTTCGGAGTCTGCAGGATCATCACACGGATGCGGGTATCGGTTGATGGATTGGAACGTCAACCTCGGTCGGCATTCGCTCACATCACCCCTGATCGCGGCCTCGGGCACTGTCGGATCGGTTGTCGATTTCACCGATACGATCGACTTCTCGGTGTACGGCGCCGCAGTTGCCAAGTCTGTGTCTCCCGAAGCGTGGGAAGGGCGCCCGGCGCCCCGGATAGCCCCTGTCGGTACCGGCATGCTCAACGGCATCGGAATACAGAACCCGGGCATCGACGCTTGGGTGCGGGAGATCGCACCGTCGTTGTCCGACGTTCCCACCGAGGTGTGGGGGAGTGCAGTGGCCCACGACCCGGAGGGATTCGGTACGGTCGCCGTCGCAATGGACCATGCCGGCCTCCCTGTGATCGAGGTCAACCTCAGCTGCCCGAATCTCGACGGCATTCCTTTCGCTCTCGATCCGGGACAATCCGCCCAGGTGATCTCGATCGTCAGGTCGGTGACCGACCTTCCGATCGGTGCAAAGCTGTCGTCGGATGCAGGTTCGATCGTGGACGTTGCCGAGGCAGTGGCGGACGCCGGTGCCGACTGGGTGGTGGTCGCCAACACAGTGGTGGGTGCATCGTTCGATGTCGAGACCCGTCGTCCGAAGCTCTCAGGCGTCAGCGGTGGATACTCGGGAGGAGCCATCCGGCCGATCGCCCTGCATTCGGTGCTGCGAATCGCGGCACGGCGGCCGGATCTGGCGATTGTCGGCTGTGGCGGTGTCTCCCAAGCAGACCATGTCGTCGAGTATCTCCTCGCCGGCGCTTCCGCAGTCGCGATCGGGTCGGCGCACTTCGCCACCCCGCGCATAGCGACCAGGATTCGTCGCGACCTCGCGAAGTACTGCGCCAGACACAACACGAACCTCTCCGAGCTCAAAGGAGCATTTGAACCGTGGACATAGAGAACCCGATCATCGTTGCACTTGATCTCCCGACCGCTGAGGATGCCGTGCGGGTGGCAAAGGAGGTCGCACCATTTGTGGGGGCCTTCAAGATCGGCCTCGGACTCCTGCACGGACCAGGGCCGGGCACGATCGATGCTCTCGTGCGGCTCGACAGACCCGTGTTCGCCGACGCAAAGCTCCATGACATCCCGTCACAGGTCGAGCGGGCCGCGATGCGGCTTGCAGACCACGGAGCCCGTTGGGTCACAGCACATGTCAGCGGCGGCGAGGCGATGCTCGCGGCGGCTGTATCGGGTCTCACGGCAGGAGCGGGTGGCGCAGCCGCCGGAATACTCGGTGTGTCCGTGCTGACGTCGTTGGATGAAGCAGACCTACGTCGCATCGGCATCCAACGCTCACCGGGTCAGCTCGTCGGCAAGATGTCGAAGGTCGCCGAAGCGGCAGGATGTGAAGGCCTCGTGTGCTCCCCACTCGAGCTCAACGTGGTCCGACAGGCAGCGCCGGGCCTCGTACGGGTGACTCCTGGCATCCGAACGGGGGCGGTCGACGACGACCAGGCTCGGGTTGCCACGCCGGCCGAAGCGATGGAACGGGGTGCAGACTGGATGGTCATCGGCAGACCGATCGCACACGCAGACGACCCGGCGGAAGCGGCGGCAGCGATCTGGGGCCAGATCTCGGGTCTTGTCGGGCGCTAAACCCGGGTTCGGGGTGGAGGCTTGATACGATGCCAATCAACGAGAGGAGAACGTGTGCTTCCTGAGATGACACCGGAACAAAGATCGGCTGCGCTCGAACGGGCCGCGCTCGCTCGACGGACCAGGGCCGAGATCAAGGCGTTGCTCAAGACCGGAAGTCTGACGCTCACCGATGTCCTCGACCGTGCCAAAGAAGACGATCTTGTCGCTGGCACCAAGGTCAAGGCGATCGTCGTGTCGATGCCGGGCATGGGCAAGATCACGACCAAGCGTCTCCTTGAAGAGATAGGCATCGCCGAGAACCGCACCCTGCGCGGTATGACCCCTCGACAGACCGAGGAACTGCTTGCCCACTTCTCCTAGAGGCAGGCTGATCGTCCTCTCCGGACCGTCGGGTGTGGGGAAGACGAGCATTGTCGATGCAGTCATGGCGAGAACCGATGCCCGGTTCTCGGTGTCGGCCACCACTCGTGAACCTCGTCCGGGTGAGGTCGAAGGTGTCGACTACCACTTCGTCACGCGCAGCGAGTTCGAATCCCGCCGAGATCGCGGCGACATCCTCGAGTGGGCCGAATACGGTGGCAATCTGTATGGAACGCCCCGAACGAGTGTGCTCCCACTCCTGGACTCGGGTCACGACGTCCTGCTTGACATCGAGAACGAGGGTGCCAAGCAGATTCGCCGAGCCTATCCCGAGGCCGTGATGATCTTCATTGCACCACCGTCACTCGAGGAGCTCGCTCGCAGGCTCATCGCTCGGGGTGACACATCTGAACGCGATGTCGCGAAGCGACTTGGCGTTGCCGAGAGCCAGATCGCCGAGGCATCCGATCTGTATGACCATGTGGTGGTCAACGATGACCTCGTGGACGCAATCACCTCCGTCCTCGATATACTCCGGTTGCATGCCGAGCCGTCGTAGGCTTGGGTCTTACTTCCATCTGTGAACAGGAGCCACCCGTATGATGCTCGACCCACCAATCGGAGCGGTCGTTGAAAAGACACAATCCCGTTTCGGGCTTGTGATTCTCTCTTCGCGTCGGGCTCGGCAGATCAATGCCTACTTCCATGAGCTGGGAGCTGGCGTCGGCGGCTACGTCCCTCCTCAGGTTCATTCACTGTCCCGCAAGCCCTTGTCGATAGCGCTCGAGGAAATCCATCAGGACAAGGTCGTCGTCGCTCCGATCGAGGAGTAAACGCCGATGCTCGCCGGGCGACGCATCGTCCTCGGCATCACCGGGGGAGTGGCTGCATACAAGGCGGCCTATCTCGCCCGACGGCTCATCGAGGCTGAGGCCGATGTCCGGGTCGTCATGACCGAGGCATCCACACGGTTCATCGGACCGGCAACGCTCGCGGCAATCACGGGCAGTCAGCCGATCGTCGAGTTGTTCGACAACGACGACGTGTCGCCCCACACCCACCTCGGCCAATGGGCGGACCTTGTGGTGGTCGCCCCCGCCACAGCGGCATCCATTTCCAAGATCGTGTCGGGCGAATCGAGCAACGCGCTTGTGGCCACGGTACTTGCGACCACTGCACCGGTGGTCCTCGCGCCAGCGATGCACACGGAGATGTGGGAGAACGCAGCTACGCAGACCAACCTCTCCGTGCTCACCGGACGCGGGTATCACGTCGTCGAACCTGCAGAGGGAGACCTTGCCGGAGGTGACTCCGGGATCGGTCGCCTCCGCGAGCCGGAGGAGATCGTGCAGGCAATCGAACGGGTGCTCGGTTCGGGTCCCATGGCCGGCCTCCGGGTTCTGGTCACCGCCGGAGGTACCAGGGAGGCCCTCGACCCCGTGCGATACATCGGCAACCGATCGAGTGGCAAGATGGGCGTGGCGCTGGCGAGAGCGGCCGCAGCGCGAGGAGCAGCCGTCACCTTGGTCACGACGATGGGTGATCCCGACATCAGCGGTGTTTCGGCCATCGAGGTCGAGTCGGCCGATGAGATGGCTGACACTGTGTGGAAGGTCGCACCTTCCATGGACATAGCGGTCATGGCGGCAGCGGTTGCCGACTTCAAGCCAACCCACACATCGGATGCCAAGCTCAAGCGGGCCGATGGTGTGCCCACGATCGAACTGACCGCCACGCCCGACGTGCTCAAAGGCGTCACCGAAGCCGATCCACGACCCTTCCTCGTGGGATTCGCAGCAGAGACGGGCTCTCTGGCGGACGCGACAGACAAGGCTCGGCGGAAAGGTGTCGACCTCCTCGTGGCGAACGACGTCTCGAAACCGGGATCGGGGTTCGGGTCCGACACCAACGAGGTCAGACTGATACGAGCCGATGGTTCCTCGACGGATGTTCCGCTGCAATCCAAGGATGATGTCGCAGCTGCCATCTGGGATGAGGTCGCTGCTCTCAGGGCTCGTTGACGTGGGCCTCGCGTGTCAGGTCGTCCCCGACATCCCGACGTTTGCCGTTGATGACGGGTTCACCTACACGATTCCCGAAGGCATGCCTGTCGTGGTGGGCTCACAGGTCCGTATCCGCGTGTCGGGACGCCGATTGTCGGGGTTCGTGACGGCTGTGTTCCCCGTGCCGGAAGGACGCAAACTGCTTCCGGTGGACGGAGTCCGAGGTAACGCACCGGTGTTCGATGAAACGCTTCTGGACGTCTGCCGCTGGACATCGACGCACTATGTGGCGCCTCTTTCGACCGTCCTCAAGCGCACATCGCCTCCGAACGTTCCCCGCTCGGTCAAGAACCTCGGCACGAGTCTTCCGCGCGGAGCCTCCCCGGGGGTGACAGCCGTGGTCAGTGCTGCACCGCACACGCAGGCGATCCTGGATGAACTGGCCCGATCAGTGCGCCCGGTGATCGTTCCTTCCGCCGTCGAAGCTGCCGATGTTGCTGCGCACGTGCGGGCGACGACGGATCACGACGTCGTCGTCGCGACATCTTCGATGTCCGGAGCTGCGGTGACCAGGGCCTGGGCGCGTGCTGCACACGATGAGTCAAGTCTCCTTGTCGGTACACGCGAGGTTGCCCTGTGGCCCGTGATCAATCCCAACGGATGGATTGTCGTCGAGGACGGTCGACGCGTCATGAAGTCGCCCTCGACACCGACACTCCATGTGCGCGAGATTGCTGCATATCGGTCCCGAATCACCGATGGACATCTGACCCTGATTTCGCCTGTACCGACGCTCGAATCTCTGCATTTGGGGGCGCAGGTGGTCATTCCAGCGGGTCGCGAATGGTCAGCAATCGAGGTGGTGGACCGGACCGAGGAACCTCCGGGGTCCTCGCTGTTGACGAACCGCGTCCGACATGCGGTCGTCAATGCTGTGGCCGCTGGCCAGAAGGTGTTCGTATTGGTGACGGCCAGAGGATACGCGCCCGCGTTCCGGTGCCTCGCCTGCTCGGAGTTGCGGGTGTGCCAAGCATGTGGGACCCATGCCACGGGCGACGAAACGTGTCGGCGTTGCGGCGAGGTCCTCGGTGCGTGCAAGAACTGCGGCGGTCACGAGTTCGCACCGCTCGGAGCAGGGATAGGCCGCATGATCGAAGACCTCGCCCGCTTCGTCGATCGCACGCGCATAGGTGGCGGGGAAGATGGCCTTCAGGTGGCGGTGGGATCCGAACGCGACCTTGTCGGGCTCGGTGGCGTCGGGCTCGGTGTGGTCGTGGATTTCGACGGCATGACCGGAGCTCCGCACTATCGCGCGACGGAGGACACACTTCGCCTGATTGCACGGTTGGCACAAGCGACGGAACCCGGAAGATCCCGCGTGATGGTCCAGACATCCCGCAAGGACCAACCCCTCCTGCGAACCTTGGTGGCGGGGCATGCCAAACCGTTCCTCGATGCCGAAGCGGAACTGAGGGAGAGGGCCGGTTTCCCACCGTTCGGGTCGCTGATCGCGATCGAGATCGATGTCGACCATGAAGCCGACACCCTGATCCGGGAAGCCGTCGGGGAACATGGGGTGGTCCGGGGCCCTGCCCGTATGCGGGATCGGCAGCGTTGGCTCATCCAAGGTCCGGATCTCGATCAGGCCAGAATCGGTCTTCGGTCGGCCGTCGGGACGCTGCGCTCCCAGGGGGCCAGGGTGCGTGTTGACGCTGATCCGATCGACCTGTGAGCACCCGTACAGTCGCCGTCCATGCCTCGCGCGACGCGAAGGCCGAAGCCCCGTGTCCTTCCTGTTCCCGTTACCCTGCCCGCCATGGCGATCTATCCGATTCGAACATTCCCCGACCCGGTGCTTGCGCTGAAGGCGAGCGACGTCACCGACTTCGGCCCCACGCTCAAGAAACTCGCCGATGACATGTTCGAGACCATGCACGACGCCCCCGGTGTCGGCCTCGCAGCACCCCAGGTCGGCATATCGAAAAGATTCTTCGTCGCTGACGCGGGCGACGGACCGTTCGTGATGGCGAACCCGACGATCGTCGAAACGTCAGGCAAGCTCAAATTCGAGGAAGGATGTCTGTCGGTACCTGGTCGCTACTGGATGATCAAACGAGCCGAGTTCGTCGTGGCCGAGGGCTATGACATCGATGGCAACCCGGTGACATACGAAGGGGACGATCTCATGGGCCGGGTACTCCAGCATGAGATCGATCACCTCAACGGCATTCTGCTGCTCAGCCATCTGCCGAACCGTGTGCACAGACAGGCCCTGACCGAGCTGCGGGATGACCCCCTCGGCCTTCGCAGGCGCGCCTGATGGGTGCCGTCTTCCTCGGGACGCCGGCTGCAGCAGTGCCGAGCCTGTGTGCCCTGGCCCAGGTCGAGGACGTCGATCTCGTCATCACGCAGCCCGACCGCCCCGTTGGTCGGTCATCGACGTTGGTGAAATCTCCTGTGAAGGTGGCGGCGGAACAGTTCGGCTATCGCGTTGCCCAACCAACGACCTCGGCCGAACTCGCCGATGCCATCGACAGAACCGCTCCACGCGTCGCTCTCATCGTGGCCTACGGCCGGATTCTCACACCGGACGTGCTGGGCCGGGTCCCCCTCGGGTTTGTCAACGTCCACTTCTCCCTGCTACCACGCTGGCGTGGTGCAGCACCGGTCGAACGAGCGATTGCCGCTGGTGATGCCACGACCGGAGTGACACTGATGAAGATCGATGAGGGACTCGACACCGGTCCCGTGATCGCGGAACGGGCCACCGACATCGCCGACGACGATACGGGAGGGACCCTGACCTCGCGCCTTGCCCACATCGGCGCGAGGCTCGTCGATGACGCACTTCCCGAGTACCTGCTCGGGCGTCGGATCCCGGTGCCCCAGATTGCGACGGGTGCCACGCACGCGGCGAGGTTGACCAAGGCAGAAGCCCGAATCGACAGCACGTTGTCTGCCGTGGACGCGCACCGACGCATCCGGGCTTTCGCTCCTCGCCCGGGTGCCTGGGTGGAAACCGAAGATGGGATCCTCAGAGTCCACAGGGTCGCGCCGACCACGACGATGACCTACACGCCGGGTGAGATCGCATCAATGGGAGGGAACGTCGTCCTGGGACTTCAACACGGAGGCCTGGTTCTCGAGATGGTGCAGCCGCAGGGGAAACAGCAGATGTCTGCCGCAGATTGGATGAACGGACGACGGGGAATGCCCGCTCTGCTCGTGACGTCATGAGCACACGCTGATGGCCGGCGATCCTGTACGCGCCGCTTCTGCCCGCACCATCGACCGGGTCATGCGGTCCGGGGCGTACAGCAACATCGTCGTCCACGAAACACCGCTGCAAGGTCGAGACAGGGCGGCCCATCAGAATCTTGTGTTCTCCGCGCTGCGTTGGTTGGTCGTTGTGGATCGAGCGATCGACGAGGCGGCGAATCGGTCGCTGACCTCTCTCGACCCCCTTGTGCTTGCGGTACTTCGGATCGCAGGTACCGAACTCGTCGTTCTCGGCCACGCACCCCATGCGGTGGTCGATGGCGCTGTGGATACCATTCGTGCTTTGGGTCAACAGCGATCCAGCGGGTTTGTCAACGCCGTGGCGCGATCGATGGCTGACCGCGCAGTGCCGGTTGTCGACCCGCTCGACAGCTACCCCGGTTGGATCAAGGATGCATGCGTTGGATACGTACCCGACGGTGCGGCGCTCCTGTCCGCTCTCAACGCTCCGGCGCCGGTGGGCCTGCGCCGTCGCACGGGCGGTGTCATCGATGCAGCACCGGTCCCGGGCATCGATGGGGCCTTCTACGCAACGCCGACGACGCCGGTTTCCCAGCTTGAGGAGGCAGGCACTGTCGACGTGGTTGATCCGGCAACCACAGCGGTCGTCCAGGCGCTCGCCCCATCAACCGGGGCACGATGTCTCGACGTCGCTGCGGCACCGGGGGGGAAGACGCGCGCCATCGCTGACCGAATCGGAAGGATGGGGCGGCTGGTCGCAGCGGATGTGCACGGTGGCCGGGTGCGCAAGGCGAGACGAAGATCCACCCGATACACGACCGTTCGATGGGTCCGAGCCGACGGCACGCTTCCACCGTGGCGGGTCGGGTCGTTCGATGCTGTCCTTCTTGACGCTCCGTGCACCGGACTGGGGACCTTGCGCAGACGACCCGAGATCCGCCATCGTCTCGAGCCGGGAGCGCCGGAGCGCTTCGGGCGCCTCCAACGGTCGATGCTCGAGCGCTCGCTTGAACTGGTGCGTCCCGGTGGTCGCCTTGTCTACTCGGTGTGTACACCGTTTCCCGAAGAGACAATCGATGTCGTGGCCGGCATGGGAGGCACCGCTCCTGAGCGACCGAACGGTACCCGGTGGGGCGATGGTCTGTTGCTCGGTCCCGACACGACGGGAACCGACGGGATGTTCATCTCCGTCTTCGACCGCTAGTCGATTGTGATGCTCCCCACGTCGATGTCCGTGACCGGGTACGCGAGGTCCATTGAACGCAATGTCTCGATGAGGATCGATGCGACGACCAGGTTGCGATACCACTTGCGGTCGGCAGGGACCACGAACCACGGTGACTCGCTCGTGCTCGTCTGGGAAATCGCTTCCTGGTAGGCGTCCATGTAGTCGTCCCACCGGGCTCGTGCATCGAGGTCGTTCGGATTGAACTTGTAGTTCTTCGATGGATCGGCGAGTCGCGCCTCGAGACGTTCCTTCTGCTCCGCACGTGAGATGTTGAGCATGATCTTGACAATCGCTGTGCCTTCATCCGAGAGCTGCTGTTCAAAAGCCCGTATGTGCCCGTATCGCGGGCGCCAACGGGTCTCAGGCACGAGATTGTTCACACGAACCACCAAGACATCCTCGTAATGGCTGCGGTTGAAGATACCGATCCGTCCATCGGCTGGGGTTCGTTGATGGATTCTCCAGAGGTAGTCGTGAGCCATCTCGCGTTCAGATGGGACCCCGAAACCGGTCACGTCGACTCCTTGCGGGTTGACACCGGTGAACACCTTCCGGATCGTGCCATCCTTGCCTCCGGTGTCCATCGCCTGGAGCACCATCAACAGCGATCGTGAACCATCGGCCCAGAGGAGCCTTTGGAGTTCGCCAAGCTCCTTGTGGAGCCCAGCCAGCACCGGTCGGGACGTCTTCTTGGTCAGATCGGGGAACATCGAGGTGTCCCTGGTGTCCATCGCCGTGAGGTCGAATGTCGCTCCGGGCTTGATGCGGTATCTGTCCACGGGGTCTCCTTGATGTCGCAGCGGGCGCTTCCTACCGTACAATCCCACGATGCAGTCATCCGTACGCGTCGCACCGTCCATTCTTGCAGCAGACTTCGCCAACCTCGCAACCGAGGTCGCCACGGTCGAATCCACGGTCTCCATGCTGCATGTTGACGTCATGGACGGCCATTTCGTCCCGAACATCAGCCTCGGACCGCCGGTGATCGCATCGTTGCGGGATGCCACAAGCCTGTACCTCGATTGCCATCTGATGATCACCGATCCGCTTTCCTATCTCGAGCCGATCGCTACGGCCGGAGCCGATGGGGTCACGGTGCACATCGAGGCTGTGCCGAATCCCGAGCCGGTTTTCAAGGAAGCCGAGAAGCTGGGTATCGATGTGGGACTCGTCATCAATCCACCGACACCGGAGACGGCCATCTCCCGGTTTCTCGAAAGGTGCTCGATGGTCGTTGTGATGAGTGTGCATCCCGGATTCGGCGGGCAATCGTTCATGTCGGAGACGATGCCCAAGGTTGTGGCGCTCAGAGAATCCATTGACTCTGCGGCACTTGCGACCGATATACAGGTCGACGGTGGCATCAACAGCCACACCGCACGCATCGCCGCAGAGGCAGGCGCAACGATTCTCGTTGCCGGGACATCGGTGTTCCGTACCGGTGACGCAGCGGCAGCAGTGCGGGAGATACTCGCAAACGCAACGGGTGAGGTGGAATGAGCGAACGGATTCTGGTCGTCGATGACGATCCCGACATCCTGCAGTTCGTGCAGATGAATCTTGAACTCGATGGGTTCAGGGTCGAAACGGCTCCGGGAGGACGCCAGGCGCTCGAACGCGCATCCGAGAACCCGCCAGACCTGATGCTGTTGGACATCATGATGCCCGAGATCGACGGGCTGACGGTGCTTCGACGGATGCGCAGCAACCCCACGACGGGCAGTGTTCCCGTCATCATCCTCACCGCCCGATCCCTCGCTGAAGACCGCGTGCGTGGTCTCGATCTCGGCGCCGATGACTACATCACGAAGCCTTTCGACCTCGAAGAGCTCGTTGCACGGGTGCGGACCGTGCTCCGACGATCCCAACAGATGCGGGACCTTTCGCCTTTGACCGGCTTGCCGGGAAACTTCCGCATCTCGGAGGCGCTCGAGTCACGTATCGAAGCGGGGGAGCAGCTCGCCGTCGTTCATTCGGACCTCGACAACTTCAAGGCGTTCAATGATCACTACGGATTCATGCGCGGTGACACCGTGATCAAGTTCACAGCCAAGGTGCTTCTCGAAGCCACGGAGGCCACCACGCACGGCAACGTGTTCGTCGGACACGTCGGGGGGGATGATTTCGTCTCGATCGTCCACGCTGACGACATGAAGGCCTACTGCGAGGACATCATGGCCCGTTTCGACGACGGAATCCTCGACTACTACGACACGGCCGACGCGCTCCAGGGATACATCGAGGTCACCGACAGGAAAGGGGAGCGGCACGCATACCCGATCTGTTCCCTGTCGATGGGTGTTGCGACCACCGAGACCAAGGAATTGACCTCGGAGTGGGAGGCCTCGTCGGTGGCTGCCGAGATGAAGGAAGTCGCCAAGAGCATTCCCGGCACGAACTACCAGGTGGATCGCCGCACCTGATGCCGCCGCCACTCGGCAGGACGACGCTCCATCCTGACACCGACCGAGCGTGACGAGGAACCCGGATCGTCGGTTCTGTTGCGATGTACACTTCCGATCGGAAATACCTCTTTCAGGGCAGGGTGCAAATCCCGACCGGCGGTGAAAGTCCGCGAACCCCATTTGGGGCCGATCCGGTGGAACTCCGGGGCCGACGGTAAGAGTCCGGATGGAAGAAAGGGGACGCTTGGTGCGTCGCGCTGTCGACATAGTCGACGGTCTCGACGTGGATGGGCTGATGCATGGCGCGATCGACGTAGCGCGATCGACGTATCCGCATCCCAATCCACGTGTGGGAGCCGTCATCGTTACACCAGACCACACGGTGCTATCCGTCGGGGCCTGCCTCGGCGACGGTCTCGCACATGCAGAAACGAACGCTCTGGACGCACTTGCGGACCGCGGCACCGCTCGAGGGGCGACGATGGTTGTCACCCTTGAGCCATGCAGTCATCACGGTCGCACGCCCCCGTGTGCCGACGCCCTCATCGAAGCCGGCATCGCCAAGGTGGTGATCGGTGCTCTCGATCCGAACCCGAGAGTCTCCGGATCTGGGGCGCAACGTCTCATGGACGCCGGCATCGAGGTCGAGGTCGGAATCGCCGAGTCTGATGTGATCGCGGCCGATCCTGCCTACTTCCATCATCTGTGGACGGGGAGACCAAGGGTCACACTCAAGATGGCGACCACGCTCGATGGCCAGGTCGCCGCCGCCGACGGTTCATCGCGCTGGATCACGGGCCAGAAGGCCCGACAGGACGTCCATGTACTGCGTTCGGAACACGACGCCGTTCTCGTGGGTGCCGGTACGGTACTCGCCGACAATCCCACGCTCACGGTGCGTTTGGATGGATACGACGGCCCCCAGCCGACACCGGTGATCTTCGCCGGAACCCGTGATCTGCCCGCCGACGCGGTCGTGATGGCCCGCGATCCTCTGATCTACACCAACGGAGGGCTGCTGGTGGATCCACTCCGCGCACTCGACGACCTCGGCAAGAAGCAGGTTTTGTCGGTGCTGGTCGAGGGCGGGCCGCGGATCGCCCGCAGCTTCGTCGAAGCTCGGGCTGTCGATGCCATCGTTTGGTATGTGGGTGGCAAGATCGCAGGCGGGACGGGGCTTCCAGCATTTCGCGGCGAGTTCGCGACCATCGCCGACGCCGTCGATCTCGATGTCGACTCGGTGACGCAATTGGGCAACGACGTACGCATCGACGCCACGCTCCGCACAAGGGAGGCGTGATGTTCACCGGCATAGTCACGGAGCTCGGGCGGGTTGTCACTGCTGCAGACTCCGGCTCGGGCGTCGAATTCCGGATCGAGGCTCCCGAGACCGTTGCGGAGGTCGCAGTAGGTGATTCCATCGCGGTTGACGGTGTCTGCCTCACCGTCACATCCGTGACCTCGGACGCGTTCACCTGTTTCGCCGTCCGTGAGACGCTGGACCGCTCTTCCCTGGGGACCTTGCGTGCAGGGACCCGCGTGAACCTCGAGAGTGCGATGTCGAGCGGCGGACGATTCGACGGGCACATCGTCCAAGGCCATGTCGATGGGGTCGGGACGATCATCGACATTGCCAACGAAGGAGAAGCCAGACGACTCCGAATCGCGATTCCTCCGTCCTTGGCCCCATATGTGGTCGAGAAGGGTTCCGTGACCCTGTCAGGTGTCAGCCTCACGCTCACCGCGGTGTCTCCCACGGCGGATGACGTTTGGATCGAGGTGGTCCTGATCCCGCACACCCTTGACGTGACAACGTTCGGTCGGTCGGGGATCGGGACGACGGTGAACGTCGAAGTGGATGTGATTGCAAAGTATGTCGAACGCATGATGGGACTGAAACAATGAAGCTGGGCACCGTCGAGGAAGCGATCAAGGCGATCTCCGCAGGTGAGTTCGTGCTGGTCGTCGACAATGAAAACCGTGAGAACGAGGGTGATCTGATCATCGCCGCCGAGAAGGTGACGCCGGAACAGATCGCATTCATGGTGCGATATACATCCGGCCTCATATGTCTTCCGACGACTGGTGCGATCCTCGATGATCTGGAATTGCCTCTGATGGTTCTCGAGAACACCGACACCCACCACACTGCCTTCACCGTGTCGATCGATTATGCGCGAGGCACGACAACCGGGATCTCGGCAGCAGACCGCGCACAAACGATCAGGGCTGTGGTCGAACCCGGAGCCAAGGCATCGGACTTTTCGCGTCCGGGACACATCTTCCCGTTGCGATATCAGGAGGGCGGTGTCCTCGTCCGTCCCGGCCACACCGAGGCCGCTGTGGACCTCGCCCGGCTTGCGGGCCTGAAACCCGCAGGTGCGCTGTGTGAGATCGTGAACGACGATGGCACCATGGCTCGTGGGGATTCGCTCGAGCGCTTCGCCCGAGAACACGGCATCGTGATGATCTCAATCGATGATCTGGTTGCATATCGTTGGCGCACCGAGGCGATCGTCCGGCGAGGGCCCGAGGCCGAGCTCCCCACCGCCCACGGCGTGTTCAAGGTGATCGGCTTCGAGTCGGCGATCGGCAAGACACAGCATGTAGCCCTCGTCATGGGTGACGTCGACGGTGGAACGGACGTGTTGACGAGAGTCCACTCGGTTTGTTTGACCGGGGATGCGTTCGGTTCGCTTCGGTGCGACTGTGGAGCCCAATTGTCAGAGGCGATGCATCGGATATCGGAAGCCGGCACCGGCGTGGTTGTGTACAACACGTCACACGAGGGCCGGGGAATCGGGATCATCGACAAGATCGCTGCATATCACCTCCAGGATCAGGGGCTCGATACGGTGGATGCGAACCTCGAGATCGGACATGCCGATGACAGCCGACATTACGGTGTCGATGCACAGATCATCCATGATCTCGGTATCGCAGGGATCACCCTCCTCACCAACAATCCGGACAAGATCGAGCAACTGACCAGATTCGGCGTGGTTGTGAACGGACGGGAGCCGCTGTGGGTGGGGGAGACGCCCGAGAATCGGGCCTATCTCGCCACGAAGGCGGCTCGGATGGGGCACATGCTTGAACCCGCTGCGATCGACGGGTCCGAAGGGGCCACGCGATGAGGCTCGACCATCACCCGAAACCGGACATCGACGCAGCAGGTCTACGGATTGCTGTTGTCACGAGTCGCTTCAACGGAACCATCACGAACGGTCTCAAAGATGGTGCCCTTGCGTTCCTCGACGAGGCCGGATGCAGCGAAGTGCTCGCTGTTGAGGCCCCGGGAGCATTCGAGTTGCCCGTGCTGGCACTGCACTTGGCGAGGGCGGGGTTCGACGCGGTCGTGTGCCTCGGTGCCGTCATCAAAGGCGATACCGACCACTACGAACACGTGGCTCACCGCGCGTCCGAGGGGCTCATGCGCGTCCAGCTCGACACGGGTGTGCCGGTCGCGTTCGGTGTCCTCACCGTCACCGATCCCGAAGCCGCGATCATGAGGTCGCTGCCGGGAGAACACAACAAGGGCAGGGAGGCAGCCGCTGCGGCCGTGGAAACAGCGTCGACCCTGCGTTCCCTCGGTGACCGATAGGAGTTCATGCGGTTGTAGCCGATGCCACCCGCTACGATTCTGGCAACAGAAAGCAAGAGGAGGCGCCTGCTTCCCACCCGACCACCGTTCGAAGGTGCATCGGGTCCGAACTTCCTGGCGACTCGGAGCGTTT
>CBDUOH010000004.1:0-51107 GCA_965368815.1 uncultured Acidimicrobiia bacterium
GCCGTCGGCGAGCACGAGACCCAGATTCGTTCGTATCCCCAATCGTGGGGACAGTTCGAGACGGGCGGGTATGAAGTGATCCGCAAGTGGAACTTCCCCGACCATGCCCAGAGGATCGCCGAGGAGGCAGTCGCCCTCCTGTCGGCCCCGGAGATGGAGGAGCGCGAGACGAACCTGGTCCTCGAATCCTCGCAGTTGGCCCTCCAGATACACGAATCCGTCGGACACGCGATCGAGCTCGATCGCATCCTCGGGTGGGAGGCGGCCTTCGCAGGCACCAGCCATCTTGAACTGTCCAAACTCGGTGTCCATCGCTACGGGTCCGATCTGATGAACATCACCGCGGATGCCACGATTCCGGGAGCCTTGGGAACATTCGGGTACGACGACGAGGGTGCTCCGGCACGTCGGGTCGACATCGTCAAGGATGGCATCTGGGTCGGGGTGCTGTCGGGCCGAGACTCGGCAGCCGTTGCCGGTCTCGAGGGCGGCTCTGGTGGGATGGTGCGTGGCGACGGTTACAACCGTATTCCGATGGTGCGGATGACCAACGTCGGTCTGCTGCCCGGTGAGGGGACGCTCGACGAGATCATCGCCGACACACCCGATGGCGTGTACATGGCAACCAACCGGTCGTGGTCGATCGATGATCGGCGCCTCAACTTCCAGTTCGGATGCGAGATCGGCTACGAGATCAAGAACGGCAAGCTTGGTCGCATGGTGAAGAACCCGACGTACACGGGGATCACGCCGCAGTTCTGGGGTTCGATGGACCGTCTCGCTGGTGCGGAGGAATGGACCCACTGGGGGATTCCCAACTGCGGGAAGGGGCAGCCGGTCCAGGTTGCCCACACGGGACACTCGGCATCGCCTGCCCGTTTCGCGAACGTGCGAGTGGGGGTGAAGGGATGAGCGACATCACGCGACGTGCGCAGGACCTCGCCGGTCAGGTACTTGCGATTGTCGGGGACGATGCGAATGCCGCCGTCTACGCACGAGCTGGGACATCTGCGCTCACGCGTTTCGCCAACTCGTTCATTCATCAGAACGTCTCGGACGATGTCGCCGAGCTGACGTTGACGATCGAACGCGATGGCAGGGTCGCACATGGAACAACGACCACAACCGACGCCGACGCCATCCGGGCGTGGGTCGAGGCCACCATCGCCACCGCCGATGCCCAGAACGTGGACGACGACTGGCCGGGGCTCACACCGCCAACGGCCATCCCTGCCGTCGACCACTACGACGAAGAAACTGCTGCAGCGGATCCATCCGTGCGAGCGGAGCTCGTCCGGGCCTTCGTGGAAGCCGGCGATGGACTTCGCGCAGCAGGTATGTGTGAAACCGTGGTGTTCGGCGACGCGTTCGCCAACTCGGCAGGGCAGACAGCTCAGGGTCGATGGACACGTGTGGTGCTCGACGGGATCCATCAGACCGACACGACAGCCGGGAGCGGTCACGCCTCCGGTGGTGCCATCTCGGGTATCGACGCAGCCGCCGCAGGCCGTGAAGCGGCGGTCCGTGCGCGCGACGGCCAGCATGCCTTTGACGCCAAGCCGGACAGGTACGAGGTCGTCCTCGCACCCGAAGCGGTTGGCACCATCGCCCAATTCCTGGGTTTCTATGGCTTCAACGGGCGGTCATTCAACGAAGGGATGTCGTTCGTGAAGTTGGGCGAGGACCGATTCGATCCTTCGGTCAATCTCTATGACGACGCCACTGATCCCAGAGCGCTCGGCGTTGCGTTCGACAGTGAGGGGTCTCCCAAGCATCGGGTCAACCTGATCGACCACGGCACGACCGCGAACGTGGTCCACACCCGACGGACGGCAAAGAAGGCCGGCGTCGAGACGACCGGAAGCTCGTTCAAGGCCGAGGACGGTTTTGGCACGGGTCTCCCGTTCGCCGACAGGATGTTCATCGACGGAGGCACCGATACCGAGGAAGATCTGGTCGCGGGCGTCGAACGAGGGATCTACGTGGCAACGTTCAACTACTGCCGGATCCTCGATCCGAAGACGTTGGTGGTGACCGGGTTGACCCGCAACGGCACCTTCATGATCGAAAACGGGCGGATCACGGGCCCCATCACGAACATGCGGTTCACACAGTCGTTCGTTGATGCCCTTGCTCCGGGTCAGGTGGGGGCGTGGGCGAACAATGCCAGGTTCAATGCCGGCGAGTTCGGGAACGCGACCGTGCATGCACCATCGGTGCACCTGCGGTCGTGGAACATGACGGGCGGTGCCGACGGCTGATGGGAATCCTCGGACCTGACATCGCTGCCGCCGTCTTCAAGGACGTTGACACCGCCGAACAAGGATGGGCGTTGCTCAATGACGCCGACATCCCCTCGACGATGATCACCGACCCTGGCATGCTTGGTGCCTACAGCGTCCAGCTCATGGTCGACCGCGAAGATCTCGATCGCGCCCAAGCCGTCCTTGCTCCGTTGGTGCGGCAGACCAAGGGCTAGCGCCCGCCTGGTCATCGACGACGGAGCGTTCTCCGTCGCTGTCGAGCAGCATGCGGATGACTCCGGAATCGCAGAACGATCGAATGGAATTGGGATCGATCTCGTTCCCGCTAGGGCGCGGAACGCATACTTCGATTGTCAAGCGACAATCCGCAGGCTTCAGATCGGAATATCAGAGGTGTGAGCGCGCGGCGTATGCGGGGTTGGAGAACGGCCAGACGGTAGCGATCCACTCCGACAGTTCCTGCCACACCACGATGTCCATTTCGGAACGGCTCACCCGGACCCACGACCTCACATTCGCATCATGTGCTGGATCCGATGACGGGTAGATGTAGACGCACCCGATGACCTCGTCTCCGTCGAGGATCGAGTAGGTGAAGCCTGTCCTCGATGCGAAGTCGTCAGCGTGTCGCACCAGGTCGCCGAGGTTCCTCTCGAGGGACATGGGAGCCGGCCAGTCCGCGTCGGGACCATCGAATCCCGGAGTTGCGTGGATGTGTTCGATGCTCGACATCCACGCCTCGTGGTCACGCTCGTTGTGGACGGCGCCAAGAGGCTCAAGCCGGAACCCGGTTCCTTTGAAGGATTCGGGAACATCGAAATCGGTGGGTACGAATGCGTCGGTCATGTGGCCACGATACGTCGGCGGCGTTGTTCCGGGGCCCACACCCGCGCCGGCATCGCGTCGTTGACCTCGACGACGGACCGGAGCTCTCGATCCATCCTCACGGACCGGGCACACTCGGTACATTCAGCGTCCAGCTGATGGTGGACCCCAATGATCTCGACCGGGTGCAGTCGGTACTGGCCCCTCTCGTGAGACGAGAGGCCCGCTAGCGGTCGTCCGACTGTGCGGCGATGCCGTTTGCGTCCGCTGAAGTCGAGCGGTGCTCGCGGAGCTGTGCTGCTGGTGTTCCCGGGTGAGCGGGGATGCCCTGCTTGATGATGACGAGGGCTTGGGATACGGGGGTTCGGGTCATGGGACCTTGGCTTTCTTACTGGTGGCCTGTCGAACGTTTCGACGGCCGTGCGATACAAACTGCGTCATTGGTTGATGCGATGACAGGCAGAAGGGCGAGGCGTTGTGGCAATCCCGTCCAACGAAGTGGCAGCGGGAGCCGGAACGAGCACGAGAATTCGCGGTGTGTGATCGTGCGTTGTCAAGGACACTATCGGGTCAGGGCGCGAATCCACCCTTTATCCGCTCGCGTCGTTCATCAGGGTCGACATCGCCGTGCCGACGGCCCGTTGTGAACGCGTGACCTGGATTGCACTGATGGCTCCAAGCCGCCGGTGCGGTGGCGCCGGCAAGCTGTCGAGCACCGGGGAGTTCTCAGACTGACTCCGGAACCTCAACCGGGAAGGAGAGTTTGGTGTGGCAACTGATGGAGCACTCGGCGGTCCATGGCTCACGAATCGCTGGCGCCGTGACTCGGCCACGAGTACATTGTTGCCACGCGACCACGCATTGTGTTCGCGAGGGCAAGATGGAGGAAACAATGAGGAGACGACTCGTGGTGTTCGCGCTGGCCTTGGCCATGGCGTTCGGCTCGATGGTCGGCGTTGCGGCCGCCACCGGTGAGGGTGACGGTGGTGCCAAATGCAACAACGGTGTCGGGAACGGTCCCGATTGTCGACCAGGTAAGGCTCGCTTCAACAACGACGATGCAGGTGGCGTGCCCGGGGCTCCCGGCTCACGCGGTGGTCCGGCGAGCGGCAACGCTTACTAGGACGACGATCAGGTAGATGGGTCCTCGCCGTGGGTGGGGACCCATCTGCGCGTACTGCGTCGTTCGGGGCTCCGCTGTATGCGACTGCCCGGGCCGGATCTTGGTCTGCGATACTTCCGCTGGCCCGCCGACCGCTATGCCCCGAGGGCGGAGAAGACCTCGTAGACCATGAATGCGGGCCAAAAGAGACCCTGGAAGAACGACAACACATACTGCCAGAAAGAATCTGCCTGCTGCCAGAAGTACACGAACGATCCGAAGATCCCCAGTCCGTAGATGGCGCCGCCACCCGCTGCTCCTGCCCGATGTGAACCCATGGTTCCGTACCTCCTTCAGATTCCATGCTAGGTGCTCGGTTGTCGGTCAATATGCTTGTCGGTATGGCTCCTGCCCGCCCGCTCGCATTGGTGTCCTCGATGATCGGCTTCGGTGGTGTGAGTGCCTATGTGGCCATCATGGCCGGTGAGGGGGACAACAGCCTCCGCATTGCGGTCCCGATTGCGCTTGGCATGCTTGTCGCAACCGCCTTGGCGCTGGTCGGCACGTTCGCCGCCCAGCCCTCCATCGCTCGGGGCTCGCTGATCGCAGCGACGATCGTGTTCGGAATCGTGGGGTTCCTCGGGCTCTTCACGATCGGGATCATCTTCGTCATCGCAGCGGCTTTGTCAGGTGCCGCGCTCGGAAGGATGCAGGGTCAGCGCTCGGGTCGGTAGACCGCAGAACCGGGCAGGGTCGTCGTTGTCGGGACGCTCAATGGTGGTGGTCGTGGCCGTGGGAGCCCGAACCGGGCTCGTCAGGACCCACTCAACAGCCGGGTTCGCCGTGATTCCCGCAGCACGACGTTCCGTTCTTGATCTTGATCGCGTTGTTCTTGGCCACCAACCGGAGTTTCTCGAGCAGTGGGAGGTCGCTGTTGGCGAAGTTCCCGAAGTAGTGGCGAGGGTGCGGTCGTGGCATGGGCCCACGGTACACACCCTGGGTGCGGATTGCGGAGGCTGTCGCGTCGACACCCCGACCGAACTGCTCGTTCAATGTCGGGGTGTCGACGACGTACTCAGGACCTGAGCCGATGGTTGGATGGACTACGCCTCGAGGGAGTGCTCGTGGTCGTGCTCGTGGGCTTCGTGGTCATGACCGCCGGAAGCCTCCTCGGCTGCGATCTCTTCGCGGATGGCATCCATGTCGAGTGCCTCGATCTGTGCGATCAGATCCTCAAGGGCATCTTCGGGCAGGGCGCCGGGTTGGGCGAAGATGCCGATCTTGTCGCGGAAGGCGACGAGCGTCGGGATCGACTGGATCCCGAAGTTCTGTGCAACCGCCTGCTCGGCCTCGGTGTCGACCTTGGCGAACGTGATGTCGGGATGTGCTTCCGAGACCTTCTCGTAGGTCGGTGCGAACGAACGGCACGGACCGCACCATTCGGCCCAGAAATCGATCAGGACGATGTCGTTGCCCTCGATCGTCTCGACGAGCGTGTCTGCGGTGATGTCAATGGTTGCCACGATGGCTCCTCTGCAATGGGTTCCAGTCACAGCAACGCGTCGGCGTATCTGTGTATTCCGTTGCAGGGCTTCCTCTCGGTACCCTGCCTGATGTGTCCGAACCTATCGCGATCGTTACGTTGTCGGGTGTCGCCGTGCGTGCAGGCGCGGTGCCGATCCTGCGCGACATCAACCTGTCAGTCGCCGCCGGTGAGACCATCGGACTCTTCGGGGCGAACGGTGCTGGGAAGACGACCCTTCTCCGGGTCATGGCGACTTTGAACCGCCCCTCTGCCGGCACCGGGTCGGTGTTCGGCATCCCGCTCGATCACGACGACCGATTCGATATCCGACATCGCATCGGCTACATCGGGCACACACCGGGGCTCTACCCGGAGCTGACGCTGGGTGAAAACCTTCGTTTCATTGCCGAGGCCATGGGGATCAGTGCCGAGGAAGCCGATCGGTATCTCGCGGTCGTCGGTCTGTCGGGGGCGATGGACCGTCGAGCAGATCGATGTAGCCATGGCATGCAGCGGCGAGCCGAGTTCGCCCGGGCTCATATGACCCGTCCCGATCTGCTCCTTCTCGACGAGCCACATTCGGCCCTCGACGACACCGCAGTCGCCCTCGTCGATGACCTGGTGCGCCGCACCGTGGAATCCGGGGGAGCAGCGGTACTGGTCTCACACGAGCGGGATCGGGTTGCAGCGTTGTCGACACGGACATTCGAGATCGAAGGTGGCACCCTCCGATGAAGGCTTCGTTCTTCGCCCAGACACGTGCCGTCATGAAGCGTGATCTCCTGCGAGAAAAGCGGTCCGGCGAGGTCCTGTGGATCACCATCCCGTTTGGCGCCGTTGCCCTGCTGTTGATCCCGATCGCGATCGGGATCGACACGCCGACCCTCCGAGGGGTAGGGATCGGGATGTTCTGGGTGGTGATCATGCTCTTCGGCGTTCTGATCTCCGTTCGGCGATCAACGACAGACTCGATGGCACAGCGCGACATGGTGGCACTGACCGGGATGGATCCTGCAGCGGTGTTCGCGGGATCAAGTGCTGCCAACTTCGTGCTGCTCGTGGTGTTCGAGTTGGTACTCGGTGTGTTGACGATCGTGCTCTACGACATATCGCTGACCGGGTGGGTTTGGATCCCCGCCATCCTGCTCCTTGTCGCTGCTGGGCTCTCGTTCCTCGGTACGCTCGCCGGAGCCATCGTTGCGACCGGTCAGTCGGCAGGAGCCCTGGTGCCCTTCATCGTTGCCCCGCTGTCGGTGCCGATCCTCATCGCTGCGACCCAGTCGTTTGAAGGCTTACGGCTCGGTCACAGTATCCTCACATGGGTTCTGATGCTGGTCGTCGTGGCACTTGTCCTGGCGATCGCCGGAGTCCTCGCAGCCCGGCCCCTCCAGGAGACCTCATGACCACCGGCGTCGCATCCGACCAGACGCAATCATCTTCAGCCACGTGGCCGTGGTACGCGATGATCGGCGCCGGTGTCGTCACGCTCACCGCGTCATTCGTCGTTCCGCCCGATGCCATCCAGGAACAGCTCTCGCGCATCCTCTACGTCCACGTGCCAGCGGCGTGGCTCGCGTATGTGTCGTTCGGCGTCACGATGCTCGCATCGGCGATCTACCTATGGCGCAAGACCCTCGTGTGGGACCGCATCGCAGCGTCCTCAGCCGAGATTGGCGTCGTGTTCACCGGGTTGACGCTCGTGGTCGGCATGATCTGGGGAAAGTCGACATGGGGAGTGTGGTGGACCTGGGATGCGCGTCTGACCCTCACAGCGATCATGTTCTTCGTGTATCTCGGCTACCTCGCGTTGCGCCGGACCACCGACGATCTCGAGGCGAGGGCCAGGCGTAGCGCCATCCTCGGTCTCATCGCCGTCGTCCAGATCCCGCTTGTGCACTTCTCGGTCATTTGGTGGCGTGGTCTGCACCAAACCCCATCGCTCGTCAAGCCGGCCTCGGTGGACATGGATCCCGAAATGGTGGTGACGCTGCTCCTTGCGGTCGCGATGTTCTCACTGTTCTACGTCGCCCTGATGTTCAAAAGGGTCGAGCTCGCCAAGCTCGAAGACCGGTTGCTCATCCAGGATGTCGCCGACGCAGGTCCGATGGCGGGGGAAGCGGTCACTGCGCCCACGCTCGGAGGTGATGCCTGATGGATGTCGCTGAGCAGTGGAACTGGGTCGGGCTCGCGTACGGGGCGACGTATATCAGTCTCGTCGTCTACGCCGCGGCCGTGGCCAACAAGATCTCCAAGGCCCGGCAACGCCTCGACGGAGGATCATGAACCGCTACCTCCGGTTTGTCATCCCTGGGATCGTGCTGGTGGCCATTCTCGCTTTCCTGCTCGTCAACCTCAGCGCATCGCTGGTGTACTACAACACACCTGCAGAGGTCCAGACCCGCGAGGCGAGCACCGAACGGCTCCGGCTCGGTGGGCGGGTCGAACCAGGCTCGGTCTCCCAGGCCGACGAGACCGTGATGTTCAATGTCCAGGACTGTGACACGTTCGTCGCGGTGGTGCACCAAGGTGCTCCGCCCCAATTGTTCCAGGAGGGGATTGGTGTGGTGCTCGAGGGAACCTGGGACGGTGCGGTGTTCGAGTCCGACACGATGCTCGTCAAGCACGACGAGCAATACCGTTCGGACGACACCGAGTACGACACGGAACGCCACTCCTGTAGCGAGTCATGATCGCCGTCGCGGGCTATCTCGCCGTTGTCACCGCCGTGGTCGCAGCCGTGGGCCTTGTCATCCAGGGGGCCCGCGCGTCACGCACAGGTGACCGATCCCTCGTCAGTCTGCCGATCCGGGTCCTGGTCGGCTCGGCTGCGGCTTCGTTCATCCTGCTTGAAGCCGGCATTCTGACGCACGATTTCTCGATTGCGTACATAGCCAACAACACCGCAACGAGCACGCCGTCGGTCTTCCTGTTCGCCGCGGGGTGGGCAGCCCTCGAAGGCTCGATTGTTCTGTGGGGGCTGCTGCTCGCCGCCTTCATCGGGATCGTGTATCGCTCGAAGGCCTCCAGCGACCCACTCGGCCTTCTCGCGCTTTCGATCATGGGCGCCGTCGCCGTGTTCTGGTTCGGGCTCATGGCCACCGTCGCGAATCCTTTCGCCGTGTGCACTGCGGTGGCAGGCGGTGTTTGCTCGGACACGGCCTGGTGGCCCCTTGCGCAGTCCTTGGCACCACTCGAGGGACGTGGGCCGAATCCCCTTCTCCAGAACCACATCCTCATGGCGATCCATCCGCCGATGCTCTACGTCGGGTACGTCGGGATGACGGTCCCATTCGGGTTCGCAATAGCCGCCCTCATCCGAAGAGAAGGAGGCAAGCGCTGGCTCGACAGGACGCACCGATGGACGCTCGTGTCGTGGGGATTCCTCACGGCAGGCATCATGCTCGGCGGGTGGTGGTCCTATGAGGTGCTTGGCTGGGGAGGCTATTGGGCGTGGGATCCGGTGGAGAACGCTGCCCTCCTGCCGTGGCTCGCTGCAACCGCTTTCCTTCACTCAGCGCTCGTTCAACGAAGGCGCGGCATGCTCCAGGCGTGGAACTTCATGCTGGTGATTGCCACATTCTCGCTCACAATTCTCGGCACCTTCCTCACGCGGTCGGGTGTGATCGCTTCAGTCCACTCGTTCACGCAATCTGCCGTCGGGCCGGCAATCCTGTCGTTCCTCCTGATCGTCGTCGTGGCGTCGCTCGCACTGTTCGTGGTCCGGGCTCGCGACATCTCCCAGTCGCCACGGCTGGACTCGCTCGTCTCGAGGGAGGGCTTCATCCTCGCCAACAACCTGTTGCTCACCGTGTTCACGTTCAGCGTGTTGTTCGGCACGATGTATCCGCTGATCGTGGAAGCAATATCGGGTGACGAAGTGGCTGTCGGTCGACCGTTCTACGACAAGGCAGCCGTCCCCCTTGCGCTTCTGCTGCTGCTCATGATCGGCCTCGGGTCGGTCGCGCCCTGGCGGGTGGCGACGCCACACGTGCTCTGGATTCGTCTGCGTTGGCCGATTGCCGGCGCTCTGGTCGCCGGTGCCGTCGCCGTCGTCGCTGGACTCGCATCGGTTGGTGTCCTGATCACGCTGGTACTGGCGGTTTTCGTGATCGGCGCACTTGCTCTCCGGTTCGCCGAGGTCGTCAGCGCCAGGCCCGAAGGGCTCCCTGCGGCGGCGCGCAAGGTTGTCGCCAATGACCCGGGGTACTGGGGCGGGCAGATCGCCCATGTTGGTGTAGCGCTGGTGGCAATCGCGCTGGCGACCACGAGCGGGCTCGCCGTTCGCGACACGATCTCGATCGGTATCGACGAAAGCGTCGCCAGCGTCGGGTACTGCTTCGAACATCGGGGTCCGTTCGAGACACAACAGGCGCACCGGACGGTGTCGGGTGTGTCCATCGCAGTACTCGACGAAGCATGCAGCACAGAGATGCGGGTCATGACCCCGAGCGTCAACGAGTACCCGGGTTTCGGTCAGCCGATCGGGACGCCTGACGTATGGACGCGTTTCACCGAGGACGTGTACCTGCGGATATCGGGCGGAACCTCAGAGACGATCACGCTCGATGTCTTCGTGTTCCCGTTCCAATGGCTGTTGTGGTTCGGGGGTCTGGTGATCGTGAGCGGTGGAGCCGTGGCGTTCAGGCGGAAACCGGATCGACGCCCGGAACCGTCAGACCGAGTGACGCACTCCGAAGGGCTCCTCGATGCGTGAGTCGATGAAGACGCTGCTGCCGATCGCCGTAGGTGCGATCGCTATTGGCGTGATGGTCGTTGGGCTCGCCGGGGGACCCCAGTCGAGCCCGACGGTCGAGGACCGTGTTGCGAGCCTGACAGCGTCGATCAAATGCCCGTTCTGCAACGGTGAGTCCCTCGCCGATTCGCCCTCGGGGGTGGCGGGGGACTACCGCGATCTCATCGAGGCGAGGGTCCGTGCCGGTGCAACAGACGAAGAGATCCTTGGCGAATTCGCTGCGAACTTCGGTGATTCGTACATCCTCGACGGATCCACGACTTCGTGGACGGTCGCGTTGTGGGCGATCCCGGTCGCACTGCTTGTCGGTGGCTTGGTGACGATCGTCGCCATGCGACGCAGTTCCGCCGCTCCCAGAGGTGGCCCGTGAACGACCCAACGCTCGAACACATCGAATTGCTGAACGATGAACTGTCTGATCTTGAGCGGCAGGTACTCGAAGGCGACATCGACGAGCCGACAGCCACGAGGCTCCGCGATCGATACACCGCCGAGCTCGAAGCGCTGATCGCCGCCAGAGGTGCCGACGACTCGCTGACCACGACTCGCGCAACGCGGAGCTGGATGTCTCGCCGGGCGGCAGTCGGTGTGGCGATTGTCGGTGTGGCGGTTGCGGCGATTGCTGTGTTTGCAGTCCTTTCACTCAATGATGGTTCCGTGTCGGGAGTCGAAGGTGTCGCGGGTGACGTTCTCGACGGTGACGGCCCGCGCGACCTGTCGACCGTCACGAATGACGAGATGGAAGCCGTCGTTGCGGCGAATCCAGACGTGGTACCCATGCGCCTGGCTCTGGCCAGGAGATACTTCGAAGCCGGAGAGTTCGCAAAGGCACTCGACCATTACTTCGAGGTACTGGACCGGGAGCAGCACCCCGAGGCCCTCGCGAACGTGGCGTGGATGACCTATCTGTCAGGCCACGCCGACGTCGCCGTCGGCTATGCGGAAGCGGCGATCGAGCGGGACCCGACGTTTCTCACTGCGCGGTGGTTCCTCGGGAACATCTATGCGACGCTCGGGCGGAATGACGAGGCCATCGTGATGCTCCGATCCGTGGTTGCCGACGATGAGACCCCGGACGAGGTTCGCGAGAGCGCGCTCGAACTCATCCGGCAATTGGGTGGATCATGACCCAGCACTCTGCGGTCCGCGGTTCGAGGATGGTGTGGGCGGTGATCGCTGGCGGAGTGTTGTTCCTCGCCCTTGCGGTTGTCTTCGCCAGCCGTTTCGGCTCTGATCCCTCCGTCGCCGACTCCCCCCTGATGGGCAAGCAAGCTCCGACCGGACAGATCGCCCTCATGGACGGCTCCGGTGCGGTTTCGGTGGACGAGTTCGGCGGGGACATCGTGGTTGTCAACTTCTGGGCTTCGTGGTGTCTCGGCTGTCGGACGGAACATGAGGCCCTGATCCGTGCCGCGGACGACTACGCGGACTTCGGTGTCACGTTCGTTGCCGTCAACTACCAGGACGATCCGGTGCGGGCAGAAGGATTCCTTGCCGAACTCGGCGAGAGTGCCCATACGGTGTACACCGCGGACGAAGGCTCAAGCACCGCATTCGAGTGGGGGGTGCTCGGCCTCCCTGAGACCTTCTTCGTCGATCGCGATGGAACGATCGTCGGCAAGGTGTCGGGGCCGATCACCTACGGGCTTCTGAGTCAGACGATCGAATCGATCATCGTGGGGAAATCAATCGGTGACATCTCGACCGGCGAGGTCGAGAACCGCTAGGTCACGTTGGTCAGCCGATCGTCGCAAGTGCTGCGACGAGGTGATCGTTGGCCTCGGTGGCCACCGCCTCGAGATCCGGGGAGTCCGCCGCGACCCCGAGCATGGAATGCGGGTTGACGACCGATATCCGCGTCTTGCCATCGATCGTCGCAATCACGACATTGCATGGCAGCAGCAGGCCGATGTTGTCGTCGGCACCGATGGCCCGGTTGGCAAGGTTCGGATTGCACGCACCCAATATCTTGTACGCGTCCCGTGTGATCCCGAGCTTCGAGGCGAATGTCGCCGCGACGTCGATCTCGGTGAGGATTCCGAAACCTCGTTCAGCGAGGGCCGCTCGCATGGCGGTCTCTGCCTCATCAACGGACATCTCTGTGGTGACTTCGTAGCCGTACCGTGTCTTGTTCACGCTGGGTTCCTTTGCCGACGCCTCACCCGTGGTCTACCGCGACGCGGCGGCTATTGCTCCGACGCACGGAGGAGCACTTCCATCCGTGGGTCAGGCTGGCGTGCCGATTCGGAGCGACGCCATCAGACGTTCGGTCGCGTCCGCTATCTCACGCACGGCGGTGTCGAACGCATCCTGATTGTGGGATGCGGGCTTGGAGAAACCCGACACCTTCCGAACGTACTGGCGCGAGGCTTCCTCCATCGCAACGCGATCGAAGATCTCGGTTCCGTCCCTGAGTCTGTGGATTGATCTGCACATGCCGCAACAGTAGTTGGCCGCCGACCCAGGTGGACTCAACGTCCTTCTCGTGTGCCGTCCTCGGATGCTGCGTGAGCCGCGATCGCATCGATCACGAGGCCGATCGTGGTCGCGAATGAGTCGTCGATGTCGTCGGCCAACGCGAATCCGCCTCGGTTCTCGAGATCAACGAAGCCATGTACCGACGCTCGTAGTGCCCTGATCAGGGGGACAACCGCCCCGGGGTCGACGCCCATCGAGCCGAGGATCGATCCGATGACTGCAACCGGCCTGGCGAAGGCCGCAGCCAATTCAGGATCCTCCTCAGCCGACGGTGCGGGCAGAAGCGAGTCGTAGAGCCCCGGGTGGCGGCGGGCGAACGATCGCAACTGCTCGGCAACCGACCTCAGCGCATCGATACCAGCCAAGCCCTCGACACTCGTGGCGGCCTCGACTGTGAGTACTTCGCTGGCGTGGAGCGCCAGCTCTCGACGGAGCCCTGTGATTCCGTCGACGTGGCTGTACAGAGAAGGGGACCGCACCCCGAGATCCGCAGCGAGCGATGCAAGCGTGAGTGCGCCAAGACCGTCGCGGTCGACGATGGCGGTCGCGGCGGCCACCACCTGCTCCCGATCCAGTCCGCGTTTGCGACCCATCAGGAAACGGCGACGGACTCGGCCCGTGTCTTCAGTGCCCGGTTCATCGCCTCGAATCCGGACTTCGTCTGGGTATCGAGCGACTTGCGGAAGAAGCGGACGAGTACCCCGGAGAACGTCTCGCTCTGAGTGAGCTTCGTGCCGTTGGGGGATGCTGCGATCTCGAAACGGTGTCGACCGTCAAAGATGCCGCGGAATCCGAGGCTGCCCAGCCACTCCAGGACCCTTCCGCTCTCGACGACCGTGACCCGTGGTTTGAATGTCACGGCGTTGCCTTCCGGGGGTTCCAGCCTGTTGATCAGCTTCGTGCCGACCCGAGCCTCGCCCACGGACGAAGTGATGAAGGGGTTCCAGTCCGCGTATCTGTCCAGGTCGGTCAAAACCTGCCAGACCACTTCGGGTGTGGCGTCGATCTCGATCTCGGTGTGCAGTTCGTGGCGCATGGCCGTTCTCCTTGCATGTGACTAATGACATTAGGACGATAACTAATCGCATTAGGCATGTCAAGAGCGATTCGTTCTACACGCCAGCTTCCGCCGATCGCTGTACGTCTGGACGTCGAGGAACGATACGCTCCAGCAATCGCAGCCGCGTATTGAAGGAGTTCCGAATTGGCTTCCGAAGCTGACTACCGCTTGCCGCGTTCGGTGATACCGAGCCACTACGACATCCACCTCGAGCCTGACCTTGTGTCAGCGTCGTTCACTGGAACGGTGGGAATCGACGTGGACATCGTCGAGTCGACCTCCGATGTCGTCCTGAACGCGATCGAACTCGATCTTCATTCCGCTGTCATCGAACAGGATGGTGTCGAGCACCCGGCCTCGATCACCCTTGATGCGTCCTCAGAGCGAGCCACCCTCTCAACCACCTCCCCTCTCGGGACCGGTCCAGCGCGGATCGAGATCAGTTTCACGGGCGTCCTCAACGACGACTTGCGTGGGTTCTACCGATCGGTCTACACGATCGACGGTGTCGAGAAGGTCATGGCGACCACGCAATTCGAGGCGACGGACGCACGTCGGGCGTTCCCGTGCTGGGATGAACCGGACCTCAAGGCAACCTACGGAGTGAAGCTTGTGGTCGAGGACGGTCTCATGGCTGTCTCCAACGCCGCCGAAACAGGCAGACGCACTCGCGAGGACGGCAAGATCGAGGTGACGTTCGCCGACACCATGAAGATGTCGACGTACCTCGTGGCGTTCATCGTGGGCGAGCTCGTTGCCACGGACGCTGTCGATGTGGACGGCACCCCGCTCCGGATCATCGCACCACCGGGCAACGAGGATCTGACGGATTTTGCGCTCGACATGGGCGCCCACTCGCTCCGATTCTTCTCCGAGTACTACGACATCCCGTATCCGGGTGACAAGCTCGACATGATCGCCATCCCCGACTTTGCGTTCGGTGCGATGGAGAATCTCGGGTGCATCACGTATCGGGAAACCGCTCTCCTCCTCGATCCCAAGACCGCCACCCAAGGCGAGATGACGAGGGTCGCCGACGTGATCGCCCATGAGATTGCACACATGTGGTTCGGCGACCTCGTCACGATGCAGTGGTGGAACGGCATTTGGCTGAACGAGGCATTCGCAACGTTCGCCGAGATCAAATGCGTCAACGCCTATCGACCCGAGTGGCAGCGATGGTTGTCGTTCTCGGCGATGCGATCGATCAGTCAGGAGACAGACGCACTGGCGGCGACCCGCCCCATCGAGGTGCCCGTTGCCTCGCCCGAGGACGCGAACGCGATGTTCGACGTGCTGACGTACCAGAAGGGATCCTCCGTTCTGCGCATGCTTGAGCAGTATCTCGGTGAGGACGAGTTCCGAAAGGGAGTCACCGCGTACCTCAAGAAGCATGCGTATGGCAACACGGACACACCCGATCTGTGGGCGGCACTCGAGGCGGCATCGGGCGAGCCGGTCGGCGAGATCATGGACACGTGGATCTTCCAGGGAGGGTATCCGAGGCTCAATGTTGAGCGCGATGGTGACAACTACCGACTCACCCAGGAGCACTTCCGTCTGATCGGGGACGGCGAATCGACGTGGAAGGTGCCCGTGCTCTACACGTCGTCGGAAGGAGACGGAAAGGTCATCGTCGGTGAGGACCCTGTCGTGGTGCAGGCCGGGGCGGACGCCATCTTCGATTCCGGCGGCGAGGGGTTCTTCAGGGTCAACTATGACGAAGACATCCTCGACGGTGTGATCGCTCGGCTGACGGACCTCGATCCGATCGAGCGCTATTCGATCGTCTCGGACACGTATGCGGCCGTACTCAAGGGCGACCTTCGTGCGGGGAACTACCTGGAGCTCGTTGCGCGACTCAAGGACGAGGACGAGGTCGATGTCTGGTCCATTGCTCTTGCCGGGATCGCCGAACTCGACCGCGTGATCTCGTCTGATGACCGACCAAGGATGCAGGCATATGTTCGGGGTCTCGTCTCGCGGAAGGTCGACGAACTCGGCTGGAATCCCCGCTCCGGTGAATCCGACAGGAAACGGCAGATGCGTGGTCTGCTGCTGAGAACGCTCGGCAATCTGGGGCAGGATGTCGACACCATCGGCGAGGCGATGAACGTCTATACGTCCGGCGGCGCAGTCGATGCCGAGGTCGCAGAGGCGGCCCTGATGATCGTGGCGTCGAATGACGACGGTGGTCGGCTGGACGAATTGATGAGCAAGTCGAATGCCGCCACCAACCCGCAGCAGAAGATCAAATTCCTCCGGGCAGCGACCCAACTCGGGAGTCCGGAGTCAGCCGAAAAGCTGTTCCGGATGTGTCTTGACGGCACGGTCCGGACCCAGGACACGTTCTGGGTCCTTGCGTTGCTGATCGGTCACCGAGAGAACGGACCCCTAGTCTGGAATCTCGTCACCGAGCATTGGGATGAGGTCATCGGTGTGATTCCCCCGGCGACGAAGCGGCGTCTCATCGACCTCCTCCCGAACCGATCGGAGCCTGAGGTCGCCGCATCCATCGAAGCCTGGTTCGAGGATCATGAGATCCCAGGTGGTGCCCTCGCGGTCCGTCAGCAGCTCGAACTCTTGCGTGCCAACGTCGGTCTCCGTGAGCGCGAAGGCACCCGGATGGGTGAGGCATTGGACCAGCTCGGCTGATCCCAGCCCTCCTGCAAGGTCACACGTTCCGTGGGTCCGAGTACCACGTTTTCGTGGTCGTACAACCCCGGGTACGCGGATTCAGTCGGTTGCGGCAGCTTGTTGCGTGCTGCGGCGGGGTCTCGGCCCTCGGCTTCCGATGATTCTGACAATGGTCAGGAGGAAGACCGATGTCACGGCGATGGTGTACGTGGCGATGGCCGCGGGGTGACTTGTGTCCGTTCCCGCGAGCACACCATGACCGGTGCCGGCCAGGAACACCCCGAACGACAAGTAGTGCAGGTTGCGCCACCGTGTCTGACCGATCCACTTCTTGACGTAGAAGGTCAGCGACACCACCGCCATCGTCCAGAAGCTGACGATGCCGAAGGTGACGGCGAGTGGTTCCCACGTGCTGAGGCCAGGAATCAGTATGTCGAACCACGAGAACCCGATGAACTCATCCATCGAGAGGGCGACGATGTGAACGACTGTCGCAAGCAACGCCGCGAGGCCGAGCGATTCGTGGAGCCATTGGAGACCCTTCGCCTTGACCGCGCGGCCGAACGCCTTGCTTGAGATCATGAGACCCCACAGCATCGACGCAGAGAGCAGGCCGTAGGCGACGAACCCGGATCCCCGGATGATGTACCACGTCAGATTCATGATGCCTTCGCCTCCGTGGTGCCATAGACACTGCCGTCGTGCCAGATCACGACCGCACCACGGATCCATTCCTGGCGGTCGGCCCACGCCAGCCCGTCGGCACCGATCAGGGCGACGGCTTTTGCACCGGCTTCCGCCTCGGCCGCTGTGTCGGCGACGACCGTTGCACTCAGTATTGGTGTGGACGCCGGGGCCATGGTTCGCGGGTCGATGAGATGGTGCGCCTTGACTGGTCCGGCGTTCCACGTCCGGCGTGTGATCGAGCTTGTCGCGAGGGCACCGGCTCCTACCGCGACCGATGCTGCGACGGTGTCGTCGTCGTCGACGACCTCCACGACAAGCGATGGTTCACGGGATCGCAGATCGCCACCAGCGGACGCAATGATCGCGGCACCCGCCTCGACGACCTGATCGGCGGTCCAACCCTTTGCGATACCGCCGAGATCGAAGATCGTGCCCCGAGCGCGGCGGAGGACGTTGCCATCGACCGTCCACGATGGTGCAGCAGTCGGATCGGGGATGTCGGGGAGGTCCGTCATGTCGACGAACGTGGTGCGGTATCCCCACGAAACCACTGCGCCACCGACACCGACATCAACGAGACCATCTGTGCGGTCACGGATCTCCGATGCGAGGACAAGGACGGCAGCGAGCTCGTCCGAGACCGTGATCCGACGGTCCGTGCTCCGGTTGATGATTGAGAGTTCGCTGTCGGCGATGAACCGACTGAATCGTTGTTCATACGCGCCGAACATCTGACGCGCGCGTCGATCATTGCCATCGGACGTGTGAACGGCCACGGTGGTACCCATGGCACGGAACGACGTTCGGATCATGAGCCTGAGCTCCGTTCGCGGACGACTGGGGCTGTCGGCGCCGATGGAGCCGAAGCAGGGCCCTGCACCGTGACGGTCTGCACGATGACCTTCGGTTCGGGTCGTTCGACCGGCGTGTAGCGCAGGACGACGATGCCCGATTCGGGCAGCGTAGGTGCGGCAGCCGGTGCGTCCACCAGGATGGTGGTCGTTGTGGGGGCGGGTTCGCCGACCGGTACCTCAGGCTCGACGCCGGGAGTCGCATTTGCCAATGCGACGGCTGCGGTGCCCCAGGTCACCGACGCCGCAGTCCACGCGGCGATTCCCGCGACCCTGCTCGGTGAGAGACGTCGGGATGCCATCAGTCGCCACCTTCTTCTCGAATCACCAGGATGACGCCTGCGTCGCTCAATACCCGCACCACCGCGGGATCGAGTTCAGCCTGTTCATCGGGTGTCAGAGACTGCGCATACCCCGTGTTGCCAAGCGCCTCAGCAACGGCATCGTCAAGGGTGCCGACCGACGGCAACTGCGAGGGCTCCGTGATGGGCGTTGTGATGGGAGCCGCGACCTCGGCGGCCGACGGTGGCAGGATCTCGGAACCCGCCACCGCCGTAGCCGAAGCCGTCTGGCCCACCGAAACAAGCACGATCGCTGCGGCGCCTGTTGCGACGCTGCCTGCGAGTGCTGATACCCAACGCATCATCCCTCGTGGTCCTCGTCTTCGTGATCCTCGTCTTCGTGGTCTTCGTGATCCTCGTCGTCGTCGTCTTCGTGGTCTTCGTGATCCTCGTCGTCGTCGTGGTCTCCGTAGTCGTCGTCGTCGTGGTCCTCGTACTCGTCGTCGGCGATGGTCGTGCCGGGCGACGAACCCGAGCTGGTCCGGGTGACGACGCGAACGACATCGTCGGGCACGGGCGGGCCGGCGACGGTCATGCCGTTGGCCGCACAAACCTCGCGCAACGCGTCGAGAGCGGCGGCCTCGATCTCGGAGATCGATTGATCCTGCTCTTTCTCGATGAGATCCTCAGCACCGTCCGTGCATGCCTCGTCGATGGCCTCGCCTCCATCGACAGTCGTCGTCGTGGTGTCGATCGCTGTCGTAGTGGTCGACGTTGTCGTCGTGATCTCCTCAGCCAACACCGCGGGCGGGCGGGTGGTCGCCACGATGGCGACCGCAGCGATGGCGGTCGCCGGTACGAGGAGCAAGCCTGTGAGCACGGCTCCTGAGATACCGAGCCCTGCTCGACCTGTCTTGTTCTCGGACATGGAATCCTCCTGATTCGGGATCTGTTCCCGCCACGATGCGGCAGTGTGCGTTAACGGCGCGGTAAACGAAGCCAAACCGTGCGGAAACTCTGAGAATCAGCGGTCGTCGACGTCGAGGCGTATGACGATGGCAGCTCCGTCAAGGAGGATCGATTGACCGATCGCGATCGTACCGCCGTTGTTCTCGACCGTTCTGCGCACGATGTCGAGGCCAAGACCCGTCGAATCGCCGCGAGAGGTTCCCCGTTCCACCGCCGTAGTGTCGGTGAATCCGGGTCCTGCGTCCTCAACCACCAGAACCGCCGACGTGCCTTCCCGTTCCAGGGTCACGGCGAACGGGGTTCCTTCGGGTGTGTGCGAAAGGACGTTCTCGATGAGGGCGTCGATCACCGCTTCGGTGTCGACAAGCGGGATCGGAACAGGCATGGGTTCTTCGGAGATGTTTGTGGACACGCGTCGCTGCTGGTCCGAGGCAAGCGGTTCCCAGAAGGCGAGCCGATCTCGGAGGACGGCTGCAATGTCCGATCCTTGCAGTTCCTCTCGTCTGACCGGTCGACGCGCCTCCCTGATGATGAAGTCGGTGGTCCGTTGGAGGTCGTCCATGTCCGCAGACAACCTGTCTTTCTGGCGTCCTTCGTCCAGGCCTTCGATGCTGAGTCTCGCTGCTGTGAGCGGGGTGCGAAGTCGATGGGCGAGATCCGCCACCGATTCGCGCTCCTGCTGGAGGAGTCGCCCTATCTGATCGGCGAGCCGGTTGAACTCTCTGCCCACTTCTTCGACTTCGGAAGGGCCGCTCGGCTCGACCCTTGCCCCGAGTTCACCGTGTCCGAGTCGATTCGCCACGGCCGCAAGGGCGTTGACCGGTTGCACCATCGATCGGCCGAGTCGATCTGCGACCCAGGCAGCGATCACGACGAGGGCGAATCCGAGCGCAGCAAGGATCGCCCAGCTACGCATCACGCCCTCTCGCATGACCGAGTCCGGAACGAATGCCCGAACCACAGCGGTGGAGCCGTCTGTCATCAGGACAGGGACATACACCGCAATGCCGCCTTCGGTCGGAGCGAGGAACGATGTGCCCGCGGTGGCAAGCGTCAGGTCCTCATTCGGCGGGATGTCGGCGCCGATCACCGCTCCGTCGGGGAGTATGACCGACCCCCTCACGTCCTCGATTCGTTCCTCACCCACTGTGGCGATCGCGTCCTCGAGTGTTCCTGAAACCGTGAGGACCGAGAGTATGCGAGCGAGCGTCTCGGCGTCCCGTTCGCCCTCCGACAGGGCGGAGTCCCGTGCCAGGTCCGACACCAGGATGAAGAGCGGTACGAGGAACGCAACGACGACCATTGAGGTGACAGCCACAGAAACGAGGATCAGTCGGCGTCTCACTGGGTCGGATCGACGAGCCGAACCCCGACTCCTCGCTTGGTGTGGAGATAGACCGGCTCGGCTGCCGTTTCGCCGAGGGCCTTGCGAAGCCACGAGACGTGCACATCCACCGTCTTGTCGGCACCTCCGTAGGGCTGGTGCCACACCTGGGCGAGTATTTCGCGCTTGCTGCACATCTTGCCCGGCCGGCTTGCGAGGTAGGCGAGGAGATCGAATGCCCGAGCGGTGACATCGAGGGGTTCTCCGGCAAGTGTCGCTTCGTGGGCGTCGAGGTCCACACGGAGATCACCGATCTCGATGATCTCGTCCGGTGTGTGATCTGATGCGCGTCGCATCACCGCGCGTATGCGGGCGGCGAGATGATCGGCCGAATACGGTTTCACGACGTAGTCGTCGGCGCCGGCGTCGAGAACTTTGATGATGTCCGGCTCGTCGTCTCGTGCCGTTGCGACGACAACCGGAATCGTGCTGACCGCTCGGATCATGCGCAGGGCCTCGGCTCCATCGAGGTCGGGAAGTCCGAGATCGAGGACGACCACGTCATGTTCGCCCGACACGGCGCGGTGGACGCCGTCCATGGCTGTCCCGACTGACTCGACGGTGTGACCTCGTTCAGCGAGTCTGGTTGCGAGTTCCTCGCGGATTCGCTGCTCGTCCTCGATGACCAGTATGGATGGCATGTCGGGATCAACGTTAACGCCGGACCCGCGCACGCATCCGCTCGTTATGCGATCAATGACCGGGGTTTAGCGCTCGGTTAACCCAGTAGCCATGGAATCGGGGAGACTTGGACACATGAGAACAGCTGGCATTCGATTCTTCGCCGCGTGGCTCGGTGCCACGCTTGTGGCTGTCGTGGTGGCCGCCGCCGCCGTCGGGTCGGTGCGGTCACAGCTGACCGACACGCCGACCCCACTCGGGGCGTCCGCTTCCGCAACGTTCCCGACCGAGAACACCACGCCGAGCACCTCGTCTGCTGATGGTGCTGGGGCCGATCCCGCAAGTACCACGACCACCACGGACGCGGGCGCCGGGGGTTCGGCGACCTCCACCTCGACGTCGGTGCCGCCGAATTCGGCCACGTCCTCGACCTCAACGACCACGCCACCAACGTCGTCGACGCAGGCTCAGAGCTACTCGAGAACGTTCGAGACACCCGGTGGCTCGGTTCGTGTCGTCGTCGACGGATCCGATGTTTCCTTCGGGGGCGCGGTTCCGAAGACCGGCTGGCGTGTGGAACTCAAGGAATCCGGACCCCAAGAGGTCAAGGTCGAGTTCGAACAAAACGAGGGCAGCGGCAAGATCGAGTTCGCCGCGAAGGTGGAGCACGGTGAACTCGTGACGGAGATCTCATCGGAAGACCACGACGACTGAGCCGGACCGTCCCGACGACAACGCAATCCGCCTCTCCCGCGTTCTGTGGGCCCGAGTACCACGTTTTCGTGGTCGTACAACCCCGGGTACGCGGTTTCGGGCAATCGGTCAATCAGATTCGGACGCCTTTGGGCAAGCCCAGGCGGTGGGTTGTGAGGAGGTCGGTGTCGCGCAGGATGGTTGCGGTCGAACCGTCTGCCACCACACGTCCGGCGTCCAGAATGAGGGCCCGGTCGCACACCTCGTTTGCGTAGAGCAGGTCGTGGGTCACGATGAGTTGTGTCACGTCGAGTCCGTCCAGGATCGTCGTCAGTTCCGACCGCGACGCGGGATCGAGGTTGGCGGTCGGTTCGTCGAGCACGATGATGTCGGGTTCCATCGCGAGCACGCCGGCGATTGCGACACGACGCTTCTGACCGAACGAGAGGTGGTTCGGTGGACGGTCGGCAAGGTCAAGGACGCCCACCGCGTCCATCGCTGCGTCGGTACGCTCCTTCAGCGCCTGACCCTCGAGCCCGAGATTCCGGGGTCCGAATTCGACGTCGGTGCGCACGGTGGTCATGAACAGCTGGTCGTCGGGATCCTGGAAGACGATGCCGACCCTGCGCCTGATGTCCATGACCGAGGTGTTGTCGAGCTCTATCCCTGAGACGACGACGCTCCCTGTCTGGGGCATGTGGATTCCGTTCATGTGGAGTATGAGGGTCGTCTTGCCCGCGCCGTTCGGGCCGAGCACAGCGACGCGCTCACCCGCATGGATGTGAAGCGAAACGTCGTTCAGTGCCGCCGTGCCGTCGGGGTATCGATACGACAGATCGTCGATGGCGATCACCGGTGTGCTCATGCCGTCACCTGGGCCGCCATCGCTATCGCCCACACGGCAGCGATGAGGGCGATTCCGAGGATCCACTCTGCAGTGGGCGTCGCGGGAATGGCGGACGTCGGCATCGTCCCGGTGTATCCACGTGACCGCATGGCCAGGTAGACCCGTTCGCCCCGTTCATATGTCCGTACGAACATCACACCGAGCGTTCGCGCGATGGGCCCCACCTGGGCGATCCATCTCGCATCGTGACCCCGCGATGTCATGGCAGTCCGCATCCTCGACCAATCGGACAGGATCACGTCGATGTATCGCACCATGAATCCAGCGATAGACGTCACGATCGACGGCATCCGGAGTCCGTCGAGTCCGACGAGGATCTCGGGAACCTGGGTCGTTGCACCGAGGATCACCGCCACAGCGAGGCCGAGTGTCGCCTTCGCCAGGATGTTCCACGCATCCCAGAGACCCGGTTCCGACAACTGGATCCCCACGAATTCGAGTGTTGGGCCACCCCCGACCAACGGGAGGAGGACTGCGACGAGGAGGAACGGGACCTCGATCACCATGCGTCTTGCAGCAAACCGTGGCGTTATTCCCGCGATGGCCGACAGGCCGATCATGAGCCCCGCGTAGAGAGCGAACGCCCAGAACGCTTCGCGGGGTGTGAGCACGATGCCTATCACGATCAGGAACGAGCCCACGATCTTGACCTGGGGGGACAGCCGGTGGAGGGGTGAATGTCCGTGGGCGTAGAGCGCGTGGACGTGACTCGTTGCAGCCATGTCAGTCCGGCTGACCGGGTGGGGAGGTGTCGTTGGTCGGGTGCGACGGACGGCTCAGCACCTTGAACAACGCGAAGCCTCCGCCGAGCGTGACTGCGATTCCGACAAGCGCAGCAAGGGCTCTGCTCAACCCGTCGTTCCCGTAGTCAGCGAGTGGAGACGCGTCGAGCGTGTGGCCTTCAGCTGTATCAGCGAAGCCCTCTTGTTCTGCGACAAATTCGAGTCCGTCCGGCTCTGACGATGCGAATTGGCTCACGACCAACCCGGTTGCAAGAATCACGAGGAGCGCCGCGACGCCGAGGACCGTGTTGCGGTTCACGCGTGTGTCTTTTCAGTTCGGTCGTATTCGTACGTCGGAGACCCATACACCAGGTCGGGTCGCGACCGGACCACGGCTGCTACGACCACGGCGGTGATGAATCCCTCTCCGATACCGATCAGCGAATGGGTGCCGACGAGGGCCCACAACACGGATGACAACGAAACGGAGGTTGTGGTTCCTGCGAGGGCAAACTCGAGTGCAAAAGCCGACGCAGCCAGCGGGACGGACACGGCAGCGGCAATGCCGGACGCGACGACCACACTCCGGGCGGATTTGTTGGACATCTGAAGCAGGGCGCGGTAGATCCAATAGCCCCCCACCGCTGCTGCCCCGCCGAGGTTGACGATGTTGAGGCCCAACGCCGAAAGCCCGCCATCTGCGAACACCAAAGCCTGGACGCCGAGGACGATTGCCAACACGAGGAATCCGGCTGACGGACCGACGAGGACCGCTGCGAGAACGCCGCCTATCAAATGGCCGCTCATCCCGGGCAGCACTGGGAAGTTGACCATCTGAGCAGCAAAGACAAAGGCTGCGCTCAGCGCGGCGAGGGGAACGAGGCGGTCGTTGAGGTACTGCTTGGCTCGGCGGACAGCGACTCCGAAACCACCTGCGGCTCCGATGCCAGCGATTGCCGAGGCTCCTGGTCCGATGAATCCGTCGGGTATGTGCACGTTGAATCCTTATTGCGAACGACTCGCAATAAGACTACCTCGTTGCCTGCCGTGTGGCACATTCGTGGCAAAGACCTGTCAGCGCAAAGTGTTCGATGTTCGGGACGAACCCGGTTCGCTGTGTGATGCCATCGACGAGTGCACCGATGTCATCGCTCGAGATGGCCTCGGTTCTTCCGCACTCGGAGCACACCAAATGCTGGTGCTCGGGCTCATCGGTGAGGTGGTAGACGGTGGGCCCGTGTCCGATGTGTCCGTGTTTGACCACTCCTGCCTCTTCGAGCACGTCGAGCGTTCGGTAGACGGTCGCCATGTCGAGTTCCCCGTCGCCCTCCGACTGGACGCCTTCGAAGATCGTTGCGGCCGTGAGGTGTTCGTCGTGTCGGGTGGCGATCACGGCGCACACGAGCCGGCGCGGCTCGGTGATGCGGAGCCCGTGAGCCCTGAGGGTGGCAATCAGGTCGTCGGTGTGAATGTGCATCGGTGGTTTCCCTGAGCGTGGAACTCGGACCCGGGGACGGGACACGGGTTGCGAACCGAGGCTACTGCGCTGGTCGAGCCGCTGCTGTTCGCTCGATGCAGGATGGGGAAGACAACTACATTGCACCTGAGGAACGAGGGGAGAGGTTGTGGACGTCATCGTTGATGGTTCACCGCTCACGGTCGACGACGTGGTAGCGGTAGCGCATCGGCACGCCAAGGCAATCGCCGGTCGCGATCTCGATGCAACGATGGCACCGGCAAAGGCGCTCGTGAACCGTGTCGTGGACAACGACGAGATCGTGTACGGCATCACGACCGGCTTCGGCGCACTGGCGAACACACACATCCCTCCGGATCGGGCCTCGGACCTGCAATACGGTCTCATTCGGAGCCACGCCGCTGGCGTCGGCTCGCTCATGTCTCCCGAGATCGTCCGCGCGATGTTGCTGTGTCGGGCGCGGACGCTGTCGCAGGGCTACTCGGGTGTCCGGCCCATCGTGGTGCGGACGCTGCTGCGGCTGCTGGACGCTGATGTGTTGCCGGCGGTTCCATCCCAGGGATCCGTCGGTGCTTCTGGTGATCTTGCGCCGTTCGCCCACCTCGCCCTACCGCTCATCGGGGAGGGCTTCGTCCTTGGCAAACACGGGCCCGTTCCCTCGCTCCCAGCTCTCGAAGCAGCTGGAATCGAACCACTTCGTCTCGAGGCGAAGGAGGGCCTCTCGCTGCTCAACGGAACCGAAGGCATGCTGGCCCAGGGGTGTCTCGCGGTGGCTCGCGCCAGACGCCTCGTCGACGCCGACGACGCCGCATGCGCGCTCAGCGTCGAAGCCCTGATGGGGTCGTCGCGTCCGTTCGACGAACGCATCCACGCGCTGCGGCCACACCCGGGGCAGATCGAGAGTGCACGCAGGATCCGGGCGCTCCTGGCCGGCTCTGAGATCTCCGAATCACATCACGACGACTTCGCCCACAAGGTGCAGGATGCGTACAGCCTCCGGTGTGCACCCCAGGTGCATGGTGCGGTGCGGGATACGATCGCCCACGCCGAACGCGTGTTCAACACGGAACTCGCTGCCGTTGTCGACAATCCGATTGTCTTTGCTGCCGACGGTGAGGTCGTGTCTGCTGGCAACTTCCATGGCCAGCCCCTGGCGTTCGCCCTCGACTTCCTCGCGATCGCAGTGGCAGAACTCGGATCGATCTCCGAACGACGGACGGACCGAATGCTCGATCCGTCGCGGTCGAGCGGCTTGACCGCGTTCCTCGCGACAACGCCCGGGGTCTCGAGCGGCTACATGATCACCCAGTACACCGCAGCGGCAATCGTCGCTGAGAACCGAATACTCGCCCACCCCGCGTCGGTTGACACGGTGCCGACGTCAGGCCTCCAGGAGGACCATGTCTCGATGGGGTGGGGCGCCGCCACGAAGCTCAACACGGTGCTCGAGAACACCGCTCGTGTGATCGCAGTCGAACTGATGTGTGCCGCCCAGGGGGCAGAACAACGGGGCATGGAGCTCGCGCCGGGCACACGAGCGATCAAGAAGGTTGTCCGAGGTGTGTGTGCGCCACTCGTCGACGATCGTCCGCCTGGGCCCGACATCGAAGCAATCGCGGCTGAGATCGAAGCGGGCGCGTTCAGCAGACTCGACGACTTGACGACGGAGGACGCGACATGACCGAAGCCAACGGGGCGTTCGCTTTCGGAACCGGCCCCCGGACCGTCAGTGCTCCACGGGGCACAGAGCTGGTCACGAAGGGTTGGCTCCAGGAGGCCGCCCTGCGGTGCCTGCTCAACAACCTCGACCCGGAGGTCGCAGAGATCCCGCTCGACCTCGTGGTGTACGGCGGTCGAGGCAAGGCTGCCCGCAACTGGGAGTCGTTCGACGCCATCGTCCGCAGCCTCACAGACCTTGAATCGGACGAGACCCTCCTCATCCAGTCCGGCAAACCGGTCGGCCGGTTCCGAACCCACGCGATGGCACCGCGGGTCCTGATAGCGAACTCGAACCTCGTTCCCGATTGGGCGAACTGGAAGACCTTCTGGGATCTCGAAGATGCGGGCCTGATGATGTACGGGCAGATGACTGCCGGGTCGTGGATCTACATCGGAACCCAGGGGATCCTCCAAGGCACCTACCAGACCTTCGTCGCGATCGCTGATCTGCGATTCGGTGGGACGCTCAAGGGGACGCTCACCCTGACAGCCGGTCTCGGTGGCATGGGTGGTGCCCAACCACTTGCCGTGACGATGAACGAGGGCGTATGCCTGGCCGTGGACATCGACCCGGCGCGGATCCACAAACGCCTCGACACCCGTTATCTCGACGAGATCGCTGAATCGGTGGACGCTGGCGTCGCACGTGCTCTGCAGGCGAAGGCCTCAGGCGAGGCGGTGTCGATCGGCGTCGTCGGCAATGCCGCCGACGTGTTCCAGGATCTTCTCGATCAGGGCATCGACATCGACATCGTGACGGATCAGACGTCGGCGCACGACCCGCTCAATGGCTATGTGCCCACCGGTATGACGTTGGAGGAAGCTGGTGCGCTGCGTGCCGAGGAACCCGAGGAATATGTCGAGCTCGCGCGCGCCTCGATGGCAAAGCACTGCAGAGCGATGGTCGGATGGCAGAACGCCGGCGCCGAGGTGTTCGACTATGGCAACAACCTGCGTGGTGAAGCCGTCGAAGGCGGATTCGAGGATGCGTTCGCCTATCCCGGATTCGTGCCGGCGTACATCCGCGACCTGTTCTGTGAAGGGCTTGGCCCGTTCCGCTGGGTCGCGCTGTCCGGGGATCCTGCGGACATCAGCGCGACAGACGATGCGTTGCGCGATCTGTTCCCGGACAACGCACCGTTGCTCCGTTGGCTCGACATGGCCGAGGAGCGCATCGAGTATCAGGGCCTGCCGGCGCGGATTTGTTGGCTCGGCTACGGGGAGCGACACAAAGCCGGGCTTGCGTTCAACGAACTCGTGAGATCCGGGAAGGTCAGCGCCCCGATCGTCATCGGGCGTGACCATCTCGATTCGGGTTCGGTGGCCTCGCCGTATCGCGAGACCGAGGACATGCTCGATGGGTCCGATGCTGTTGCCGACTGGCCGATCCTCAACGCGCTGGTGGCGAGTGCATCGGGAGCAGCGTGGGTGGCTGTTCACCACGGTGGAGGTGTCGGGATGGGCAAGTCGATCCATGCGGGAGCCCAGGTCGTGGCAGATGGCACCGACGAAGGCGCCCTCCGCATCGAGCGCGTGCTGACGAACGATCCGGGCATGGGAGTCATCCGGCATGCGGACGCTGGTTACGACAAGGCCATTGCGGTGGCACGCGAGCGAGGCGTGACGATCCCGATGCTCGGCGAATCGTGACGGTGTCGTCGTGAGTGACCTCGTCCTGGCCAACATCGGCGAGCTCACCACCAATCACCCCGCTCGCGGCGATCTGCTCGGATCGATGGTTGATGCTGCGGTCGCGGTTCGCAACGGGATCGTCGACTGGGTGGGGGCAACCGAGGATCTCCCGTCTGAGTATGCGTCCCTGCCGTTGTTCGATGCGATGGGGGCAGCCGTTGTACCCGGCTTCGTCGACGCGCACACACACGCTGTGTTCGGAGGTGACCGTGCCCATGAACACGCCATGCGCCTCGGCGGCGCCACATACGCCGAAATCCAGGCCGCCGGTGGAGGCATCTATGCCACAGTCGAGGCCACGCGACAGCTGCCCAAGCGGACGTTGGTGGTCGAATCCCATGATCGTCTGAGCAGGATGTTGGCGGCAGGCACCACGACCGTTGAGGTGAAGACCGGGTACGGACTCGACATCGAGACCGAGATGAAGATGCTTGATGTCATCGATGCCCTTTCGACGAGTCTGCCGATCGACATCGTGGCAACCTTCCTGGGTGCCCATGTCGTCGCACCCGAATACCGCGCGGATCGTCAGGGCTATGTCGATCTCGTCTCCGGGGAGATGCTCGAGGCCGTCAGGAGCAGGGTGTCGTTCGTCGATGTGTTCTGCGACGACGTCGCCTTCTCGGTGGCTGAGGCGGACCAGATCACAGCGGCAGCGATGAAGGCAGGTCTCGGCATCAGGCTTCATGCCGACCAGACATCCCACTCGGGCGGCTCGGCTCTCGCTGCCCGAATCGGTGCGACGGCGGTGGACCATGTCGACCACGCAACCGATCAGGATCTCGCCGACCTCGCACGGGCAGGCACGGTCGTCGTGCTGCTGCCGGCGGTGTCGATGATGATGCACGAGCCCTACCCGGATGCGAAGCGGTTCCTCGACGCCGGCATCACCGTTGCGATCGCGACGGACTGCAATCCGGGAACCGCGAACGTCGAGACGATGCCGTTCGTCATGGCGCTCGCGGCAACATCGTGTGGCATGTCGCCAGCACAGGCGCTGTGGTCAGCAACGGCGGGAGGTGCCGCTGCTCTTGGTCTCGAGGATCGCGGTGTGGTTGCGCCGGGGATGGTCGCCGACCTTGTGGTGCTCGACGCTCCATCCCATGAACACCTCGCGTACCGCCCCGACGCCGACCTTGTCCTTCGCGTGGTCAAGCGGGGCACGCTCGTACAGAGGACGGGCTGACTCGGGTCGGGTTGCCGGAACCTCACCGCGGCGTTCGCTGCCCATCCAGCGCTCTACCCTTTCGGCATGTCAGGCCGTCCCTATCTCGCCCGCGAACATCCGATTCGCCTTGCCCATCGCGGCAGTCGCGTCCTGTGGCCGGAGAACACGCACCATGCGTTCCGCGGTGCGGTCGAACTCGGCTATCGCTACATCGAGACCGATATCCGGATTACCCGTGACGGCGTGGTGGTCGTGTTCCACGACGAGACGCTCGAACGGACGACGAACGGCGTCGGTGCCGTTGCCGATTGGCACTGGGACGACCTTCGCCACCTTGATGCGGCGTACAACTTCAGCCCGGACGGGGAGTCGTTCCCCCTCAGGGGTCAAGGGATCGGGATCTCACGGCTTGCCGACACATTCGACGAGTTCCCCGACATCAACTTCAACATCGATCTCAAGGCGAAGCACGCCGAATGGCCCGTGGCTGACGTGATTGTTGCCAAGAAGAGATTCGATTCCGTGCTCGTGGGTGGATTCCTCGATAACCGCACATCACGGTTCTCACGCATCACGAAGGGCAAGGTCGCAACGTCGGCTGGTTCAGCCGGGGCGATGGCCATGTACGCGGCGTCGCGCATCGGTCGTTCGTCGCGTCGGAACTTCGATGCGTATCAGCTGCCTGCAGCGTCTCGTGGAGTGACGATCGACGCCAAGCTCGTTGATGCGATCCATGCGGCAGACGCGCATCTTCATGTTTGGACCGTGAACGATGCCGACGAGATGCGGGCACTCCTGGATCTCGGTGTCGACGGTATCGTGACGGATCGACCAGATGTGTTGAACGACGTGCTCGAGGAGAGAACGAATGACACCGGGTGAACCAATCGGGCCGATCGTGCGCATGCAGGTCCAGACCCTTCCCATCAAGAAGAAGGGTGAAGGGTATCTCCCGGAGTACATCATGGAAGTGCCATCGGCTGCAGTCGATGCGTGGGGCATGATCGCCCGACAGGGTGACCACTGGATCATCGATGCCCATCACAAGTCGCACCCGATGAGCCGGGCCGGCGGCCGGAGACCCCTTTCGATCGGCTTCACGGGCCATTATGCGCTCATGGGTCAACGGTTCGGACAGGCCCCTCTCGGAATCGCCGGTGAGAACATCATCGTGGACGGGCCCGCATTGGCCCTGGAAGATCTCGGAGACGGCCTGATCATCGAGACATCGACCGGCGAGTTCGTTGAGCTTGACCGCCCGCGCGTTGCCGCACCGTGTATTGAGTTCACGAGCTTCATGCTCGGGCTTGATCATGTGGCTCCGCTCGATGAGATCGAGGATGCACTCGCCGAGTTGCACGACGGTCGCAGGGGCTTCATCGTCGCAGCGGACCACCAGTCCCAACCAGTGACAGTTTCGGTCGGTGACACGGTGTATCACCGGGGCTAGCCCGTCGATTCAGTCGATGCGGAACGGAATCCCGTTCATCATGACGATGCAGTCGATTGCCGCGTCCCGTGCCTGGTCGAACGTGAGTGCATCGAAGACCTCGTACGGCTCACCGTTGTGTTGCTGGTACACCGTGTAGCCCTCAGGTCGCTCAAGGATGTACAACCCGTTCCTCGGTCCTGGGATCGTCATGCCGAGTGCGAGCAGCGCCGCGTCGTCGGGCACCTCGGAAATCAGGTCGATGCGTTCGACGGTGAGGGCCGCAGCGAAGTCAGAACCTGTTGTTGCGTGATGCCCGAGCATCGAGGACGCGAGAGTCCGCGCCTTGAACTTCAGTATCGCCTGAGCTTGTTCTTGTCGCGTGTACATAGGGCGCAGCCTACGCCGACACAATGCTGCTCGGGCTCGGCGCTATGCCGACGGGACCACCGGTCGGAACGAGGGGCGCTCGGACTCGTACGTGTCGATGTCGGCGACGTGTTCGAGTGAGAGGGCGATGTGGTCGAGGCCGTTGAGTAGGCAGTGTTTGGTGAACTCGTCAATCTCGAATCTCGCTTCGAATCCCGGGGCGGTCACGGTCTGTTTCGCCAGGTCAACCGTCACTTCGTTCGGCGTCGATCCGGCAATCGCGAGAAGCTCGGTGATCTCTGCCTCGTCAAGTTCGATTGCCAGCAGTCCGATCTTTGCACAGTTGCCCTTGAAGATATCTGCGAACGACTGGGCTATCACCGCCTTGAAACCCCAGTCCTCGAGAGCCCACGGGGCGTGTTCGCGTGAGGAACCCGATCCGAAGTTCGGTCCGGTCACGAGAATCTGCGCGTCGGCATACTGCGGCTTGTTCAGCACGAAATCGGGATCGATCTCACCCTCGTGGTCTGCCTTCCAGTCGAAGAACAGGAACTCGCCGAACCCCGACCGCTCGACACGCTTGAGGAACTGTTTCGGGATGATCTGATCCGTGTCGATGTTCGCCCGCGGTAGGGGAGCAGCGGTGCCCGAGATGGTGGATACCGGTTTCATGCGCTCTCCTTGCTGACGTCGACGAAGTGGCCGGCTATGGCCGCTGCGGCTGCCATCGCCGGTGAGACGAGGTGGGTGCGACCGTCGCGCCCCTGTCGACCCTCGAAGTTGCGGTTCGATGTCGACGCGGCCCGTTCGCCCGGTTCGAGCCGATCGGGGTTCATGGCAAGGCACATCGAACAGCCGGCCTCACGCCATTCGAGTCCCGCCTCAACGAAGATCTTGTCGAGTCCCTCCGCCTCGGCTTGCTCCTTGACGAGGCCGGAACCGGGAACGACGAGACCGGTGACGTGCTCCGAGATGGTGTTCCCTGCAAGAACGGCTGCTGCTGCCCGGAGATCCTCGATACGTCCGTTGGTGCACGATCCGATGAACACGCGATCGATCTCGATTTCGGTGATCGGCGTGCCCGCCTCCAGATCCATGTATGCGAGCGCACGCTCGATCGAGTCCCGCTCGACCGGATCGGTCACGTCGTCCGGTGAAGGTATCGATGCCGAGACGGGGAGCGTCTGGCCCGGGTTCGTGCCCCACGACACGTATGGCTCGAGCGTCGTGGCGTCGATGACGAGCTCAGCGTCGAACGTTGCGTCGTCGTCGGTTCGGAGCGTTCTCCACAGGTCGAGGGCATCGTCCCAATCCGATCCCTGTGGAGCCATCGGACGACCCTTGAGGTACGCGAACGTGGTTTCGTCCGGAGCAATCATCCCAGCTCGGGCGCCCGCCTCGATGCTCATGTTGCAGATGGTCATCCGCCCCTCCATCGATAGGTTCTCGATGGTGGATCCGCGGTACTCAAGGACATAACCGGTGGCCCCGGCCGTCCCGATCTCAGCAATGACGGCAAGAATGATGTCTTTCGCGGTGACCCCGGTCGGGAGCTCCCCATCGACGGTGATGGCCATCGACTTGGCCTTCCGCTGCTGGAGTGTCTGGGTCGCCAGGACGTGTTCAACCTCAGATGTGCCGATACCGAACGCAAGAGCACCGAACGCACCGTGGGTGGCCGTGTGGGAATCACCGCACACGATTGTCATGCCCGGCTGCGTGATGCCTTGTTCGGGTCCGATCACATGGACGATGCCTTGGCGTTTGTCGTCGATGTCGAACAGTTTGATACCCGTCGATGCCGTGTTCCTGCGGAGGGTGTCGATCTGCTTCACCGACATCGGGTCTTCGATTCCCTGTTCTCGCGGTGTCGTGGGCACAGCGTGGTCGATGGTCGCAAGCGTGAGGTCCGGTCGGCGGACGGTGCGATTGCTGATCGAGATCGACTCGAACGCCTGCGGTGACGTGACTTCGTGAACGAGGTGGAGATCTATGTAGATCAGGGCAGGTCCGTCGTCGTCCTGACGGACGACGTGGCTGTCCCACACCTTGTCAAACAACGTTCTTGGCTGTGGCATGTGACTCCTGGAGCGGGTCGGGGCAAGGGTAGGCGTTCAATGGCGCCTTCGATAAACCGACGTTCCGCGTGGGCATACCTACGCTCCTGATGTGCCCTGGATTCTCGGACTCCTCGCGTCGGTCGTTCTCGCTGCCCCGTTCGGGTCTGCCAGTGCGGCTGCCGTTGGCGACACGAACGGCCTCGAGGTGCTTGTCACCGTCGAGTACGAGTCCGGCGCCGAGGCAGTCATCGCTCGCCCCTTCTCCCAGTTCGAGGAGTTACCGCCGACGGCAATGGTCGACAACGGGGACGGCACATGGACGACCGTCGTCCGTCTGCCGACGTTCGAGAACTGGACAGTGGCGTTCGAGGCGTTTCCCGCCGGTGGGGGTTCGGATGTCTCCGATGGCGCTACGTTGATCGACATGGGTGTCGACCCGGTGGTAGTCACCCCGGACGTCGAGGCTCCGCTGCCCGCAGACCCGCTGATCCCCGACGGTTCGTGGTGGCTCATCATCGGCATCGGCCTTGCCATCGCCGCACTGATTGCCCTCAGCGTCTGGACATTCGGCGGAGACCCCGATGACGGGACATCCGCAACGGACGACGAGTTGGAGACCCCGGGGGACTGATCCCTTGACAAATGGTCGGGATTCGCCGAATATTCGTGTTCTCCCGACAAGCGAGGTCGATCATCGGCTCACCTGCACCGAAGGAACGTGACCAACTCGGCCACACCCTCGACTACGACCTGGAACCAGCTGTTGTCGTGTCGACGACGGCTCAGCTCAAGGCGATGGCCGATGATACGAGGGAGGCCATCGTCGGGTTGCTCTCAGAACGGGCAGCCACCGTGAGTCAGCTCGCTGACATACTCGGGAAGCCGAAAGGCACGGTCGGCTATCACGCCAAGGTGCTTGAGGAGGCCGGCCTGATCCGGGTCGTCCGGACACGAAAGGTCCGGGCGATGACCGAGAAGTACTACGGCAGGACCGGGAAGACGATCATCTTCGAGCGGTCGCCGAAAGCGGATGACCCGCTGTGGATGGTCAACGACGCGCTCAGGCACATGACCGTCGATCCTGATGCGCCGTTCCCGATGTTCACGTCGCGCGTCGCGCGCATCCCACAGTCCCGGGTTGCCGAGTTCGCCGAACGTGTCGTTGCCCTCGCCGAGGAGTTCCTCGAACTGCCGCGTCAGGGGGACACCGTCTACGGGTTCCTCGCCGGTGTCTTCCCGACCGATCTACCGACGTTCAAGGATGAGGAGAACGCCGATGAGTAGTGAGCAGATGTCGGATCGGGCTGTGGAACCGCGCAAGCCGGCCCGGGTGCCGCTGGGGATGAACTATTGGAAACTGTGGACGGCAAGTGTCGTATCGAACCTCGGCGACGGTGTTGCCCAGATCGCCTATCCATGGCTGGCGTCGGCGGTCACCCGTGACCCGGTCCTCATCGCGTTGATCGCGGTCGCCCAACGACTGCCCTGGCTGCTCTTCACGCTCCCGGCCGGCGTGATCACCGATCGGGTGGATCGCAAGAAGATCATGTCGTGGACTTCGGTGTTCCGGACCGTGCTCACCGGTCTTGTGACGGTGGTCGTCCTGATGCAGACGGACATGCTCCCGACACCGTCCGAGATCGTCGACGGTGCGGAGTTCTCCACGAACCTGTTCGTCTACGGGACGTTGCTGGTTGCATCGTTGTTGTTCGGCATGGCCGAGGTCCTGTTCGACAATTCAGCCCAGACGATTCTGCCTGCGATCGTCGAGCCGGAAGGACTCGAGAAGGCCAACGGCCGGCTCTGGGGTGCCGAGATGGTCGCCAACTCGTTTGCGGGGCCACCGCTGGGAAGCGTGATGATCGGAGTTGCCTTCGCACTCCCGTTCTTCTTCGACATGGGGACCTTTGCCGTCGCGGCGGTCTTCATCTTCCTGCTGACCGGAGCGTTCGCATCGCCGACCGAGTCCGGTGTCGCTCATACCGGCAAGCGGGCCAAGGGCAGTTTCGTGGCAGACATCAAGCAAGGGGTGTCGTGGCTTTGGGGTCATTCGTTGCTTCGGCCGATGGCGATCATCCTCGGCTTGCTCAATGGATTGGGTGCGGTGACCGCTGCGACCTTCATCCTCTTCGCGCAAGAAGTGCTCGGCGTCGATGCCTTCACGTTCGCGCTGCTCGGAGTGGCAGGAGCGGTCGGTGGGGTCGTCGGTTCCGTCGCGGCACCCAGGATCTCTGAGAAACTCGGATCGGGTACGTCGCTGTATCTCACGCTCGCCGGTCAGGCGGTACTCACCGCCGCGATCGGCATTTCATCCAACTGGGTTGTCGTTGCCTTGCTCTTTGGTGTGTTCACCGTCACTGCGGTGTTGTGGAACGTGATCACCGTGTCGTTGCGGCAGACCATCATCCCGGATCACCTGCTCGGGCGGGTCAACAGCGTGTATCGGTTCTTTGCGTGGGGCATGATGCCGATCGGGCTCGGCATCGGTGGGCTCCTCGTCTCGCTCGGGGAGGCGACAGGGCTGTCGCGCTCGACGTCATTGAGACTTCCGTACTTCGTAGCGGCGGTGGCGGCGCTCATCATGTTCTTCTGGGCGGCCCCGAAACTCACGACCGACAAGATCGAGGCAGCTCGCGCCGAAGGCGTGGCCCAGCGTCAGGCTCGGAAGGCCGCGAAGGCCCAGGGCGAGGATGCATCGGAACCACAGTGATGGTGACGCGGAACGCGGTCACACGCCATTTGATCAAGCCGTCGATGGCTGCGTCTAGGACCGCTTCCGGGTTGCCGCGTAGAACGCAGCGGCACCGAGCGCTGCTGCCCCCGCGCCCGCTGCGACCCATGCCTTCTTCGGCGGAGCAGGAACCCTTGGGCCGAGGCTGACGGGACGCTGGAACTCAAGAATGCTCCACCCACGTTCGGTCGCTGTTTCCCTGAGCTCCTTCTCCGGGTTCACGGCCACGGGGTTTCCGACGATCTCGAGCATGGGCAGATCGGTGTAGCTGTCGGTATAGGCGAATGACTTGTCGAGGTCGATGCCGTCGCGTTCGGCCGCCCGCTTCATGGCGAGTGTCTTGCCCGGGCCCATGACGTACTGCTCGAGTTCCGGGACGTAACGTCCGAGCCCATCGGTGCGGATCTTCGTGGCGATGACGTTCTCGATCCCGACCATGCGTGCGATTGGTCGAACGAATTCCTCAGGGCTCGCGGACACGACATACACCTCGCGGCCGGAACGTTGATGTTCGTCGATCAGGAACAGTGCTTCGGCGAATACCAGTGGTTCGATGACCTCATCGAGGGTCTGGGCGACGATCGCATCGATCTCGGCCTTGTGCCACCCCGACACAAGGTCGAGCATTTCGTTGCGGGCGCGGTCCAAATCGTCCTCGTCGGCGCCGAACAGCATGTAGGACATCTGTGCGATCCCGAGGCGCACGAGCGTCTTGCGCTGGAGAAAGCCTGCCTTGTACAGCGGCTTGCCGAACGCAAGTGTCGACGATCCGGCGATGATCGTCTTGTCGAGGTCGAAAAATGCTGCTTCGGTCATGACACGGATTGTATCGGCCGCCAACGATTGCCCCGTGAGCCATTCATCCCGTTCCCATGTCGCACGCACACCTTCAATCGATCGAAACCAGCTGATACGGTGACGACACTTCCCTCCTGCACGAGGAGGTTCATCTGTCCGTCGTCGCTCTTTGGTCCGACACCGACCACCTGCTCAGTGTGCTTGCTCCCCTTGGACTCGCCGTTTCGCGCCCCCCATCTCTCGTCATCGATCTCGACCCCATCGGCCCCTCGTATGACTCGCCGTTCACGCTCGCCGACCTCGCCACCGATGGTCCGACCGCAGCCCAACTCAAGCCGGAGCGGAACGGGACGAGCATCCTTCCGAACGGCGGCGTGGCGATCGGTGACGCCGCGGAGATCGTGCGGGCGCTCACTCGGACGTGGCCCAACGTGGTGCTTCGCTGCGATCCGAGGTCCGAGCCTCCCGACAGCGCGGTTGCCATTCTCCCGCTCCTACCGGGACCCTTTGCGAGCCGACGCGGCCATCGTTCGATCTATCAGGACCTCGGCCTCGGCGTGCAACCACCCGAGGGTGCGTTCATCCTGCCGCGACCGACGCCGTCGACACTGCACGCCCTGACAAGGCTCGAGAACGTACCGATCCGATCACGATGGCTGAGGGCGCTTGCGAAGTTGTGGGGATCGCCGTGAACGACGTCGATCGCATCGTTGCTTCGATCGTTCGCTCCGACGTACCCCTGACCAGGGAATCCGTTGTGCGAGCCGCAGCGGCCGTGAAACCCACCGAGGCACCATTGGCACCACACAGGGTGATCCACGATGCGACCGACGCCATCGTCGGCCTCGGGCCGCTTGAACCGATTCTGCGCGATCCAGGTGTATCTGATGTTCTCGTCAATGGTGCCACAGAGGTGTGGGTCGAGCGCGACGGTGTGCTCGAAAGAGTCGATGTCACATTCGGTTCCGACAAGGCCCTTGTGGCAGCGGTTCGCAGGACGATTGCCCCCCTCGGACTTCGGTTGGATCGAGCCGTTCCCGCTGTCGACGCCAGGCTCGCCGATGGATCACGATTGCACGCGATCATTCCGCCCGCGTCCGTCGATGGTCCGGTGGTTGCGATCCGGCGCTTCATCCAGGCAGTCGATGATCTCGGCGACCTGGTGGCCCGGGGGGCGATACCGGCGTCTGGGGCAGAGATGCTTTCGGAGGCCGTGGTCGCCAGGTCCAACATCCTGGTTGTCGGTGGAACCGGCGCGGGGAAGACGACGATCCTGAACCTGCTCGCTGCCACCATTGACCGTGGAGAACGGATTGTGACGATCGAGGACGCAGCCGAGCTCAGCTTCTCCGGACATGTGGTTCGCCTTGAGGCGCACCCTCCCAACGTCGAGGGGAGCGGTGAGATCACGATCAGGTCACTGCTCAAGTATGCCCTCCGTCTCCGGCCGGATCGGATCATCGTGGGGGAGGTCAGGGGCCCCGAGGCCGCTGACATGATCCAGGCGATGAACACCGGTCACGCAGGCTCGATGTCGACGTTGCACGCCAACAGTCCCTCTTCGGCGCTCGATCGCCTCGAAGTCCTCGCTGCCCAACTCGGCGTGGCGGTATCCCCTACGACGGTCAGGCAACAGATCCTGTCGGCGTTCGATCTCGTGGTTCATGTCGGCCGGCGGGAACGCCGGAGAGTCGTGAGATCAATCCATCGCGTGGCGCCCGACGGACTCGAGGAGGTGTCCACGTGGTGATGTGGATCCTGGTTGCGGTCGGCATCGGAGCCGGATTGCCGTGGTGGATGGTGCTTGCCGCAGCTGGGGTGGCCATGTCTCCTGTCAAGGGCACCGTGGCAATCATCGGCGTGGCCTTGGTGCTCGAGTCGGTCCGAAAACGCCGCTCTGACCCTTCCGTCGATGAGGCCGATCTTCTGCGACGCATCGCCTCGTCGGTCGCCGCTGGGGCGACCCTCCGGGAAGCCATTGTTGCCGTGGACGTCGGCGAACCGTACGGGACGGTCGGGCGTCTTTGCAGGGCAGGCGCACCCATCGCAGAAGTGGGCACCGCGATGAAGCAGGTGTTGCCGGTCAACGGTCGTCGGTTCGCCTCGTTGTGCGCCATGTCCGAACTCACCGGAGCCCCGGTGGGAGACGCGTTGCGCTCGTGCGCGGACCGGGCTGCACGAGATGCGGAGAATCGCAGGAAGCTGCGTACATCGCTCGCACAGGTACGAATGTCAGCATGGGTCGTCGGTGTTGCGCCCCTCGCATTGACCGGCATCGTCGTCGCGGCTCGGGGAATCCCTGAGCCGGGCGGAGCCATCATTGTCGTACCCATGGCGGTCGGGTTCATCCTCGAAGCCGTGGGCATGGGCATCGTGCTCACCCTCTCGCAGCGGGCAATCGGATGATTGTGACGGGAACGGTTGCTGCGGCTCTGGTTCGGCTGATCGTTCCGAAGAGGGTGCAACCGTTCGCTGTCGCGGGGACACTCGGACTCGCTGTTGCTCCGCCGCTCGCGGTGGCGGCACCACTGGGTGTCTGGATCACTCGGCGGTCCCGAGCCATCTCTGCCGAGCGGCGAGCGAGCCGGCTGGCGCGATCCGACGGATTGCTCGCCGTGGAGTTGGTCGCTGCTGGTGTCGCCGCGGGGGTGGCGTTCGATGCAGCGCTGACCACTGCCGCGTCGGAGATCGGGGGTGACGTTGCTCGCTCGATGATGCAGCGACTCCGGACGTTTCGCCGCGATGACGGAGGTTCGGACGATGACGATCCCATCGCCACCCTCATTGCGATCGCTCGGCGATCAGAAGCTTCGGGCTCGAGGCTTGCGGACGAGCTGCGTGCTCTCGCAGAAACCGGGTACGCCATCGACGCTGCTGCAACAGCGGAACGGCTCGCCCGACTTCCCGTGACGATGCTCTTCCCCCTTGCCCTCTTGATCCTGCCGGGCTTCATCCTCGTGGCCGTCGCACCGGCCCTGATCAGTGGAATCACGCGGCTCGGGTTGTGACAGAGCCGACCAGAAAGGAACAGTCATGCAATCAGAATCCGGTCAGGCGACCGCCGAATATGCCCTCGTGCTCGTGGCTGCTGCCATCGTTGCTCTCGCGCTGATCACGTGGGCGTCGACGACCGACACCCTCCCGGCGTTCTTCAACTCTGTGATCCAGAGAGTCATATCCGTCGCGAACAGCGTCTGATGCGATTTGAGCAAGGGAGCGCCGTGGTCGAGTTCGCACTTGTGCTGCCTCTCATCCTGATGCTCCTGTTCGGCGTGATCGAGGTTGCCGTCGTGGCCAGAACTGAGATCCAACTCGTCCACGCGGCCAGAGAGGGAGCGCGGGAGGCAGCTGCATCGCCTGATACGTCTCGTGCGGTGTCGGCCGTCCGGGCGGCGCTCGGTGACAATGGTTCCGTGGCTCGAATTGCGGTATCGCGGCCGTCAACCGTCGGCGAAACGGCTTCCGTCTCCGTCCGGGTGCCTTATCGGATCGCCGCACCGGTCTTCGGAGGTTTCGTCGTCACACTGTCGTCGCATGCGTCCATGCGGGTGGAGCGGTGAACGGCCCGATCAGCGACGAGGCAGGATCCGCGGTCATCGGTGTTGCTCTGGTTGGTGTGTTGCTGGTCCTCACTGCGGTGATCGGGGGTCTGGGTGCGGTCGCGGCAACCTATGCACGGGCAGCGACGGCTGCCGATGCTGCCGCGCTCGCCTCGGCGCCCGTGACATTCAGACCGTTCGGAGCTTCATCGACAGCCCGAGCCGAAGCAGCTCGCTACGCCGCCGCCAACGACGCACGCCTCGTGAGGTGTGTTTGTGTCGCGGACCGGTCGTGGGCGTCGCGCACCGTGTCGGTGACGGTCGCTCGTTCGCTGTGGCTCCCGGTCGTGGGTGAGGTCACGGTCACGGCCTCGAGCAGGGCCACGTTCGACCCGAGCGCACTGCTGAGGTCGGGTGACCGAGGCGTCGGGGGCACCGGTTGATATGGAGTTCGTCATCGAAACGTCTCTAGTCTCATGAGCTATGCGGATCGTGATCGTCGGTGCAGGGGCCATTGGCTCGTTTCTTGCAGAGAAGCTGTCGCTCGAACGGCTTGATGTCGTCGTCATCGAGTCGAACCCCGAGGTGGCAGCGGCTGCACAAGCCCGTATCGACTGCCTGGTCATCGAGGGCAACGGTGCATCTTCCGAAACTCTCAAGCAGGCCGGAATCGAATCTGCGGACCTGCTGATCGCTGTGAGTTCCTCTGATGCGGTCAACGTCCTCGCCTGCGCTGCAGGCACCAGACTCGGCATCCCATACAAAGTCGCCCGCGTCGAGGATCCTCATCTCAAGGCAGAAGTCGAAGCGCTTGGCGTGGATCTGGTGATCGATCCCGATGCGGCAGCATCGCGCGAGCTGGTCGCGCTTGCATCTGGTGGCGAGGTGGCAGAGATGATCCGCTTCGGCAACGGTGATCTCGTGCTCATCGGCGGCTACGTCGGCAAAGGGGCTGCCATCATCGGTGGAACCCTTGCGGATCTCCGCAACACGGTCGAGGGATGGGACTGGCTCGTCGTAGCAGTCATCCAGGGGCACAAGACCATCATCGCGCGCGGGGACACGACACTCGACGAGGGCGATCACGTCCTGATGATGGCGAGAACAGACAGCGCCGAGAAGGCGTACAAGTGGCTCGGCCTGTCATCGCGGCCAGCCGAAAAGGTGATCATCCTCGGGGGTACCCGCCTTGCACGCCTCACGGCGGGTCTGCTGTCCGCTCGCGGAGTCCACACGACAGTGATCGAACCGGACATGGACCGCTGCAAACTGATCGCCACGAAGTATCCGAAGGTTGTGACGGTGTGCGGATCCACCTCGGACAGGAAGCTCCTCGAATCCGAGGGCGCAGGAAGCGCAGACACCGTCATGGCCCTGACCGGGTGGGACGGCGAGAACGTGCTCGGAGGCATGATCGCCAAGGACCTTGGTGCACGCGAGGTGATAGCGCGGTTCTCGAACACCGAGCTCATGGGGCTCGGTGCAGGGGTCGGCATCGATGCGACGGTCAGCTCACGCCTCTCAGCTGCCGATGAGATCCTTCGATTCGTCCGCCGTGGCGCGATCCACACGGTGGCGACCTTTTCGGACTCGGATGCCGAGGCGATCGAGCTCGAGGTCGGAGCGGATTCCTATGCCGTCGGCAAGACCCTCATGGAACTCAAGTTGCCGCATTCCCTCATCATCGGTGGTGTCCAGCGCGGGGATGAATCATTCGTCCCGCGGGGCGACACACGCATCGAGGTCGGGGACCATCTGATCGTCATGGCACTGCCCGAAGCCATAGCCGCCGCCGAACACCTCTCGGGCTGACGTCCATGTCGTTGCGTCATCTGTTGCACGTCGTTGGGGCCGTGATCGGCGCCATCGGGGTCTCGATGATGGGACCTGTCGCTGTCAGCCTCCTGTACCGGGAGTGGGATCAGATTCCCGGGCTGCTCGGGGCGGCCGTGGTCACCACGCTTTTCGGTTTTGCCTTGTGGCGCAAGTACGACCGGCCGGGTGAACTGAGCACACGAGAAGGGTTCGCGAGTGTCGGCCTTGCATGGATTGCACTCGCGATGTTCGGATCGCTGCCGTACCTGTTCAGCGGTGCCATCACGAACATCAACGACGCCGTTTTTGAGTCTGCCGCAGGAATCACGACGACCGGTGCGTCGATCCTGTCGGATCCCGCCCTGTTGTCCCATGGCGTCTTGTTCTGGCGTTCCTTGACGCAGTGGATAGGAGGCATGGGGATCATCGTTCTCTCCGTAGCGATTCTCCCGCTGCTCGGCATGGGGGCGGTCCAGCTCGCAAGGGCCGAGTCGCCAGGGCCCAATCCCGACCGCCTGACGCCCCGATTCTCCGAAACCGCGAAGCGGCTCTGGTACGTGTATGCCGCCCTGACCGCGATCGAGGCGCTGCTGCTGTGGTTCGGCGAGATGACCTTGTTCGAGGCCATCAACCACTCGTTCACCACCCTGTCCACCGGCGGGTTCAGCACAAATGCGGGCTCGCTCGGGGCGTACTCGTCCTATTCGCAGTGGGTCGTGATCGTCTTCATGTTGCTTGCCGGGATGTCCTTCACCCTGCACTACAAGATCGTCAGGCGCGACCGGATGGCGTATTTCAAGTCGGCGCCACTGCGGGTGTACCTGGGAATCGTTGTGATTGCTGCCGTGCTGATGACCATCGGGACCTGGGGAGGGTCGGTCGTCCTCACGATCCGCGACGCGGTCTTCACGTCGCTGACCATCATCACCACGACGGGGTACGGCACCGCCGATTTCGTCTTGTGGTCGCCCGCGCTCGGGGTCATGATCGTGGGCCTCATGTTCGTCGGTGGCATGGCAGGGTCCACGTCAGGCGCCATCAAATCTGACCGGCTGTTGATCCTGTCGGGTGCGTCGCGCACCGATGTTCGTCGCCTCATCCATCCCAGAGGGGTGTTCGTGACGCGTGTCGGCAAGGATGCCGTTCCCGACCTCGTTGTCGAGACTGTTCAGACGTTCTTCTTGCTCTACATGTTCTCCTTCATGACCGGGGTCTTCGTGATCGCGATCATCGGCGCTCTGTCGAACGCCGGTACCGACATGATCACGATGGTGACGGCTGTCGCGTCGTCGCTCGGCAACGTCGGTCCGGGACTCGGTGACATCGGTCCCACCGGCAACTATGCAGGGTTCCCCGGCCTGAGCAAGTGGGTCCTGTCGACGCTCATGGTCGTCGGTCGCCTCGAGATCCTCCCCATCCTGATTCTCTTCAACCCCGAGGTATGGCGTCGCTGATCCCGGGTGAGTCCGATCCCGGTCCGAGGTCGCGGCTCGCTGGAGCGGGTTTGATGTCGCCGGACCACGGATGCGTGAGGTCGCGGGTTCTCGATATACTGCCGCCGGTTTAGAACCCCCTTCCACAACAGGAGTGATTTCTGTGGCTAGTCCCGACCTATGGCTGTACATCGCCATCGGCATGGGTGTCGCAGCACTGCTCTTGGCGGCCCTGTACGGGCGTCAGGTGCTTGCTGTCTCACCCGGAAACGAGCGAATGACCGAGCTGATGGTCGCCATCCGCGAAGGTTCGATGGCGTTCATGCGCCGCGAGTACCTGGCCATCGCCGGTTTCGTCGCGATCATGGCGGTGCTCATCTTTGCTCTGCTCGATTGGGGTCGCCCTTGGGGTGCGGTTGCCTATGTCTTCGGAGCGGCACTGTCCGCACTCGCCGGATTCATCGGCATGCGGATCGCAACGGCCGCAAATGCCAGGACAGCCGAGGCTGCACGTACCGGTGGGACGGCTGGAGCGCTTCCTGTCGCCTTCCGTGGCGGCGCGGTCATGGGATTCACCGTCGCAGGTCTCGGTCTGCTCGGGTTCTCCCTCGGCATCTGGTTCTTCGCTGAGATCCTCGAAGACCCCGATTGGGTCGACATCGTGACCGCGATCGGCCTCGGCGGATCGTCGATCGCATTGTTTGCTCGTGTTGGTGGTGGGATCTACACGAAGGCAGCCGATGTCGGTGCCGACCTCGTCGGTAAGGTCGAGGCCGGCATTCCCGAGGACGATCCCCGGAACCCGGCCACGATTGCTGACAACGTGGGAGACAACGTCGGCGATGTCGCCGGCATGGGAGCCGATCTCTTCGAGTCATACGTCGGCTCGCTCGTGGCTCCGATTGCCTTTGCCTCGATCGTCTTTGCCGGCAAGGCATTCGTCCCACACACCATCTTCTACCCACTCATGATTGCCGCAATCGGCATGGGGGCTTCGATCATCGGGTCGTTCCTCGTGAAGCCGAAGGGCGACGACCTCGCCAGGGCGCTCCACATGGGGACGTGGGCAGCAGCCGCGATCACCGTTGTCGGTGTGGCGATCCTGACGCCCGTGATGTTCAACGGGGTCGAAGGTGTCGACAACCCGTGGGGCTTCTTCGTTGCGGTCATCGTCGGCCTGGTCGTCGGACTCTTCGTCGGCAAGATCTCCGAATGGTTCACGTCGGACCACTACAAGACGGTCAAAGAGATCGCACGACAGGCCGAGACCGGTCCAGCGACCGTCACGCTCGCGGGGATCGCCGAAGGCAAGAAGTCGGCTGCGTATTCCGTGATCGTCGTGGCCCTCGGAATGGGTGCCGCCTACTGGGCGGGTGATCTCGCCGTCGACGAAGGTGGCATCTATGGTGTCGCCATCGCCGCGATCGGCGTGCTCGCGACCCTGGGCATCACCGTGTCGGTGGACGCATACGGTCCGATCGCGGACAACGCAGGCGGCATCGCCGAGATGGCAGAACTCGATCCGGAGGTCCGTGAAGCGACGGATCAACTCGACGCCCTCGGCAACACCACCGCAGCAGTGGCCAAGGGCTTCGCCATCGCCTCCGCAGCGGTTACCGCCCTTGCCCTGTTCTTCACCTTCTCAAAGGCTGTCGGAGTCGAGAGCTTCGACATCCTCGACATCAAGGTTGCTGTCGGTCTGTTCCTCGGGGCGATGTTCCCGTACCTCTTCGCAGCCATGACGATCCAGGCTGTAGGACGTGCAGCGTTCCAGATGATCGAGGAGGTCCGTCGCCAGTTCCGAGAGATCCCAGGTCTCCGCGAAGGCAAGCCCGGTGTCAAGCCCGAGTACGCCAAGTGCGTGGACATCTCGACGAAGGCTTCACTGCGCGAGATGATCATCCCCGGCGCCCTCGCTGTCGTATTCCCGCTTGTGGTCGGTTTCATCTCCGTCGAGATGCTTGGCGGCGTGCTCGCCGGAGCATTGATCTCAGGCTTCCTGCTGGCCATCTACATGGCCAACGCCGGTGGTGCGTGGGACAACGCCAAGAAGTTCATCGAAGCTGGTGCATTCGGGGGCAAGGGCTCAGATGCCCATAAAGCGGCGGTCGTCGGTGACACCATCGGTGACCCGTTCAAGGACACATCGGGCCCAGCCATGAACATTGTGATCAAGGTCATGACCATCGTGTCGTTGATCTTTGCATCAGCGTTCGTCAGTGCAGGCGGGATCCTCTAGGCGCCCACCCGCTCGAGAGTCCTTGCAGGAGCCGTCGGGCAACCGGCGGCTCTTTGCGTTGCGGCGATTCGTACCGGGCCGCGGCCAACCCGATGCTGTTCGACCCGGTGATCAGTCGATGTCGCGGCGGCTGAAGACTGCGGTGGCGGCAGCCATTGCGAGGATCGCATACACGGCTATGACCGCCAGCGCCACGGTGCCGCTGTGCGAGAAGACCGTTTCGAGGTACCCCTCGTCATTGGTGATGAACCTGCCGACCTCACCGCCGTTCGCGAATGCGGTCAGGTTCTCCGTGAGGTCGAACGGCCGGTAGCTCTTCAGGAGTGTGTAGGCGATCGATGGACTGATGGCGATGTAGCCGATCAGTGCGACAACGCCACCGACCGTGGCACGGGTGATCGTCGAGATCGAGAGCGCTATCAGGGCAACGGCAGCGGCGGCAACCCCGCCTCGCAGAATGCCGCCCACCAAGCCGAACCAGAACTCCGAGTCCCCGCCCGCCGTTGATCCTCGCCACAGTGCCGCCGGGAGCAGCGAGACCGTGAGCACCGACAACAGGAACACATGGATCAGGAACGCGGTGATCGCTGCCACGACAAGTTTTGCGGTGAGAACGCGTTTGCGCCTCGGTTCCCACAGCAGCGTCGTCTCAATCGTCGCCGCAGCGTATTCGGCCCCTATGAACGATGCACCGATGACGGCGGCAAGTGCAAACAGCATCAGGCTCATCACCGGGATGATGCCGTTGGCCATGGGTCTCGCAGAACGGTACTCGACGTCGTTGACCATGATGGTCCGCTCGATGTATTCGGATACCTGTGCTGCGTCCAGATCAGGGCAGCCCTGGCGGTACTGCACCGTCGGCTCGTAGAGCGACACGACACAGAAGCGGCCGTCCTCGAACGCGTATCCGAAATTCATCGGATTGCAGGCCTCGTCGGCATATGCCTCTGCGGTCGGAAACGAACCCAGGTACTCCAGGTACCCGGGGTCGGCGTCGACGAGTGCGCCCTCGTCGAAGCGATTCCACTCATCGACGGAGTACAGCCGGCATTGTGCGATGTCGTTGGCCAGCACCTCGTCGATCTCCGACGTGTCAGGCGGTTCAGCGCTGGATGTGGCGAAGTTTGCGACCCCCGACACGACCATGGCGGAGCCGACGAGCAGCATCACCATCCACGGCATGCGCCGCGACCACATTCGGCGCCACTCGATGGCAACGAGCTGCTTCACGAGTCCTCCTCGTGGTCTTGGGTGAGGTCGAGGAAGATGGACTCGAGGTTGGCCGACTCCAAGCGCAGCCCGCGCAGGAACCTTCCGGCGGATGCGAGTACCCGGGTGACCTCGCTTGCGTTGTCACTGCCGGCCTCGACGATGAGCGCGTCGGGATCGGCGGACAGTCGGCCACTGAAACCTGCCGCAGTGAGAACATCGAGTGCCCCCGGGGCGTCGTCGATGGTGACCAGCAGCGTTCCGCCACCGTTCGCCAGCACGTCGGACACGCGCCCGGACGCGATGAGCCGCCCGCGGTTGACGATGGCGACCGAATCACACATCAGCTGCACCTCGGCGAGTTGATGACTCGAAACCAGCACGGTCGATCCCGACGCTCCGTAGCGTCGGATCAGCTCCCGCATGTCCTTGATGCCGGCGGGATCGAGGCCGTTCGCCGGTTCGTCGAGCACCAGAAGCTCCGGATTCTTGAGGATCGCGCCTGCGACGGCGAGGCGTTGCTTCATCCCGAGCGAGTACGCGCCGTACTTGTCGTCGGCGCGGCTTGCCAATCCGACCTCGTGGAGCGCCTTCCCGACGGCATCGGTCCCCAACCCGCGCATCGAGGCAAGAAGTTCAAGGTTGAGTCTTCCCGAGAACCCGGGGGAGAACTTCGGCGACTCGACAAGAGCGCCGACCCTGTCCATGACCGCCGAGAGATCGTCCGTTGTATCCGTGCCGAGCAACCGGACGGCACCGGCTGTGGGGGTGACCAGTCCGAGCAAGCAGCGGATGGTGGTCGTCTTGCCAGCGCCGTTGGGTCCGAGAAAACCGAACACGCCACCCTTGGGAACATCAAGATCGAGCGACTCGATGGCAACGGTGGACCCCCCACGGAGCCCTGTGTACACCTTGCGCAGCGCGCGGATCTCAATTGCCGACTCGGTCAATCACCCCACCTTGGTAGCGCCAGATTCTACCGGTGGGTCGCGTACACAGTCGTCGAATTGAAGCCGATTCTTGGACCACCAGCGAAGGAACCCCGCCCGATCACAGGTCGCCGGGGTCCTTCATGTCGGGATCATTTCGTCTCCGCTCGTCCTCTTGGCGTTTGCGGTCCCAGTAGTCGCGGTAGGCCTTCTTGCGCGTGTTGCGGATCATGAGCCACAGGGCAACGATGGCTGCAGCCATGAGCACCCAGACGACCCACTCTCCACCGCTGCCATCAGGCAGGTTCGCCTCGGCTCCAAGGATGCTGATTGCGATGTTTTGAACTCCATGCATCCACCTAGCCTACGGTGCGATCCAGGGGAGGTCATGTGGCCAAGACCGTCACGCTGATCAGGCACGCCGAAACCAACGCCAACGCCGAGCAGAGGTGGCAGGGCAACACGGACTCGGGGATCTCCGCGCGTGGGAAGATCCAGATCGAGCGGCTCGCCGAGCGGGTTCGGTCCTGGTCACCGACGGTTGTCTACTCCTCGGACATGCCGCGCACGATGGAAACGTCGCAAGCACTCGGCGGCGGTATCCCGACCCCTGGATTCCGCGAGTTCGGTGTGGGGATCTGGGAGGGTCTCACGTCTTCTGAGATAGCTGAGCGCTATCCCGACGAGTGGCAGGCATTCTTGCGCTGGGAGGATGTTGCGCCTGGCGGGGGCGAACAGCTGTCACTGTTCTCACGCCGAGTGAACGCAGCATTCGAACAGGTCATCAGCGACCTCGACGACGGTGGGCACGCTGTCGTCGTCGCCCACGGAGGGGTCATCTGGGATCTACTCGGGACGATCGCCGGAGTCGGGGGTGGTGGATCGATGATCCCGTCCCACAACACGGGGATTTCGAAGGTCACGATCCACAGCTCGGGAGCCCGAACGATCACCACCTTCAACGATGCGACCCATATCGAAGAACCTCGGGCACAGTTCGGCCCCGAGGGTCGGAAGCTCACGTTTGTGCGCCACGGGCAGAGTCACGGGAACGTTGCCGGAACCTGGGATGCAAGCACGGACACCACGCTCACCGAACTCGGACAACAACAAGCCATGGCTGCTGCGGCGTATGTTCCTGCGGTGCGGTCGTTGTTCAGTTCACCGATGAAGCGAACGAGCCAGACCGCCGAGATCATCGGATCGAAAGTCAACGCAACGGTCACCAAGGACGAAGGATTGGTCGAGATGTCGTTCGGAGCGTGGGAGGGGTTGACCACCGAACAGATCGCGCAACAGTATTCGGACGACATCCAGGCATATGAGAGCGGGGACACCGATCACCTACCCAGGGGCGGTACCGGCGAATCGCTGGTCGGTGCGGGGATCCGGATGCGTGCCACAGCCGAGCGACTCGCCGCAACCGTCGGATCCGAGCCGTACGCAGCCGTCTCACATGGCGCGGCGATCAGGGCCCTTGCGGTCAACGTCCTTGGCATCAAGAACGCAGGTCGGGGGAAGATCGCTATTCCGCACAACACCGCGATGTCGAGCTTCCTCATGACCGGGTCGTCCATGTTCCTCGAGTCGTTCAACGTCGCGCCACACCTCGAGGCGTAGCCGAATGCGTCTTCTGGTCATCACCAACGACTATCCGCCGAAACCGGGCGGGATCCAGATGTACCTGCGGAACCTTGTCGATGCATATCCCGATCCCGTCCATGTGTTTGCACCGAGCGACCCCGGCGCCGAGGCAGGGGAAGAGGGCGTGACCCGGGGCGCACGCGCCTGGATGCTGCCGACCCCCTCGGTCCGCCGGCGGGTCAGCGACGTCGTGGATCGATTCCGACCCGATGCGGTGCTGTTCGGTGCTCCACACCCACTCACTTCACTCGGGCCCGGGATTCGGGAGGAGTTCGACATCCCGTTCGGTGTCCTGAGTCACGGAGCCGAGATCACGATTCCGGGTGCGCTCCCTCTCGTGGGCGGACGGCTCGGGCGGGCCCTTGCCAAGGCAGATGTGAGGTTCGCTGTCAGCAGGTTCACCGCCAACAAGGTCGAGCGGCTCGCCGGTGCACCGTGTGTGTTCATGGGCGCGGGCGTCGAGATCGATACGTTCACGCCTGCGGAACATCCGCCGTCCAATCGCGTGCCGGTGATCGGTTGTGTCAGTCGGTTCGTGCCCCGCAAAGGGCAGGAACGGGTACTCGAGGCAGCGGCGATGCTCGATCGGGAGGTTGAAGTACTGCTTGTCGGGAAAGGGCGCACTGAGGGGCGGCTCCGCAAGAAGGCGGCATCGCTGGGAATCACGACCCGTTTCGCAGTCGACGTGCCGTGGGAGGATCTGGCTGAGCTGTATCGGGGAATGGACGTATTCGTCATGCCGTGCCGGTCACGACTCGGAGGGCTTGAGGTCGAAGGACTCGGGCTGGTCTTTCTCGAAGCATCAGCGTCCGGTCTGCCGGTGATCGCAGGTGATTCCGGTGGCTCCCCCGAAACCGTGCAGGAGGGTCGGACTGGGTTCGTAGCGACATCGGCTCCCGACATCGCACGACATCTCGCAACCCTCCTCGATGACCCGTCAGCGGCCCGTCGGATGGGTGCGGCGGGACGCGATTTCGTCGTCGCCGAGTTCACCTGGGAACGGGTGGTCGACCGGATGCGCGAGGGATTTGCCGCGCATATCCGTTAGGTTCCGCCCCGCATGTCTCCCTTGACACTGCGGGCAACCTGTCGTA